>CAJPFO010000203.1 GCA_905339255.1 Myxococcaceae bacterium
CCCCGGTGAGCGCGGCTTCCATGGCTCGCAGGCTCTGCGAGTCGATCACGCGAGCGTCCGCGGGAACGACGCATCCCGCTTCGAGGAGGATCACGTCCCCGGGAACGAGCGAGACCGACGGCACTTCGCGGATGGCTCCGGCACGCAGCACGCGGACCACGGGGACCGCGAGTCGGCGAAGCGCCGCGATCGCCCGTTCGGCACGGTACTCCTGCGCGAAGCCGACGATCGCGAAGAGCACGACGATCGTTCCGATCGCGATCGTGTCTTTCGTCGAGCCGAGCGCAGCGGCGAGGAGCGCTGCGAGAATCAGGATCAGCACCATCGTCGCACGGAGCTGATCGAGGAGCAGCCAGAGCGGATTGCGCGAGCCGCCTTCCGCCGGAGCGTTCGGGCCGTCGCGATCGAGCCGGAGCGCAGCCTCGGGCTCTTCGAGGCCTCGCGTGCGACTCGACCCGAGGGCCGCGAGGACGGAGTCGGAATCGAGCGCGTGCGGAGGGGCGTTCAAGGCGAGTTCCGGCTCACCACCCGACCGCCCTCGACGTGGAGCCTGCCCTCGGCGAAGAGGCGGACGGCCTCGGGGACGAGCTTCCGCTCGACGGCCTGGACGCGTGCCGCCAGGCTTTCGGGCGTGTCTCCCTGGAAAACGGGAACCGCGCGCTGGAGCACGATCGGCCCGTGGTCGTACTCGTCGTCGACCAGGTGCACGGTCGCGCCGGAGACCCGGACCCCCGCGGCGAGGACGGCCTCGTGGACGCGCCGGCCGTAGAAGCCCTTGCCCGAGAAAGCCGGAACGAGGGCAGGGTGCACGTTGAGCGCCCGGCCCTCGTAACGGCCGCGGAGCTGGAAGGGCGAGAGGAAACCGAGCAGCGCCACGAGCCCCGGATCGAAGCGCGCGAGCACTTCGTGGAGCGCATCGTTGAAGCGGTCGAGGTCGCGATGGTCCTTGCGGGGTACAGCGATGGCCGGGATCCCCCGCCGCGTCGCTCGCGCGAGCCCTCCGGCCTCGGCCTTCGACGAGACGACGGCCACGATGCGCGCCGGCACCCGCCCCGCATCGATCTCCCGGCAGAGGTTCTCGAGGCTCGTTCCCGATCCCGAGAGCAGGACGGCGACTCGCAACGGCGAGCTCGAAGGGCTCACGCCGGGAACAGCGAGCCGTGGATGCGGCGCGTCGCCGGCGATTGGTTGAGCGTGTAGAAGTGGAGCCCGGGGACTCCCGCTTCGAGGAGCTCGTGGCATTGCTCGGTGGCCCAATCGATGCCGAGTTCCATCACGGACGCGTCGTCGGGGCCCACCTTCACGAGCTCCGCTTCGAGCGCGGGGGGGATCCGCGCGCCGGAGAGCGACGCGATGCGGCGGATGTTCGCGACGCTCACGATCGGCATGATGCCCGGCACGATCGGCACGCCGATTCCGCAGCCGTGCGCCCGGTCGACGAAACGGAAGTAGTCGCCGTTGTCGAAGAAGAGGTTCGTGATCAGGAACTCGACGCCGGCATCGACCTTGCGGCGCAGCGCGTCGAGGTCGGCCTCGAAGCTCGGGGCGTCGGGGTGCTTTTCGGGATAGCAGGCCCCGCCGAGGCAGAACGACCAGCGCCCGCGGATGAAGCCGGCGAGCTCCGAAGCGTGGGAGAAGCCGCCCGCGACGGGCCTCCAATCCGTCTCGCCTCGCGGCGGGTCACCGCGCAGCGCCAGCACGTTCTCGATCCCGGCCTCGGCGAGCCGGTCGAGGATCCCGGCGAGGTCCTCGGCGCTCGCGCCGACGCAGGTCAGGTGCGCCATCGCCGTGATGCCGATCTCGCGCTCGATCCGGGTCACGAGTTCGACGGTCTGGCTCCGGGTCGATCCGCCGGCTCCCCACGTCACCGAGACGAAGCCGGGGCGGAGCTTCTCGAGCTCGGCGATGGTCCGGTAGAGCGAGCGGAACCCGGCTTCCGTCTTCGGCGGGAAGAACTCGAAGGAAACGACGGGTCCGCCGCGGGCGTAGCGGTCGGCGATGCGCATGGGGCCGGATTCTATCATTGACGCGGGCGTCGGCCGCCGCGAGACTGCCCCGTCCGGAGGTCCCATGTCCGTCCTGGTGAGCGGGTCGCTGGCGATCGATTTCATCATGGTCTTCCCGGACCGCTTCAAGAACCACATCCTTCCGGATCGGTTGCACGTGCTGAACGTGGCCTTCCACGTGCCGACGCTTCGCAAGAGCTTCGGCGGAACGGCCGGCAACATCGCCTACCACCTGCGTCTCCTCGGCGAGGAGCCGATCGTGCTCGGGACCGTCGGCAGCGACTTCGGCGAGTACGCCGAGTGGCTCGACCGACACGGGATCTCGCGCCGCGGGATCCGCGTCCACGACGATCTGCTGACCGCGCAGGCCTTCATCACCACCGATCTCGACGACAACCAGATCACGGCCTTCCATTCGGGTGCGATGGAGCAGGCCGAGGGCCTCGGACTCGCCGATGCGGGTCCGGGGATCTCGCTCGGGATCGTTTCGCCGAACGCGAAGCGCGCAATGCTGCGGGTGGCTCGTGAGCTCAAGGCCGCAGGAAAGCCGGCCGTCGTCGATCCGGGGCAGCAGCTCTCGAGTTTCACGCGAGAAGAACTCCTCGAACTCGTCGATGGCGCCTTTCTCTACGTGGTGAACGATTACGAGTGGTCGCTCACCCTCTCGAGGACCGGGGAGAGCGAGGACGCGCTCGTGCGCCGCGCCGGGACGGTCGTCGTGACCCTCGGCGAGAAGGGATCACAGATCCTGCGCCGCGACGGCCGCGTCGACGTTCCCCCCGTCGCTGCCGCTCGGGTGGTCGATCCCACCGGCTGCGGCGACGCCTACCGCGGTGGGCTCTTGTTCGGGATCTCGCGCGGCCTGCCGCTCGAGACCGCCGGTCGCATCGGAAGCCTTCTCGGCGCGCTCAAGATCGAGAGACAGGGCACCCAGGGGCTGCAGATCGACCTGCAGGCATTCCGCGCCCGCTACGAGCGCGAGTTCGGCGCCACGATCTGATGGGCCACGGGCCCGCGAGACGTCCGCGTCGTCGCGACCTCGTCTGGTTCGCAGCGGCGTCCTCGTTGCCGCTGCCGTGGGTGGTGGCGCACGGCGTCGGCGGCATGGGCGCTTCCCCCGAGCTGATCTCGCTGCTCGCGGGTCTCGCGATCGTGGGCGGCGCATTCCTGCTCTCGTTCGCGACCGAGCTCGCCGAGCGAGACATCCCGCAATCGCTCGCGCTGCTCGTGCTCGCGCTGGTGAGCGTCCTCCCCGAGTACGCGGTCGATCTCCACTTCGCGTGGAAGGCGGGCGAGGACGTGAGTTACGCGCCGTACGCCGTCGCCAACATGACGGGGTCGAACCGCCTGCTGATCGGCTTCGGATGGGCGCTGGTCGCGCTCGTCGGCTGCCGGCGTCAGCGAACGAACGAACTCGCGCTCGACCCCCGCCAAGGGCTCGAAATCCGCTTCTTGCTGCTCGCGACGATCTACTCGTTCCTGATCCCGCTCGACGGCAGCATCGGGCTCTTCGACGCCGGCGTGCTGCTCACGATCTTCGCGCTCTACGTGCTGCGCGCGATGCGAGGCGGCGCCGATGAGGTCGAGCTCGAGGGGCCGCCGGCGCTGATCGATCACGAGTTCCGCGACCTCGGCCGGCGGATCTGGTCGTTCGCGCTCTTCGTGTTCGCGGCGTACGCGATCTACATCTCGGCAGAGCCCTTCGCCGAGGGGCTGGTCCACGTCGGCCGCAACCACGGGTTCGACGAGTTCCTGCTCGTTCAATGGCTGGCTCCGCTCGCGTCGGAGTCGCCCGAGTTCCTGATCGCCGTGCTCTTCGCGTGGAAGGGGAGGGCGAGCGTCGGGATCGGTGCGCTCGTCTCCTCGAAGGTGAATCAGTGGACACTGCTCGTCGGAGCGATCCCGATCGCCTTCGCGCTCTCCTCATCGGGATTCGACGGACTCCCCCTCGATGCCCGACAGACCGAAGAACTCCTGCTCACCTCCGCGCAGTCGCTGCTCGCGACGATCCTGATCGCCGACATGCGCTTCGGGCGCAACGAGGCGCTGCTTCTCGGCGTCCTCTTCCTCGGCCAACTCCTGCTGCCGAGCACCGAGGTCCGCTGGGGATTCATGGGGGCCTATCTTCTCATCTCGCTCGCGCTGCTGCTCGGTGCGACGCCGGCGCGGCGCCGCTCGTTCGTGGGCCTGCTGCGACCGGGAGGTTTCTTGCCCGTCGGTCGCGGGCGAGAGGGTTGATCCCGGGGCGTCCCGAGGTCGACGTCGCCGTGATCGGCGCGGGCATCGTCGGGCTCGCGACCGCGGCGGCGTTCGCCCGCAAGCGTCGAAGCGTGCTCGTCGTGGAGCGCCACGACGCGATCGCCCGGGAGACGACGAGCCGGAGCAGCGAGGTGCTGCATGCCGGGCTCTACTATCCGCCCGGAAGCTCGAAGGCGCGTTTCTGCGTCGCGGGTCGCGAGCGGATCGAAGAGCGCTGCGCGAGGCTCGGGATTCCGGCGCGGCGGACCGGAAAGCTCGTCGTCGCGACCGATCCGGCCGAGGTCGAGGTGCTCGAGCGCCTCCGCCGCATCGGGACGGAGAACGGCGCTTCGGGCCTCGAGATCATCGGCGCCGAAGCCGTGGCTTCGCTCGAGCCGAGCGTCCGGGCGGTGGCGGCGCTTTTCTCACCGGCCACCGGGATCGTCGACGCGCACGCGCTCTCGCTCTCGTTTCTCGCCGAAGCCGAGGGCGCGGGGGCTTTGCTCGCGCTTCGCAGCGAAGTGCGCGGGATCGAGAAGATCGCCGGCGGCTATCGGCTCCGGGTGCGCGATGCCGACGGGACGGTGTCGTCGGTGGTCTGCGCGGCGGTCGTGAACGCTGCGGGCCTCGGGAGCGACCGGATCGCCGCGCTCGCGGGCCTCGACGTCGACGCCTGCGGGTACCGGCTCCATCCATGCAAGGGGGATTACTTCGCGCTCGCTCCGGGAGCGCCGGTACGGATCTCGCGCCTCGTCTATCCGGTGCCGGCCGAGGCCGGGCTCGGCATCCACGCGACACTCGATCTCGGAGGCAGGATCCGCTTCGGGCCCGACGCCCGGTACGTCGAGACTGCGAGCTACGAGGTCGATGCGACGCGACGGGAGGCGTTCGCCGCCGCGATCCGTCGCTATCTCCCCGACCTGCGGGACGATTGGCTCTCGCCCGACTACGCGGGGATCCGGCCGAAGCTCGCCGGCCCCGGCGAGGGCTTCCGTGATTTCGTCGTCGCGGAGGAGTCGGCGCGCGGGCTCGCGGGCTTCGTGAATCTCGTCGGGATCGAGTCGCCCGGCCTCACGGCCTCCGCCGCCATCGCCGAACACGTCGCTTCGCTCGTCGCGAGCGTGTAGCGGGGCCGGTCCCGAGGAAGGCTCAGTCGCCGTGCTCGCCGAACCAGACGGCTGCCACCGCGACGTTGTCTCCGGAGCGGCGCCGGCGTTGCGCCGAGACGGCGGCATCGGCGACGCCCCGGGCGAGCGCGATCGCAGGCGGTCCCTGCGCCGACGTCGCCTCGCGGGTCCGCATCGCAACGACGTCCTCCGGCTCGTCGACGCCGACTCCGCGTTCCGAAAGGCCATCGGTGGCGAGGACGACCGCGAGCGTTCGCGGCAGCGGTTCGGAGCCGACGTGCGCCTTGTCGGCCAGGCCCGCTTCGGTCTCGTCTCCGAAGCCGAGGAAGTAGGTCCCGTCGGAAGGCGGATGGCCAGCGTCGTGCTCCTTTGCCCGCGCGAGGTCGAGGGCGCCCTCGGGAGTCACGTGGAAGACGTGGCTGTCGCCGATCGACGCAAAGCGGATCCAGGGATCGCCTTCGCGGATCAGGGCGAATGCGAGCGTGGTTCGCGAGAGCCTCCGCCCGCCGCGCGCGGCCGCTTCGCGGATCGTGCGGTTTGCGTCGAGGAGCGCCGCAATGGCCTCGTCGCGCCAAGCGAGCTCTCGCCTCGGGCCGGCGGTCCATTGCTCCGCCCGCGGGGTGAGCGAGCCGAGCGCGATCTCGGCGGCGTCGGCGCCCCCGTGTCCGTCGGCCACCGCGACGAGCAGTCCGCCCGCTCCGCTCACGAGGAGCGCGGCGTCTTCGTTCGGGTCGGTATGCGCGTAGACCTTCGATGCTCCACCGAGCGAGATGGCGAGCGCCGCCCGATCGAGCGCGTCGATCGCGATCTCGCCGAGCGCGTGATGATCCCGTCCGAGAAGGGTGCGGACGGTCATCGCGGGCGGGATTCTTCGGGTTCCGGCAGCGGATTCTCGGCGAAGGCGAACTCGGCCACCGGCACCCCTCGGATCACGTGTTCCTGGAGGATCCGCTCGAGAACCTCTGGCGTACAGCCCCGGTACCAGGTGCCTTCGGGATAGACCACGGCGATCGGACCGCTCCGGCAGACCTGGAGACACTGCGCCTTGGAACGGTAGAGACCGCCCGCGCCGTGGAGGTCGAGTTCCCGGATGCGTCGCTTCAGGTACTCCCACGAGCGGAGCGCCTCCTCGCTCGGCGCACAATCCGGCCCCGTGCAGAGCAGCAGGTGCCGGCGGTACCGGCCGATGCCGCGCAGGTCTACGATCCTCGCGAGCGCCTCCGGCTCGGCTTCGCCGTGCGGCGCCGTGGCGCCCTGGGCTTTCATGTGGGATTGCTTCATCGCGGTGGCGTGGAGTATAGCCGCGGCAGGCAGGAGGAGCGGATGGCGGCGGTCGAAGCCGTGCTGATCGGGGGTGGCAACCGCGGGCGCTACACGTACGGAGCGTGGGCGCTGCGGCATCCGGACCGGCTGCGAATCGTCGGCCTGGCCGAGCCCGTCGCCGAGCGGCGAGCGGCCGTGGCCGCCGAACACCGGATCGAGCCCGATCGCGTGGTGGCCGATTGGCGCGAGATCCTCTCGGGGCCTCGCTTCGCCGAGGTGGCGATCATTGCGACGAGCGACACGCTCCACGTGGAGCCGGCGCTCGAGGCGCTCTCGAGAGGCCACCATCTCCTGCTCGAGAAGCCGATCGCTCCCGATCCCGTCGATTGCGTTCGGGTGGTCGATGCGGCCGAGAAGGCGGAGCGCGTGGTCCAGATCGGCCACGTTCTTCGCTACACCGAGTTCTACGGTCGCCTTCGCGAGATCGTCTCGAGTGGCCGGCTCGGCGAGATCGTCGCCATCGACATGAAGGAGCACGTCGCGCACTGGCATCTCGCCCACTCCTACGTTCGTGGGAAGTTCCGGAACCGTCGGATTGCGGCTCCGATCGTGCTCGCGAAGACCTGCCACGACCTCGACCTCCTCGCCTGGCTCGTCGATCGCCCGTTCCGACGCGTCGCTTCGTTCGGATCGCTCTCGCATTTCAGGAGCGACGCGGCGCCCCCCGGAGCGCCGGATCGCTGTACCGACGGCTGCCCCGTGCAGGACGACTGTCTGCACGATGCCGTCCGCTTCTACTGCGGCCCCGACGAATCGCTCGCCCGGATCTGGCCGTGGACCGACCTCGGGATCGACCCCTCGCGGGAGGCGCGCCGCCGTGCACTCGAGACCGGCCCCTACGGGGTCTGCGTCTATCGATGCGACAACGACGTCCCCGACCATCAGATCCTCGCGATCGAGTTCGACGGTGGCGTGACGGCGACTTTCACGCTGCAGGGACTCGCGACCCACGAGCGGAGAACGATCCGTGTGAGCGGGACGCGCGGCGAGCTGCGCGGGGTCTTCCAGGACGGCCAGATCGAGATCACGCGCCACGGCTCGCTCGAGCGCGAGACGCTCCGGATCGAAGCCCCCCTCGACGGACACTCGGGAGGCGACCACGGACTGCTCTCGCATTTCACCGATCTCTTGCGTCGCAGGGCGTACGCCGAGGTGCGCGCGTCCGGGCGCGTCTCGCTCGAGAGCCACCTGCTCGGCTTCGCGGCGGAGGAGGCCCGGCTGCACGGCACCGTGATCGAGATGCCCGAGTACCGCGACCGCATTGCTCGCGAGGTGGCCGTGGCGTGACGTCGAACGCTGCCGAGACGCGGGCTCGAGCGCTGCTGCTCGCCGGAGTGGTCGCCGGCGCGACGCTCGCGGGCGTTTCACTCGTCGGAAGTGGATCGGCCCCGGCGGGTGTGCCGGAGGGGGTCGTCGCCGTGGTGAACGGGGTCGAGATCCCGGAGGAGTCGTATCGGAGGATCGAGGCTGCCGTGTTGGCCGAACGCCGGGGGCGCCCGCTCGAAGAGGAGCAGCGTCGCAGGCTTCTCGATCGCCTCGTCGACGAGGAACTGCTCCTGCAGCGGGGGCTCGATCTCGGCCTCGCACGCCACGAGCCCACCGCACGGCGTGCGATCGTGGCGGCGCTCATCGCGACGGTCGCTGCCGACGCCGAGACCGAGGAGCCGGCAGAGGAGACGTTGCGGCGCTTCCACTCCGACGAGGCCGAGCGGTTCCAACGTCCCGGGCGGGTCGAGGTCGATGCGCTCTTCGTGAGCGTCGCCGTGCGTCCCGAAGCGGAAGCGTACCGGCGAGCGGCCGAAGCAGCCGAGCGGCTGCGTGCGGGAGAAGAACCCGGCGAGGTCGAGCGCGCGCTCGCCGATCCCCAGACGACGCCGCTTCCCGGCGGAAAGATCCCGCTCGAGACGGTGCGCGAGTACCTCGGACCCTCGGCGGCGCAGGCGCTCGTCGGGCTCGCGCCCGGAGGCGTGAGCGTCCCCGTTCGCGGAGCGGCGGGGTACGGCGTCTTGCGCCTTCTCGATCGCGACGGAGGCGAGACGGCGCCCTTCGAAGAGATTCGCGATCAGGTGCGAACGGAGTGGTTGCGCGTGCGGGGAGAGAAGGCGCTCACGCATTATCTCGATCAGCTCCGCGACGCCGGGACGGTCGAGGTCCGCCTCCCGCCCGTCCCGAAACCGGACGAGCCGCCTGCGACGCCGGGGACGCCGTGAGGGCGCGGGGCTGGCTCGTGGCGCTCGCGCTCGTCGTTCCGACGGCGGCGACGGGCCACGGCCGCTCGACGTCGACCTCTTCGGTCGAGGTCGGCGAGGGCTCCCGGCCGACCGCTCGCATCACGGTTCGCGCCCCGTGGGCCGACCTGCAGCGTGCAGTTCCGGCGCTCGCCGCGAGCGCGCCCGGGAGTGATGCCTTCGGACTCGCGCTCGCCGATCGCTACCTGCAGGAGAGCCTCCTGCTTCGCGCGGCGGGAGAACGCTGCGTCCCCTTTGGACCGACCTCTCCGGCTCCCACGACCGATGCGACCCATCTCGGACGTTCCTGGCAGGTGCTCTGCGCGGCCAGCGCTCCCCTCGAGTTCGAGAGCCGGGCCTTCTTCGAGGTACAGCCCGCGCATCTGCATCTGGCGAGGCTGCGTCGCGCTGGCGCCGAGACCGCCGAGGCGGTGCTGGTGCAGGCGTCGCGGCGCGCCCTGCTTCCCGAGCCGGGCCAGGCGCCCGCGGCGGTCGGCTCGGCGTTTCTCGATTTCGTCCGGCTCGGCGTCGAGCACATCTTCACGGGCACCGACCACGTGGTCTTCGTCCTCGCGCTGCTCCTCGTCGGTGCGACGATCGGCGAGGTGGCCACCGTCGTGACGGGTTTCACCGCAGCGCACAGCGTGACCCTCGCACTCGGCGTGCTCGGGGTCCTGCGTCCTTCGTCGGTTGCGGTCGAATCGCTGATCGGGCTCTCGATCGTGGTGGTGGCGCTCGAGAACTTCATCGAGACCACACTCGCTCCGACGCGACGGCTCGTCGTCGCCGGGCTGGTGCTGCTCGTCGGCGCTTCGATCGCGGGAGCCTTGCTCGGCGAGATCCACGTGCCGGTTCTCGCTCTCGCGGGCCTCGGAGTCTTCTCGCTCTGTTACTTCAGCCTGCTCGAGCGCGCCGAGAGGCCGGCGCGGCTGCGCTGGCTCGTGGCCTTCGTCTTCGGGCTGGTGCACGGCTTCGGATTCGCGGGCGTGCTGGCCGAGACGGGACTTCCGCCCGGGAGGACGGCGCAGGCGCTCGTCGGGTTCAACGTCGGCGTCGAGCTCGGGCAGCTCGCGATCGTCGCGACGCTCTGGCCGATCTATCGACTGATGCTCGCGAGGTGGCCCGAGCGTCGGCCGCTCGTCGTGCAGTGCGGCTCGGCGTTCGTGCTGGCGGCCGGACTCTTCTGGTTCCTGACGCGTGCCGTGGGAGGCGCATGATGGGCTTCGATCGACGACTCTCGAGGCAACGATGAGCGCGAGCCCTCGCCCCCGGAGCGTCCCGAGACCCACGGCGCGCGCGCTCGTGCTCGGCCTGTGCCACGAGGTCGGAAATCTCCTGGCAGGGGTCCGCCTCGGCGCTCATCTTCTCGCGGAAGGACGTGCGGGCGAGGACGTTCGAGAGTCGGCGGCTGCAATCGAGTCGGAATCGGCTCGCGCAGGAGCCTTCCTCGGGCAGATCCGTCCGCTGCTCGAGACGGGTCGCCCGCGCCGGCTGCGGCTCGCTCCGGCCGACGTACTCGTCGCGCTCGAAAGGAGCCTCACGAGCCCGTCACGCTCCGCGAGGCGGCTTCGGATCGCCCGAGCGCGCGGCCTTCGCGACGTCGCGGTCGACCCGGATGCCCTGCACCACGTGCTCGTGGCGCTCGTTCTCGCGGCGCTCGACGACACGGCCGAGCCCGGGGCCGTCGAGGTGGGTGCCCGCGACGAGGGGGGCTTCGTGTGTTTCGCGATCGAGGGATCGGGGGATCTGTTCGAGACACCACCGCGTGGCGCCGCTGCGCTGCGCGGCACGGCGCTCGTGCTGGCTTGCGCAACGGCGATCGTTCGCCGGCAGGCGGGCACGCTCCGCGTCGAGCGCCACGAGACCGGCTCGCGGGTCTCGATCCGCCTGCGGGCCTACGCCGCGTCGCGGAGCCGCGGGGTTCGTGCTTCGAGCAGCGCTGCCGGCGGCTCGCGGAGATCCCAGACCACGCCGAGGGCCGCGAGAGCCCGGAGGCAGTAATAGGTCACGTCGATCTCCCACCAGAAGAAGCCCTGTCGAGCGCTTCGCATGTAGTGGTGGTGGTTGTTGTGCCAGCCCTCGCCGAACGTGATGAGCGCGATCCAGAAGTTGTTCCGGCTCGTATCGGGCGTCTCGTATCGACGCGATCCGAAGCGATGCGCGAGCGAGTTGACCGAGTAGGTGGCGTGCCAGAGCAGGGTCGTCGAGATGAAGTAGCCGAAGACGAGGCCCGAGAGGCCCCCGACGGCGAAGCAGGCGACGGCCAGCACGACGGGCGGGACGACGTGCCAGCGGTTCAGCCAGACGAGCTCGGGGTGCTGCGAGAAGTCGCGGATCTGCTCTTCCGGGGTCGCCGTCCAGCGCGGATCGAAGATCCATCCCTGGTGGGCGTACCAGAAGCCCTGCTTCGGCGAATGGACGTCCCCCTCGCGGTCGGCGTAGGCGTGGTGGCGGCGATGCAGCCCTGCCCACCAGAGCGGGCCCTTCTGCGTGGCGGATGCTCCGAGCAGGGCCAGCACGAACTGGAAGCCCCGGCTCGTCCGGAAGCTCTTGTGTGCGAAATAGCGGTGGTAGCCGGCCGTGATGCCGAAGACGCGGAAGGAGAAGGTTGCCGCGAGAAGGGCGAGGTCGGCCGCCGAGACCCCCGTGTAGAAGGCGAGCAGGCAGCCGAGATGCACCCCCCAGTAGGCGATCGCGACGCTTCGCGACGATGCGAGCGCACCATCGGGGGCGGCGGCCGCGGCATGAACACTTCGGACGGGGCCGGAATCCACGAGTCCTCCTCAGTATTCGAGGCTGCGGGAGCATAGGCAGCGATCCCGGCCCGTCTCGCACTTCGCCGTGAAAGCTGCGTAAAGGCGCAGGTCGTGTGAAAGCTCCGTGAAAGCGCCACATCGCTCGCAAGGGGCCGCTCTGCTAAGGTGCCGGCCGCCATGCGCCGCCCCCGCAAGGAAGTCCGCAACCTCGCCATCATCGCCCACGTCGATCATGGCAAGACGACGCTCGTCGACGGTCTGCTCCGCCAGACGGGGGCTTTCCGCGTCAACCAGGCCGTCGCCGAGCGCGCGATGGACCACGAGGACCTCGAGCGCGAGCGCGGGATCACGATCCATTCGAAGAGCACCTCGGTCGATTTCGAGGGGGTCCGCATCCAGCTCGTCGACACACCCGGGCACGCCGACTTCGGAGGCGAGGTCGAGCGGGTCCTCGGCATGGTCGATGCCGTCCTGCTGCTCGTCGATGCGGTCGAGGGCGTGATGCCCCAGACGCGCTTCGTCCTCGGCAAGGCGCTCTCGCACGGATTGCGACCGATCCTCGTCGTGAACAAGATCGATCGCCCCGAGCAGCGCGCGCAGCAGGTCCTCGACGAGGTCTTCGATCTCCTCGTCGAACTCGGCGCGAGCGACGAGCAGCTCGATTTTCCGGTCGTCTACGCCTCCGCCAAGGCGGGGACGGCGACCCTCGACGCGAACGAGCCCGGCAAGGATCTCCGGCCGCTGCTCGACACGATCCTCGCCGAAGCTCCGCCGCCCGAGGTCGACGAGGACGGCCCCGTGCAGTTCCAGGCCGTGACGCTCGGCTACGACGATTTCCTCGGCCGCCTCGTGATCGGCCGCGTCGAGCGCGGGGTGCTCCGCCGTGCGATGAACGTCGTCCGCGTTCCCGAGCAGGGCTCCCCCGAGGCGTTTCGTGTGACGAAGCTCTTCGGCGCTCGCGGTCTCGAGCGGGTCGAGATCTCCGAGGCGCGCGCCGGCGACGTCTGCATCATCGCCGGTGTCGATTCGATCGAGATCGGCGATACGGTCTGCGATCCTGCGGCGCCCGAGTCGTTGCCGCGGATCCCGATCGACCCGCCGACCATCCGGGTCCGCTTCTCGGTCAACAACTCGCCTTTCGCGGGCCGCGAGGGCAAGTACGTGACGAGCCGGCAGATCGCGGATCGGCTGCGCCGCGAGGCGCTCGGCAACGTCTCGATCCGGGTCGATCTCGGTGACGGCGCCGACACCTTCGAAGTGGCCGGCCGCGGCGAGCTTCAGCTCGGCGTGTTGATCGAGACGATGCGGCGCGAAGGCTACGAGTTCAACGTCTCGCGGCCCGAGATCATCGTCCGCGAGATCGACGGGGCGGCGTGCGAGCCGGTCGAGGACGTGGTGATCGAGGTCCCGGAAGGCTACGCGGGAGCCGTCCTCGAGAAGCTTCCCGTTCGCAAGGGTCGGCTCGTCTCGATGGAGAAGCGTGCCGCGCAGGTCCTGCTGCAGTTCGTCGTTCCGAGCCGCGGGCTCTTCGGCTACCGGAACGAGTTTCTCACCGATACGCGGGGCGAGGGCGTCCTGCACCGAACGGTGCGGGGATACGAGCCCTTCGCCGGAGATCTCCAGCGCCGCAAGGTGGGGGCGATCGTGTCGAGCGAGGCCGGTGAAACGACGGCCTACAGCCTCTTCCACATCCAGGAGCGGTCGACGCTCTTCGTCGGCGCCGGCGTCCCCGTCTACGAAGGCCAGATCGTAGGCGAGAACAGCCGGTCCGGAGATCTGACCGTCAACGTGGTCCGGGCCAAGAAGCTCACGAACATCCGCGCGGCGGGAAAGGACGAGAACACCGTGCTCACGCCGCCGCGGCGGCTCGGCATCGAATCCGCGCTCGAGTGGATCGAGGACGACGAGCTTCTCGAGGTGACCCCCGAGTCGCTGCGCTTGCGAAAGCGCGAGCTCCGCGCGTCGTTCCGCAAGAGATGAGCCGGCGACCCGAGCTCCGTCTTTCCGCTGCCGAGCGCAAGGCGTACCAG
Source organism: Myxococcaceae bacterium (assembly GCA_905339255.1). Classification (GTDB taxonomy): domain Bacteria; phylum Myxococcota_A; class UBA9160; order UBA9160; family UBA9160; genus MYXO. The sequence goes on from CAJPFO010000203.1 coordinate 13,709, forward strand.
GAGGAAGGCTTCTTCCTCCGACACGGCGTCTTCGACGCCGTCGAACTCGACGACCTCCGGGCTGCCGCCGAAAGAGCCGCGGCCGCAGCGTCGGTCGCGGGCCGCGCCCCCGACGACGATTACCGGATCGACGGCAATCGCTACCTCGAGGCGGGAGGCTCGACGGTCCAGCTCGAGCACCGGGACGGATCGACGACCGTCCGCGTGGTGGAGCCCTTCCACCACTTCGACCCGCGTTTCGACCTGCTCCTCGACGATCCCCGGATCGCCGAGCCGATGCGTGACCTCGTCGGCTCCGATCTCATCGCGCTCTTCACCGACAAGCTCAACCTGAAGCGTCCCCGCGAAGGCTCGGCGTTTCGCTGGCACCAGGACTCGCCGTACTGGGTATTCGACTGCGGGCACGTCGAGACGCTCGTCAACGTGATGCTGCTCCTCGACGACGCGAGCCCGGAGAACGGTTGCCTGCACGTCGTCCGTGGCAGCCATCGGCGCGGGATCCTTCCAGGACTCGAAGGGCAGGGGGCGCTCGGCGCGCTGTTCACCGACCCGCGTTTCTTCGACGAGGACGATGCCGTCGCCGCCGAGGGGAGGGCAGGGACGCTGCTCTTCTTCCACCCGCACACGGTCCACGGATCGAAGCCAAACCTTTCCGATCTCGCGCGGAGGGCGCTCGTCCTCACCTACCAGCCGGCGGGCCACCGCACCTTCAAGAAGGACGTCGTCCGCGACGTCCGCGACTGACGAAGCGGCGCGGGGCGATCGTCTCGGGCCGGATCGAGGGCGAGCCCGGATCGCTCGGGAGCGCTACGCGCGCCACGCCTCCTCGAAGAGGCGTCGGAGCGTGGCGTAGTCGTGCGCGACGGGGAACTGCGGAAACTCGCGGACGACATTTTCAGGCGGCCGGTAGAGGATCCCGGCGTCGGCCTGCTGGAGCATCGCGACGTCGTTGTACGAATCCCCGGCTGCCACCACGCGGAAGCGGAGCCCCTGGAAGGCCTCGACGGCCGCGCGCTTCTGGTCCGGCATGCGGAGCCGGTAGGCCGTGATTCGGCCCGAAGCATCGGATTCGAGGCGGTGGCAGAAGAGCGTCGGCCAACCGAGCTGGCGCATGAGCGGCGCCGCGAACTCGGCGAAGGTATCCGAGAGGATCACGACCTGCGTGCGTTCGCGAAGCCAGTCGAGAAACTCCCGCGACCCCTCGAAGGGCGAGAGTGTCGCGATCACGGCCTGCAGATCGGGAAGTCCGAGCCCGTGCTCCTCGAGGATCCCGAGCCGGTAACGCATCAGGCGGTCGTAATCGGGCTCGTCGCGGGTGGTGCGGCGCAAGGCCTCGATCCCGGTGCGTTCGGCGACGTTGATCCAGATCTCGGGAACGAGGACCCCTTCGAGGTCGAGGCAGGCGACGTGCACGGTGTTTCTCCTCGAGCGCGGGAGCATACCGCGTGGAGCGTCGGGACTGCCGGCGCGTCGTCGGGTACCCTCACCGGGGTGCAATCCCGGTCCTCCCGCTTTCTCGTCGCCTGCACGAGCGTTGCGCTCGGCTTGCTCCCGCTCGGCTGCGGGAAGGGCGGCGAGCCTGCTTCGGCGGATTCCAAGGGGCCTCCCCCCGTCACCGTCGAGCTCTACACCACGCGGCCCGAGGCCATCGTCGATACCGTGGACCTGGTCGGGCAGCTCGAGGCCGAGGAGTCGGTCGAGATCCGCTCCGAGATCGAGGGCCTGATCGCCTCGGTCGGTTTCGAGGAGGGGAGCGAGGTCCGCAAGGGCGCCGTGCTCTTCCGGCTGCGCGACGACGAGCAGCGGGCGCGCCTGCTCGAGGCCGAGGCGAACCTCGCTCTCACCGAGGACGTCTTCCAGCGAACGAGCCAGCTCGCGAGGCAGAACATCACGGCCGCCGCGCAGCTCGACCGCGCGCGGGCGGATCGTGCCGCGGCACGGGCGAGAGTCGAGATCGCTCGCGTCGAGCTCGAGCGCACCGAGATCCGCGCGCCCTTCGACGGCGTGCTCGGCGTTCGTCTCGTCTCTCCCGGAGACCGCGTCGAGCCGACCACGCCGCTCGTGACGCTCGACGCCGTCAAGCGGCTGCGCCTTTCGTTCGTGATTCCCGAGATCGCCGTGCCGCTCGCAGAGGTCGGAAGGACCGTCCAGCTCACCACGGCGCCGTTTCCCGGCGAGACCTTCGCGGGCGAAGTCTTCTTCGTGGCCCCGTCGCTCGACCCCGCCACGCGCAGGCTCCTGCTCAAGGCCTGGGTTCCGAACCCCGAGCGGCGGCTTCGGCCGGGTCTGTTCGCGAATCTGAAGCTCGAACTCGGCGAGCGGCAGGGGGCGCTCCTCGTCCCCGAAGAAGCCGTCGTCTACGACCGCCAGGGCTCTTTCGTGTGGA
>CAJPFO010000204.1 GCA_905339255.1 Myxococcaceae bacterium
TGGCGCAAGGGCATCTGGCCGGAAGGCTTCCTGCGCTTTGTCCCGACGCCCGTCATTCCACAGCCCCCGCCGGTCGAAGATCCGATTATCCGGCTGGACTTCCGGGAGCCGTTGCGGACCGGCCCGTCCATCCGCCTCGACTTCGCCAGCCATGCCCGCACTCCCCACCTGATTTGGATAGGAGACACCGCCATCGTGGATACCGTGATTTCCACCACCCGCGCCTCTGACGATGCGCCATTCGAGTTGGTTTCAATGCGCATCGACCGGGACATCACCCAGTTTGACTGGGAGATCACCGGGGAAATAAGGGACGATGCCTCGCTGGCGATGCTGCGGCCCGTCAACGCCAACCCGCAAGAGATCGTCGTGGACATCAACGGGTTTGAATGGCGGTTCCTTGCGCTGTTCTGTGGCGGAGCAAGGCGGTTTGCCGATTCGTCCGGGCAACTGCAAGGCCGGAGCAAGGCAAGCCAGCTTTCATCGCCTTACTTCCCCAGTCGCAGCTACAGCAACGGCACGGCCAAGACAGCCTCCCAGGTGTGCGACGACGAGTTGCAATACACGGGGTTCGGCATGGCCTACCACGCCTCGCTTACCCAGTTGATGACGCAACAATGGCTGTTCCCCCCCGGCGCGTACAGCTATCAGGACCGGGCCAGAATAGAGGCAATCGGACTGGTTGCCGCCGCCATTGATGCCCAGCTTTACGCCGACCGGGTGGGCAACGTCTTGCACATCAAGCCGAAATATCCGGGGCTTCCAAGGGACTGGGGAAGCCTGGCCCCCGATGTGATATTGGAAAACGATTTTGTAAGCAGCCCCGGCGAGTCGCTTGAGAACAAGCCCGCATGGGACCAGGTGATCGTCTCGGGGCAAGGCGTCGGCGCGGTCCGGTCGATTGTCCGGTTGCAGGGGACGGCCGGCAATCTGAACGCGCCTGATGTGGTAGACCCGCTCATCACCCACCACCTGGCGGGGCGGCAACGCGGCCTTTCCATGCTGGCCAGCGCGGGAAGGCAGGTGCGGGTATCGTTGGAGAACATCCCGCTGGTAAGCCAGATCGGCCTGATAGAGCCGGGGATGCTGGTGGAAGTGCGCGAGAGCGCCGAGACCTGGCGGGGGCTGTGCGTCTCGACATCCATCGAAGCCGCCTTTGCCAAGGCG
>CAJPFO010000205.1 GCA_905339255.1 Myxococcaceae bacterium
GCCTGCCGCGCGAAGCGACTCGCGCCCCTGCGTGGCGAGTCTGCGATCGATCTCGACAGTGAGCCCTTCGGCGAGGCCGAGCTGTTCCCTGAGCCGGTCGAGCCACGCCCGCTCCGCGTCGGTGTCGACGTCGATCGCGAGTCGCGCGGCGGTGTAGACCTCGGTCGCGAGCTCGGTCGAGCTCGCCTCGGCGACGATCTCGTCGATCGGGGTCGGCTTCGCGAGCGCGGCGAGCAGAGCGGCCTTGTCGGAGGCATCGAGGTCGAGCCTTCCAACCTCGGCGAAGATCAGGTCGCTTTCCTTTTCGTCGAGCTTCCCGTCGGCCTTCGCTGCGGCGATCATGGTTCGGACCATGAGCATCCCGAGGCGCTCCTGTTCGCCGGTCTCGGCCGGCGCGGGAAGGAACCCGGCTCGCGTCGCGCCTGCGACGGCGTCGAGGGGAATCGGGTCCTCGATCCGCCCCGGCTCGACCTGGCCTCGGCGCCAGCGATCGTACGCGGTCCAGGCGAGCGCTCCGACTGCCGCGAGGCCACCGATCTGGATCGCCTTCTTGCCGAGCTTGCGCCCGGCCTTGCTCGTGAGCATTCCGCCCGCGAGCCCTCCGGCGAAGCCCTTTGCCGCCGGACTCGAAAGAAGCTGGGAGAGGATCTTCTCTACGTCGGCCATGGCTGCGAGCTCCTTTTTCTCGCACCTCGAAGCTCACTCGCCGCGACCCTTCGGTCCAACAGATAATCAGGAGGGGTTGGATCGGTTCGACCGAAGGATCGCGGAACGAGCGAGCTTGCGACGCCCCTCGCGCGAGCACGCAGCGAGCGGCTACGAGCCCTGACCCGTCACGCGAACCGGAACACGCTCGGTGTCGCGCTCACGCTTCTCCTCGTGCTCCCAGAAGCGCGCACGAAGCGCCACGTAGGCCCCGCCGATCGCGAACGCCATCACCATGCATCCGAAGGCGAGAAGGTCCTGGTCAGTCATGGCGAGCCCCCTGGAGCAGCAGGTTTCCGGCGGAGAGGATCGAGGGAACCCAGATCCCGACGAAGATCCCGCGCTCGTGGTCGCCGCTGAAGAAGAGGAAGACGGAGAGGGCGAAGCTCAAGCCGGCGGCGAGGAAGAAGAGCGATTTCGAGGCCGCCACCGGGGAGAGCGCCCGCTCCCGGCTCATGGGTCGATTCATGGTTCATGATCTCCTCGGGCAGATGCCCGCTTGCTCGGATGCAAGGACCCTAGGTGGTGATCCACTCATGTCAAATCTTTACCTAGACAAATCATGAACGGTCTGTAGCCTCGAGGGGTCCGGGCTCGGCCCTCGCGACACGGTCGCCGTGGCGGGAGCCGTGGATCGTGCAGTTTCCAACCCTTTCCAGCGCATTCTCGCGAAGTTCGGAGACCGGCCTTGAACCAGACGAAACGCGATGACGGCTATCCGATCGGCGTGGTGGCGAGCCTCACCGGCCTCGATCCCCACACGATCCGGGCCTGGGAGAGGCGCTACGGAGCCGTCTCCCCCGAGCGGACGTCGGGAGGGAGCCGCCGCTACGGAGCAGGCGCCGTCACCCGACTCCAGCGCTTGAAGGCCCTCGTCGACGCCGGCGAATCGATCGGGAACATCGCGAAGCTCTCCGATGCCGCGCTCCGATCCCGGCTCACCGACCTCGCCGCGCTGGCGTCGGGCGCTCGTTCCGACACCGGATCGACGCCGCTGCGGATCGCACTCCTCGCCCCCGGCCTCGAAGCGCAGCTCCGCGAGGCCGCGGCGTCGCTCGGCAACGTGCGCATCGTGAGCTCGGGCGTGGGGCTCGACGCGCTCGCGACCCGACTCGGCGCGGAGCGCCCGGATCTCCTCGTCGCCGAACTCCGGGCGCTCGGCCGCGAGCCGAGCGAGGCGCTCGAGCGGATCCGGCACGGACGAAACCCGTTCCTGGTCCTGGTGGTCTACGACTTCGCTCCCGCCGCCGAACTCTCTCGGCTCTCGCGTGCGGGGGCGCGTCTGGTTCGAGGCCCTCTCCGCATCGCAGAGCTCCGCGCGGCGATCGAGAGCCTCGCCCTCCACTCGAAGGCGCAAGCGCCCCGACGGAGTTCGCGGCCGGAAGCCTCCACACCGATCCGGGGACGCGCCTCTCACGACGGAGAGATCGCGCCTCGCCGCTTCGACGACGTCCGCCTCGCAGCCCTTCGTGAAGTCGCCGGCGCACTCCACTGCGAGTGCCCGAACCACCTGGCCACGCTCGTCACGAACCTCGTCGCCTTCGAGCGCTACTCGCTCGATTGCGAGAACCGCGACGATGCCGACGCCGCCCTTCACCGGAGTCTCGCGATCGAATCGAGTCGGATCCGCGCCACGCTCGAATCGCTTCTCGAGCGGGTCTGCAAGCACGAGAAGCTCCCGTACTGAGCCGCTCGCGCGCGGCGGATCGGATTCGAGCGCATACTCGAACCCGATGCGGCCCGCCGGCCGCGAGGGAGGAGGATTCGTGACTCGCGACGAGCTACGGGACGTCCGCTACGAGGTCGATCGCGGACTCGCCTGGATCACCATCGACCGCCCCGAGCGCTACAACGCCTTCCGAGGGAGAACGATCGACGAGCTTCTCTTCTGCATGAAGAGCGCCTGGGCCGATCGGAGCGTCGGCGTGATCGCGCTCACCGGCGCCGGCGACAAGGCCTTCTGCTCGGGGGGAGACCAGAAGCAACGGCTCGAGACGGGAGACTACGGACCGACCGAGACGGGGCTCTTCGAGGTCGAGACACTCCATCGCGTGATCCGCGACGTGCCGAAGCCGGTGATCGCCGCCGTGAACGGCGTCGCCGTCGGCGGCGGGCACGTCCTCCACGTGCTCTGCGATCTCACGATCGCCGCCGATCATGCGCGCTTCGGGCAGGTGGGCCCGCGCGTGGGGTCGTTCGATGCCGGGTTCGGAAGCGCGTACCTGGCGCGAATCGTCGGCGAGAAGCGCGCCAGGGAGATCTGGTACTGCACCCGGCTCTACGATGCGGCGACGATGGAGCGTTGGGGTCTCGTGAACCAGGTCGTCCCGCTCGCCGAGCTTCGATCGACGGTTCGGCAATGGGCGGACGAAATGCTCGCGAAGAGCCCGACGGCGCTCCGCGTGCTCAAGCACTCCTTCAACGCCGATAGCGAAGCGATCGGCGGGATCGGGACGCTCGCTTTCGACCATCTCGATCTCTTCGTCGAGACCGACGAGGCGAAGGAGGGAGTCCGCGCGTTCAACGAGAAGCGGACACCCGACTTCGGACGCTTCCGATGAGGAGGACCGCGCTCGTGACCGGGGGCGCCGGGGGAATCGGTGCGGCGGTGGTGCGACGCCTCGCCGGCGCGGGACTGCGCGTCGCCGTGGCGGATCTCGACGAGGCCTCGTGCGAGCGGCTCGCTCGCGAGCTCGGGCCGGGAGAGGGCTTCGGCGTCGCGCTCGACGTCACGTCGCCACGTTCGGTCTCGCTCGGCGTGGCGGCAGCCGAACGTGCACTCGGACCGATCGACGTCCTCGTCAACTGCGCCGGATGGGATGAGCTCCGGCCCTTCGTCGAGAGCGACGAGCCCTTCCGGGCGCGAGTCCTCGAAGTGAACCTGGCCGGGCCGATCCGCGTGACCCACGCGGTCCTCGGCGGGATGATCGAACGCCGCTTCGGCCGGGTCGTCCAGATCGCGAGCGACGCCGGGCGCGTCGGGTCGTCACTCGAAGCCGTCTACTCGGCCGCGAAAGGGGGGCTCATCGCGTTCGCGAAGACGATCGCTCGCGAGGCGGCCCGCAGCGGCGTCACTTCGAATGCCGTGTGCCCGGGGCCGACCCGGACACCGATGCTCGAGGCGATGGCCCGCGCGGACGAGCGGGGGAAGAAGATCGTCGAGGGTCTCTCGCGGGCGATTCCGCTCGGTCGCCTCGGGACTCCCGAGGACGTCGCCGCAGCGGTCGGCTACCTCGCTTCGGACGAAGCCGACTTCGTCACGGGACAGACGCTCTCGGTGAGCGGCGGGCTCACGATGGCGTGAGCGGAGACCTCGGAGGCGTGGTGGGCTCGTTCGGGCAGGGACGCGGATGCTGGCGGTGCGCCGCGTAGGAAACCCCGCAAAACGCGCAGAACAGCGAAGGCCCGAAGCGATGCCCCTTCGCGAGGGCCGAACGCTCCGATCCCTGCGTCTTTTCGGGGGAAGGAGCGGGCTTTGCCATCGCATTCCTCTTCGGCTCCGCCGGGCGGGCCGCTTGCCGTGCGGCGGACGACGCCCGCCGCACGGCGCTTCGTGCTCGCAGCGCTAGCGGCGGTCGCCGCGGAAGCCGCCGCCCGATCGCGGGCGATCCTCGGCCTCGTTCACTCGAAGTGCGCGTCCGCCGACTTCGCGCCCGTTCAGGACTTCGATCGCGGCGGCGGCGCCGCTCGCATCGCTCATCTCGACGAAAGCGAAGCCTCGCGGGCGGCCGGTCTCGCGATCGGTGATGACGTTCACCGATTCCACCGTGCCGTGCGCCTCGAAAAGGCGGCGCAGCTCGCCATCGGTGGTGGAGAAGGGAAGGTTTCCGACGTAGATCTTCTTGCTCAAAGGGTTCTTCCTGGAACTGGGCGCGCACGGCCGGATCGGAATGCCCGACTGGCTTTCGCGCGCTCGTGTTCCCGCAGGCGACGCGCTGGTCCCTCGCGGGAAAGGCAGGATCGAATGGAGGGGCGGGTCAGGGATTCGGGCTGAGGAAGCCGGAGGCTGGCGCGTCGACCAAAGGAAATGCCTTGGGGCGGAGCCTAGCACCCCCCCACCCCGGCGCAAAACGTCGACACACGGCGCGCTTCTACTTGTCGAGGAACGTCTTCAGCACCTTCGCGCGGCTCGGATGTCGGAGCTTGCGAAGCGCCTTCGCTTCGATCTGCCGGATCCTTTCGCGCGTCACCTCGAAATCGCGACCGACGTCTTCGAGCGTGTGATTCGATCGCTCGCCGATGCCGAATCGCATCTTGAGCACGCGTTCTTCTCGCGGAAGCAGCGTCTGCAGCACCTTCCGCGTGTGATCGGCGAGGTTCTCGCTGATGATCGCTTCCTGCGGATTGAGCGAGCGCTTGTCCTCGATGAAGTCGGAAAGCCGGCTGTCGTCGTCTTCCCCGACCGGGGTCTCGAGCGACACCGGCTCTTTCGCGATCTTGAGCACCATCCGCACCCGGTCGAGCGGAAGCTCCATCTTCTCGGAAAGCTCTTCGGGCGTGGGCTCGCGGCCGAGCATCTGCACCAGGTGCCGGTTCGCTCTGTGGAGCTTGTTGATGGTCTCGATCATGTGGACGGGGATGCGGATGGTTCGCGCCTGATCGGCGATGGCGCGTGTGATCGCCTGGCGGATCCACCAGGTCGCGTAGGTCGAGAACTTGTATCCGCGGCGGTACTCGAACTTGTCGACGGCCTTCATGAGGCCGATGTTGCCTTCCTGGATCAAGTCGAGGAACTGGAGCCCGCGGTTCGTGTACTTCTTCGCGATCGAGACCACGAGCCGGAGGTTCGCTTCGATGAGTTCGCACTTCGCGCGGTGCGTCCGCTCGGAAGCTTCGGCGTGGCGGTCGAGCGCCGTCTTGATCTCGCCGGCCGTCATTCGCGCTTCGGCCGAGAGCTTGGCGGCCTCTTCGTCGAGGGCCGCGAGCCCGCCGAGCGCCACCGCGACCCGCTCCGGATCCCCACCGAGGCGGGCGAGCGCTTCGCGCCCGCGCTTGGTCGCGCCGCGGAAGGCGAAGCCCGCGAGCTCGTGGAACTCGTCCATCCCCACGTTGAACGGGGTGACGAGCTGCCGCGCATCGGTCGCGATGCGATCGAGCCCGAGGCCGATCGTGCGAAGGCTCGCGGTGATCTCCTCGACTCGCGCGTGCGCGAAATGCGCATCGCGGAGCACGCAGACGAGCTCGCGGTAGCGCTGTCGGATCTCGCCGCAAAGGCGGTCTCGGGTCTCCTCACGGGTGCGCACGTTCGCGAGCGTCCCCATCCGACGCACGAGCTCGGTCTCGATGCGGCGGGCCTTCGTCATCGCGGCGAGGATCGCCTTGCGGGCCTCTTCGGGAGTGGGCGCTCCGGGCGTTTCGTCGTCGAGGCCGTCGACGAGCTCATCGAGTTCGATCCTTCCCTTGCGGAGCTTCTCGCCGAGCCGCAACACCGCCTGCAGGCCGAAGGGCGTGCCGAGGATCGCGAGGACCTGATCCTCCTCGCCGGCCTCGATGCGCTTGGCGATCTCGACCTCGCCCTCCTTGGTGAGCAGCGAGACCTGGCCCATCTCGCGCAAGTAGACACGAACGGGATCGTTGCTGTGGCCTGCGGAGTCCGCGGCGGCGGCGGCGCTGCGTCGCTCCTCGGCCCGCCGCAGCCTCGCCACGCGCTCACTCTCGTAGACGGGGATGTCCTCGCGAGAAAGCATCTCC
>CAJPFO010000206.1 GCA_905339255.1 Myxococcaceae bacterium
GCCGCGACGGCCGCTTCGCGCGGGACGCGGCCCAAGCCGCGGCGCTGACGCGCTCCCGGTCGCCCGTCCGTGACCGACGCGCGCGCTCGCTTGCTCGTGGGCGCCGACGCGGGCCCGCGGTCGCCCGTCCGTGACCGACGCGGGCTCGCGGATGGGTAGGGGCGACCCGGTGGGTCGCCCTCATGCCGAGCCGATCGATCGCAGCCGCGAGGCCGTCACGAGGGGGCCGGAGCGAGGACCGTGAGCACGACGAGTCGCGAGGCGCCGGTGTTCCGGATGCCGTGCGGCACACCCGCCGGCGCGGCGAGCATCTCGCCGGCGCGCAGTCCGATCTCGCGACCGTCGAGAAGGACGTCGCCCTCGCCTTCGAGCACGAGGTAGAGCTTGTCGGTGTCTGCGTGCGAGTGGAGCGCGTGCTCCTGCCCCACCTCGAAGCAGTTCAGGCCCGCGAGAAGACTCCCGGACCGAAACAGCGTCGCCTTCCCCATCTTTCCTGGATCGAAGACGGCGTGGTCGAGAGGGCGGATCCGCGACGGATGGTCCATCTAGCACTCCTTGGCGGCGAGGATCGAGCGGGCGAGCGTGGTTGCGTCGGGGAATCGCGCGCAGTCGGCGGCTTCCCAGTCGCCGTGAGGGTCGACGAGCGCGGCGCGCAGCCCTGCGCGCCGCGCACCGACCACGTCGATCGAATGCAGGTCTCCCACGTGGAGCGTCCGATCGGCGCGGCGCCCGCTTCGCTCGACGGCGTGGAGGAAGATCGCAGGATCCGGCTTCTCGGCTCCGACTCGCGCCGAATCGATGATCGCATCGAAGAGGTCGGCCACTCCCGCGTCGCGGAGCTTTCGTTCGATGCTGCCGTCGGAGTTGCTCACGACGACGAGACGGAGACCGAGCGTGCGCAGCCGATCGAGCGCGTCGGGAAGCCCGTCGGGGACCCTCGACCAGAGGCGGTCGCTCGCCTCGGGACTGCGAAGCGCACCGGCCAGCGCGGAGACGAAAGCGTCGCGCTCCGGCGCCGGAATCGCTCGCGCCAGCCCGGCTTCGAGCATGCATCGGAGGTACGCCGAGATCGTGTCGGGAGCTTCTGTCGAGCGTCCGCTGGCGAGGAGTCGATCGAGTAACGGGCGTGCCGCCGCCTCCGAGCGCGCGAGGAGGGCGGCTTCGAGGTCGAAGCCGAGCGAAGCGGCCTGCTCGCGAACGAACGCATGATCCCAGCACACCACCGTGTTTCCGGCGTCGAGAAAGAGCGCCTCGAGGTCGGCGAGCGGTAGGACGTGCGGGGGCAGGGGGACCTCCGGAGGCGTTCCGGCCTTCGCCGGGCGGCGGTAGCATGGGGCGTGCGCGGAGCTGCGGCAAACGCGCAGGGAGGAGCTCGATGTTCTGGATCGTTTGTGCGGCGATCGGAATCGTCGCCGGAACCCTCGGTGGGCTCCTCGGCGTCGGCGGTGGCATCGTGATGGTGCCTGCCTTCACGAGGCTCCTCGACCTCCCGATCAAGCACGCGGTAGGGACCTCGATGGGCGTGATCTTCTTCACGGCCATCAGCGCCTCGTGGCGGCATTGGCAGCTCGGAAATCTCCAGCCGCGGGTCGTCGTCCTGGTGGCCGCGCTCTCGATGGCGGGTGCATGGGTGGGGGCGAGTCTCACGACGCGCGTGAACGAGCGAACGCTTCGGATCTTCTTTGCGCTCTTTCTCATCGTGACTGCCGCCGACATGCTCCACAAGGCGTGGAAGATCGAGCCGCCGGGGGGTGCTCCGTCGGTCGCACCGCGCGAGCCGCGCTGAGCGCGCCCTTGATCCTCGGAGCGACCGGAGCATTCGCCGATTCTCCCGCTCGTGAGCGCCTCGCCTCGCGCTTTGCGAGCGACTCGCGAACGGTCGGGGATTCGCAGGCGGGGGCTTTCGCGATGCTCCGGCGTTGGGGAGTCGCCGGCCTCGACGGCGAGGAGCGCTTCGCGAGCAGTTCGAGGACCGGATCGTGGCTGGTCTTCTCCGGTCATCTGTTTCGCGATCTCGCGTCGGGGGGCGGCGAGCGTGTCTCGAAGGCGGCGAGCACGCTTCTCGAAAGGCTCGCGGTGAAGGGGCCTGCGGGGCTTCTCGAGATCGACGGATCCTTCGCAGCGGCGCATTTCGATGCCACGACGCGAAGGATCCAGCTCGTTCGCGATCGCTTCGGCGAAGAGCCGCTCTTCTACGGCCTCGGCCGCGGCGGAATCGTCTTCGGTTCGAGAACGTTCGACCTCGTCGCGACGGGGCTCGTCTCCGGCGGGATCTGCCCACACGGCCTCGCCGGGTATCTGGCTTTCGGCTTCGTCGCCGGCGAGCACACGCTCGATGCCGCGCTCCGTCGCGTTCCGGCCGGAGGCTGCGTGACGCTCGATCTTGCCGGGAACGTCCTCTCCATCGAACGTTGGCACGTGCCCGGCCGCGTGACCGAGGACGCGGGCGATTCCGATCCCTCGCTCGAACTCGGTCTCGCAATCGACGCCGCGATCCGTCGCCGATCCGCCGGAGGTCGGGCCGCCGTCCTGGTTGGCCCGGGCGAGACGGCGCGTGCGCTCGCCCGCCGTGCGACGCGACTGCTCGCGCCGGATGCGACCGGCTTCGAGGCGACGTTCGGCGACGATGCCGACCTCGTTCGCGTGGCGGACCATGCCGCAGCGCAGGACGTTCCCGTCGCGGATCCCGGGAATGACGCGTCGATCCTCTCCGCGTCGCTCGCGGCCGCGGCGGAGCACGAGCTCCTGGTTTGCGGGATCGGAGGGGAGGAGCTCTTCGCGACCGACCGCGTCTACGAAGCCGAGGCGCGCTCGGTGCGGCTCGAATCGACTCGCCTCGGCGCCGCGCTCGTCTTCGCGGCGCGACGGGTCGCGGCACGGTTCGCGAGAGGGGGACGCCCGAGCGGGTTCGGCGCCCGGCTCGACGGATTCGTCCTGCCGGGGGAAGTCCCTGCCGAGCTCGGCGCGATGCGCTGGCGGGTGCTCCGGACGCCGCACGAGATCCTCTCGCTCGCGAGCGTCGAGACCGTTCGCGAGCTCGCGCCGGCGAATCCCTGGAAGGCCGTCCTCGAACTCGATGAGGGGCGCTCGGAGCGAGCGTCCGCGCTCGTCCGCGATCTCGAGATCGGCCTCTTCGTCGCGAACGAGCTTCGGCACGGATCGCTCGTCGCCTTGCGTCGGATCGGGATCGAGGCACGCCTGCCCGCGCGGGATCCTGCGCTCGTCGATCGGGCGCTCCGGATTCCGGCCCGAAAGAAGCTCGAGCGGACCGCGCAGGGGAGCAGGCTGCTCGCCGAGACGCTTCCCGACGAAACGCGAGCCGACGCTCCGCAGCGCGCCCACCCCCGACACCCCGTTTCGGAACGCCTTCGAGGCGAAGGCTGCCTCGCGGCGGGCGTCTTGCGCCTGCTCTCGCCCGAATCGGTTCGCGCTCGCGGCCTCTTCCGTCCGGACGCCGTCCGGCGGCTTCTCGCCGAGCATCGTTCGAAGCGGCGCGATCATACGGGGCGGATCTGGTCTCTCGTCGTGCTCGAGCTCTGGCTTCGCGCACGCGAGCGCTCTCGCTCCGATCCCGGAGCGCTCTACGCCGCAGCTTCGGACTGGTGAGCTGCGGCCTCATCGGAGGGTCGAGATGATGGAGACGAAGAACCTCGAAGGGAGGAGCGTCCTCGTGAGCGGCGCGGCGAGCGGGATCGGCCGTGCACTCGCGCTCGAGTGCGCACGCAGAGGTGCGCGGCTCGTGATCTGCGACGTGAACGAGAAGGGCCTCGGCGAGGTCGAGACGGCGGTCCGGGAAATGGGACGCGAGGTTCTCGCGCGCCGGGTCGACGTGGCGAAGGAGAGCGACTGGCGCGAACTCGCAACGCTCGTCCATGCGGACCGCGAATGCGTCGACCTGCTCGTGAACAACGCCGGGGTGGGTCTCGGGGGAGGGCTCCTCGACACCACGATCGAGGATTGGGATTGGATCCTCGGGATCAACCTTCGCGGCGTCGTGCTCGGCTGTCATTTCTTCGTGCCACGAATGGTCGAGCGGAAACGTGGGGGACACGTCGTGAACGTCGCTTCGATGGCCGCACTCGCTCCTTCGGAGACGCTCGTCGCGTATTCGACGACCAAGAGCGCCGTTCTCGGCTTCTCGGAGGCGCTTGCCGACGAACTCCAATGGCACGGAATCGGGGTCACGGGCGTGTGTCCGGGGTTCATCGACACACCGATCGTCGCCTCTTCGGTGCTCCGGGGTCCGAGCGCGAGCGACGAGGCGCGTGCGCAGGCGCAGGCGTTCTATCGCAAGCGGGGATACACGGCGGAGCGGACGGCCATCAACATCCTGAAGGCCGTGGCGAGAGGGCGTATCGTGGCGCCGATCTCGCCCGAGTCGTGGTTCGCCTTCGGCCTCCGGCGCGCGAGCCCGAGTGCGCTCCGCTACCTCATGCGCCGCATGGGCGAGCGGCTCCGTAGGGAGCTCGCTGCGCCGCGCTGAGCGCGGCGTCGGGCTCAGAAGAGATACGCGGCGGCGAAGACCGTCACCATCGCGAGCGCGAGCGCCGCCTTCGCCGCAGCGCCGAGGACGAGCCCGATGAAAGTCCCGACGCCCGCGCGACCCGCCTGCGCGAGATTGCGCCGGGCGCTGTACTCACCCAGGACGGCGCCGACGAAGGGACCGAGAACGAGTCCGGGGAGCCCGAAGAAAAGTCCGACGACGGCGCCGAGCGTCGCTCCGACGAGAGCACGCGGGCTCGCTCCGACGCGTTGCGCACCGAGCACGCTCGCGAGGAGGTCGACGCCGAGCGACGCCGCTCCGAGCAGGCCGAGCGCCAGCCAGGTGAGCCAAGTCGTATGCGCGAACGACTCGATCCAGCCCGCGAGCACGAGCCCGGCGAGGACGAGAGGCGCACCGGGAAGACCCGGAACGATCGTCCCGAGGAGCCCGGCGAGCACGAGGAGGACGACGAGGATCCAGAGCAGGACGTCGAGCATGCGCCGAGCATAGCCGGCGTTGGCCGGGAGCCGGCGAGCGCGCCGGCCCCACGGAAAGCTCGAGTGCGCTCACGCGCAGGTTCCGGAGTTCCCTCCGGTGAGCATGGCGAGGATCCCGCCGGCGCCTCGCTCGATCTCTCGAGGTGGAGCGAGGAGCGAGATCACGAGGTGGGCGACGGAGTGTCCGTCATCGTCGATCGGCGCGAGGTCGAAAAGCCATCCCGGATGCACGACGACTCCCGGGCCGTCGAGAAGCGCCTCGACCAGGGCATCCTCGTCGGGCGGCGGCTCGCCGCGAAGCCGCACGATCGCCGACCAGCCGCCCTCGCGGGGAAGGATCTCTGCGTGCGGGCTCTGGCCGAGGACGTTTGCGAGCGCCGCTTCGCTCGCGGCGACGCGCTCGGAAACCTCGGCCACGATCGCCGCGCGGTCTGCGAGAAGGCCCGGGAGGGCATGCTGCACGAGACCCGAAACCGAGAGGAAGCTGTCTGCGATCACCTCGAGTCGTGCGAGCGCCTCGTCGCGCAGGCGCTCCGGACCGCCGACTGCAACCCACGCGGCCTTGAGCTGCGGGAGCGCGAGGAGTTTCGAGGCCCCCGAAAGCACGAAGCCGAGCGGAGCACTTTCCGCTTCTTCTGCCGACGGGAGCCAGGTCGTCGGGGCGAGCCCGGCCCGGCTCCCGTTCCGGAACGCAGCGAAGACCTCGTCCGAGACCAACGCGAGGCCGCGATCGCGACAAAGCGCGCGAACGGCGGAGATCTCCTCGGCGCTCGCCAGCGATCCGGTCGGGTTGTTCGGATGCACGACGAGCAGCGCCCGCGCGCCGCTCGCCGCGGCGGACTCGAGCGCCTCGAGATCGATCCGCCAGCGGCCGGCGCGCCACCGAAGGGGGTAGGGTGCGACCTCGACCGATTCGAGCCCCGCGAGAAGGTCGAAGAGCGGATAGCTCGGTTCCGGCACCAGCACGCGCTCTCCCGGATCGGCGAGCAGACGGAAGAGATGCGCGTAGCCTTCGCTGGTCCCCGAGGTGAGCACGACCGATGCGGCGTCGAGGCGCGCCCCCTGCTCGACGTGGTAGCGAGCGATGGCCTCGCGTGCCGCGATCGCCCCCCGCGGATCGGGCTCGTAGCGTAGGCAATCGACGTTGCCCGCGAGGGCTTCGAGCGCGCGTGCGAGTGCCGCACCCGACGCGCGGATCCCGCAGCGTGTGGGGTTCGATTCGGTCAGGTCGACGACGGGGAGCCCCGTCCGCCGGCGTGCCGCGACCCGCTCGCTGTAAGCGTTCGCTGTGAGGTCCCATCCGGCGCGTCGCGCGAACATTGTGCCATGATACCGGCATGGCGAAGACCCTCGAAGACTTCGTTCGGGCTGCCCTCCGCGAGATTCGCGAGATCAGCCCCGAAGAGGCCCATCGCCGGCTCGAGGCCGCGGCGAGTGAAGGGCATTTCTTCCTCGACGTCCGCGAGGCCGACGAGTTCGACGCCGGTCGAATCCCCGGCGCGCGCTCGGTGCCGCGAGGCTTTCTCGAGGTGAAGGCCGACCTCGTCCACCCCAAGCGCGATCCCTGGCTCGCCGATCGCGACCGCAAACTCGTCGTCTACTGCGGCGGCGGCCATCGCAGCGCCCTCGCTGCCCAGGCGCTACAGCAGATGGGTTTCCGCGACGTCGTATCGATGGCGGAGGGCTGGACGGGCTGGACGAGACGGGGCTACGAGATCGAGCGTTCCTGAGCTCGCGTTTCGTCGACGAAACGCAGCACGGCGCGCGAGACGAGCGCGGGGTTTTCCATCGTCACGAGGTGCCCGGCGTCGAGATCCTCGATCCTCGCGTCCGCGATGCGGGCGGCGAGCATCTCGTGGACGGGTCGCGGAAAGCTCGCCCGCGACGCCCAGAGGATCAGGACGGGAGCCCTCACTCCGCCCGCGAGCGCGAACACGTCGAAGCCTCCGCTTCCCGAGAAGACCGCAGCCTCGACCTCGGGAGCGCACTTGAGCTCGACCGTTCCGTCGCCTCGGTCGCGGAGCCCCTCCTCGACGTAGAGCTCGAGCGCGCGCGGCTGCCAATGGGCGAAGAAGCCTCTGCCCTGCCATCGGCTGCGCGCTTCGTCGCGAGAAGCGAAGATCGCCCGGCGCTTGCGAGCCCCCTCCTCGAGCGCCCTGCTTCTCGAGGTGG
>CAJPFO010000207.1 GCA_905339255.1 Myxococcaceae bacterium
TTGCCTTCCAACTCCTTCAACCGCCGCCCGAACTCCTCCAGCACGTCAAACAGCGACAGGATCAGCGCATCCTTCTCGGCATGGCTCATTCGGTCAAGGTCAGTTTGTGTCGGGCGCTTCAGTTCGGGCATGGGCGCAGACTAGCGAACTTTGGAGGGGGTTGGTAGTTACACGATTTCAAAAGAATAAACTAAAGGATTATTCGACCTTCTATCAAAGAAATAAACAAATCATCTGATATTTCCATAGAGCCAGAATTTAGGAAAGAATCGAGAAAAATAAAAGCCCTTCGGTTTTTGGTAACTGAAAACAAGCAGAAAAGTATTTTCAATCAATGAAGAATCAGACGAGTTTGATGCTATTCGAGAAACAGCTATCTACAAACGACTGAAGGAACACGGCATAGGGGATAAACTTGCTATCTCATGGATTCTTCAAGACGAAGAAAGAGCGAGAGCCGTTGTCGACTATGTAGAAGCAAAAGACCGAAATAAGCAGGTAAAAGGCTCCACTGCCGGATATATCAGAAAACTTCTTGAAGATAAGGCGGAAGTCGGAAAGCCGACCTATGAAGTGAAAAAAGAACAGGAAGCCAAAGCCAAAGCGGACGAGGCCAATCGTCAGCAGCAGGAGAAGAGACAAGCCGACCTTAAGGCCGAGTGCATACGGGAACGAACCACGGATGCTATCAATTCCTTGTCTCTTGATGAGAAAAAAAGCTAGTTTGTGAATACCTTTCCGAGGCAGGGGAGGACAAGGGGAAGAGCTATAAGGAGGACACTGGGGAGTTTCTGGATACCTTGGAGCGATTCCAATTTACGGGCTGGATTCGGAAGCGGTTTAGTGCCCCGGTTTCGCCGGAAGAGTTCACCGCATGGCTCAAGGAACGGGCAGCAAAAAGAATGGTTTGAGGTGTCGCCTGGAATGGGCGGCAATGGCTTGGTCATATTTTTACCAGTTGGCGGCGGGGCTTGAGGTTGGCGGACTTTGGGCTATCGAACCACAAAGTTATCCACAGATTTTGGGGATAACGACCATGGTTCCACAAACCGGGCCTTTTTCGGCTAGAATCCTTGCTTCCGCGCCAAGCCACAGGACTTGGCCCCGACTTCGCACACAAGGATAGCCCCACATGCGCCGCGCCCTCGCGCTCTGCCTGCTCTGCCTCTCCATCGCCGCCTGCGCCCCTGGCCAGCGGACCAAGCCCCAAGACCAAGCCGCCGCCCCTGGCCAACGGCCACCGACCAAGGCCACGGGCGCGTTGCCGACCACCACAATCACGAAAGAAGGCCGATTGCTGCGCCTGGACTATGAGGGCTTCACCGTCTGGCTGGACTGCAAGGAGCGCGGGCCGGTCAAGTTCAGGTACAACGCCCAGCGCGACACCGGCAGCGCCACCCGCGCCGACAACTTCACCCTAGATCCCAGCATACCCAAGGAATGCCAGCAGACCAGCGCGGCGGCATACGGCCAAGGCTATGACCGGGGCCACCAGGTTCCGGCCAACCACCTGGATGCTTCGCCGGTGGCAATCAAACAAAGCAACTTCATGACCAACATCCTGCCGCAAACCTCGCAGATGAACCGGGGCGCGTGGCTGCTGACGGAGGAAATCGTGGAGTGCTACCGCGACATCGACGAGCTTCTGGTGATGGGCGGCGTGATCTGGGGCAACAACCCGGCGGACGATTATTTCGTGAAAAGCCACGGAGTGAAGACACCCGATGCTTTTTGGAAAGTGGTCGTGCGCGGCAGCGGCAACTCGATAGCCTGGATCGTACCGAACACGAAGGACGCCACGAAGGGCAAGCTAGACAGCCACATCGTGACCGTGGAGCAAATCGAGAAGCTGACGGGGGAGAGGCTGCCGGTCACTGGGGATGCTAGGACGACGAAGCCCAAGGGGAGTTGGGTTGTGCCGATTGGGTGTGACAAAAGCTGATTGAAGGAAACCATCCAGGATGACTAGGACAACCATCGAAAACCCTATCATCAACTCGCCTTTCGATGAGCCGAAGCGGCATTTCGTCTTCACCGACTAGTGGACTTTTGTCCATATCTAAAAACCCATAGGCATAGATTAGGAACATGATTGACAAAGCCGCTTTTATATCTGGCAAGCATGGCTTTTGGGGGAAAATAGAGGTTAAAGACGGCATCGTTCTGCAATGGCTTTCTTTGGTTCAGCATTGTTTGGACGTTGCGGCAGTATTCTGGCAGCTTGCTTCGTTGCCAGTATTCCGAAAAAAGCTGGAATCTAGCGCGGGCTGCAAACTAAATACGATCCAGGTCGCACGTTTGGCTGTCATCGCCTTGTTGCACGACATAGGAAAGGCCAATCTTGGGTTTCAGGACAAAGTGTTCGATGTTAAGGCACCACGCGCCGGGCATGTCCGAGAACTGGCTCCATTATTCGATGATCCCGCCTTGTGCGAGACACTCGCCAACGCGCTCGACTTAGATATTCTGCAAAGCTGGTTCGCCCCCCAAGACGCTGTGGAAGGCTTTTTGCTTGCCTCATGGTCGCACCATGGCTCGCCGGTCAATTTTCAGCAAGGCGGGCAAACGGGCAACTACTATTCAGCCAAAACCCGGTGGTGGCATCCTGACGGCAGCAGAGAACCGATGAGGGCCATTGCCGATCTGGTGCAAGCTGCCAGGCAAGCATTCCCCGACGCCTTTTCCAAACCTGGCAACCCCATTCCCAACACACCAGCTTTGCAGCATCGCTTTGCCGGGCTGGTCATGCTGGCCGACTGGCTGGGTTCGCATCAGAGCTTTTTCCCGCTGGGTCGTCCAGTTGACGGGTGGCTCGACCTCGACGCAGCCAACCACGCCTTGCTCTCGGTCGGCTTGAACGCCAGAAATTCGCAAGCCGAGCTTGCCTACCGCCCGGCGGCTTTTGCAGAGCGGTTTGGTTTCGTTCCCCGCCCATTGCAAACCGCCATTGACAGCTTGCCTAGTGGCGAACCCCAAGCCAGGCTGCTGATCGCCGAGGCGGAAACCGGTTCAGGCAAGACTGAGGCGGCATTGACGCGGTTTTTCAAGCTGTTTGCTGCGTGTGAAGTCGATAGCCTGTATTTCGCCCTGCCGACACGGGTGGCAGCGCGGGAGCTTTACCGGCGTGTGTTGAAATACCTGCAAAGGGTTTTTCCAGACCAGCAAACCCGCCCTTTGGCGCTGCTGGCCGTGCCGCGCTATGCGCAAGTCGATGGCGTCGAAGTTGAAAAACTGCTCCCCGACGACAAGGTTCGCTGGCACGACGACCCGAACCAGCACCGGCAAGAAAGGCAATGGGCGGCGGAGCATCCCAAGCGCTTCCTCGCCGCCACGGTCGCGGTGGGCACCATCGACCAGGCCCTGTTGTCCGCCGTGCAAACCAAACACGCCCATCTGCGCTCGGTCTGCCTGGATCGCAGCCTGCTGGTGGTGGACGAAGTCCACGCCTCCGACGCCTACATGCGCCGCCTGCTGTGCGGGCTGCTGGCCCATCATGTCGGGCAGATGCAAGGCCATGCGCTGCTGCTGTCCGCCACCTTGGGCGCCGCCGCCCGGACGGAATTCCTGCAAGCCTGCGGTTGTGCCAGCGCCGCAATCAATGGCTACCCCGCCGCCTGCGCCGCGCCCTATCCCGCTTACACAGATTTGGGCGGCATTCCCTATCCTGTGGAACGGACAGGCGACAACCCAAGCAAGCGCGTCCTGTTCGAATCCCGTCCCTGGCTGAAACAACCGGAGAAGCTGTTGCCCAAGCTGGCCGAAGCCCTGCGGGCCAGTGCGCGGGTGTTGGCGGTCTTCAACACCGTGGCGCGGGCTGTCGCTTTGCAACGCGCAGTCGAGCAGCATCCCGGCATTGCCAATGCGTGGCTGTTCCGTTGCGGAACAACGGTCTGCCCGCACCATGGCCGCTTTACGCCCAGCGACCGCGAATTGCTGGACAAAGCGGTCAGCGATCGCTTTGGCAAAGACACGCCCGCCGGGCCAATCCTGCTAATTGGCACGCAGACCCTGGAGCAAAGCCTGGACATCGACACCGACTGGCTCATCACCGACCTTTGCCCGGCGGATGTGCTGTTGCAGCGCGTGGGTCGCCTGCACCGGCATGGACGCGAACGGCCCGCCGGTTTCGAGACGGCGCGTTGCACTGTGTTGACACCGGACTGCGGCAGCCTGGAAGACCTGCTTGACGCCAAAGGCGAAGCGCTAGGCGAGGCGAAAAAGTCGGGGCTTGGCAGCGTTTATGAAGACCTGCGGACACTCGAATTGACCCGGCTTATGCTTGCCGGCCAGCCAGAAGTTGAAATTCCCCTCGACAACCGCCGCTTGGTGGAAGGCGCAACGCACCCGGAGCGGCTGACAAGTTTGGCGGGGGAGCGTTGGGCCAAGCACGGGGAGAAGGTGGATGGTGTCACACTAGCCAAAGAACTTGCCGCCTTCTATGCCGCCGCAAGCTACGGCAAACCGTTCGGCGAATGCGGCTTCAACGACATTGAGAAAAACGCACAGGCCCGCACACGGTTGGGGCTGGATACTTTGCGCATTCCACTTGCCGCCCCCGAACGAGGCCCCTTTGGCATTGATATTACGGAAGTCATGATACCCGGCCACCTCGCGCCCAAAAACACCACTGAAGAAACCGCCGAAGTCTTGAGCCGGGATGATGGTGTCCTGGTATTGTGTTACGGCGGGCAACATTACCGCTATTCCCGCTATGGATTGGAGAAACTCGATGAACCTGCTGACTGACCCCGTGTTCCGCGCCGAAACCCCGGACGGAAACGAATGTTTAAGCCTGCCGCGCTTGCTTGAGGCATTGGGAGCCGACCGGGTGGAATCCCTGCTCGGCCTGCAACGCCACCAGGAAGACGCCTTCCATATTTTCCTGTGCTATCTGGCCGGGGCCGTGTTGGCGCTGGAAGGTCAAGCCGACCCGTGCCAGAATGCCGGGTTCTGGCTGGACGGCATCCGCCGCTTGACTGGGCGGGAAGACGACTGCGCCTGGGCCTTGGTGGTTGAAGATGTCACCCAGCCGGCTTTTATGCAGGCGGCAGTGCCGAAGAAAAGCGATTTTGCCGCCTTCAAACCCAAAGCTGCGACCCCGGATGCCTTGGATCTTCTGCCTACTGCCAAAAACCATGACGTCAAATCGAGCAAATCCGGCGGGCCAACGCCCGATGTGTGGGTTTACGCCTTGGTCAGCGTGCAAACCATGAGCGGTTTCTTTGGGCAGGGGAATTATGGAATCGCCCGGATGAACGGAGGTTTCGGCAGCCGCGCCACGGTTTCCCTAACGTATGGCCAGCGTCCGGGGGGCCGTTGGTCTCGTGATGTCGGGCGGCTGCTGGCCTTGCGCGATGGGCTGCTGACCGGCCCTTGGGGTTATCAGGCGCAAGGCTTGGCGTTGCTGTGGGTGCCGCCTTGGGATCTCAAAACCAGCTTTGGCCTAAAGGCGCTAGACCCTTTCTATATTGAAATTGCGCGGGCTATCCGTTTGGTGCCTGCCAATGGCGGCATCGAAGCCTTGGGGGCTTCGACCAAAGCGCCCCGGATTGCCGCGACTGAAACCGGCGGCGTCTTGGGCGACCCCTGGACTCCGGTCAATCTCAATGACAAGAAGAAAGGGCAATCGGCGCTCACCGTGTCGGCCACCGGCTTAAGCCCTGAGCTACTGCGCAATTTGGTCTTTGCGGATGGCTACCAACCTGCCGATATGCAGCAAGCCGATACTGGACAAGAAAGCCAAGACTGCCGTTTCAACGCCACAGTCCTAGTCCGTGGCCAAGGCACGACGGACGGATTCCATCACGCCTCTCTCCCCGTGCCGGCTGGCAGGGTGCGCCGCCTGTTCCGGCGCGGCTCCGACGAGCGCAACCGCTTGGCCGAACTGAGCAAAACCGCGCTCCACGATGCCAGGGACATGCAAAACCGCGT
This sequence comes from Myxococcaceae bacterium, assembly GCA_905339255.1. GTDB lineage: Bacteria > Myxococcota_A > UBA9160 > UBA9160 > UBA9160 > MYXO. Next base: position 5,932 of record CAJPFO010000207.1, read on the forward strand.
CCTCAAGCCCGCCGTTATCGCCTTGCTGGAAGGCGGGCCGGAAAAAATCAATTTCGACCGGCGCGAGGTCAACCAGTGGTTGACGGATACAGTCAAGCAATTCAGCGAAGCCTGGGCCGGTGACTTCTTCCCCTGGCTCTGGCGGCAAGCCGAGCAGGAAGACCAGGACGCGGCGCGGCTGGAATGGCTGCGGGCTCTGCGGGATAAGGCCAAGGCCGTGCTGGAAGACGCCATCGCCCGCTACCCCGCCCGCGAAGGCCGCCGTTACCGTTCGCAGGTGAAAGCCGAAGGGCTGTTTTACGGCACTCTTTTCAAAACGTTTGAGCAACTCAAGGAGACCGCCCATGACGCCAACCGCCCCGGCTGACGCGCCGGAAAACCCAAGCGCCTCGCTGGCTTCCAGCATAGGCCATATCGCCGCGACTCTGACCGCCGAGCATTTCCCGACCGGAGACCATGCCGCGTTGCGACGGCAAAGCCCCGGCACGCCGCCCGGACTGGCCTTCTACCGCTTCGCCTTCAAGCACCTGCCGCCTAACTGGGAAGCCCAGCGCGACGCCTGGATGACCCTCGTTTCGGGCATCGCCTTGATGTGTCCCAAACCGCACAGGCCGGACCGCGCCGTCGGCCTGGCGCTGGCCGAAGTCGGCTATTCCGAAAAACGGCTGGAACGGCTGCTGGCCTCCGAAGGCGAAACCCTACACACCCTGTTGCTCCGCGCCGTGCGCTTCCTTGCGGCGAAGAACGCCTCATGCAACTGGGTGCAGTTTGCCCGCCTGCTGCTTTCGACCGACGAAGAAAAACGGGAAGCCGCCCGGCTCACCATCGCCCGCTTTTACTACCGTAACCAAGACAATTAAGGCATAAACCATGTTTCTGCAAATCCACACCCTGACTTCCTACCATGCCAGCCTGTTGAACCGGGACGATGCCGGCCTCGCCAAGCGCATTCCCTTCGGCAACTCAACCCGCTTGAGGATTTCCTCCCAATGCTTAAAACGCCACTGGACAACTAAATTACGTTCCACCATAGAGCAACAGCATGATGGATGGGAGAAATTTGAACGTGGCTGGCGAACGCGCAATTTCTTTGATCGTGTTGTCTTGTTACAGGTGATTGAGAGCTTGCGCGGTGATTTTGCTGATGGCGAAAAATATAAGGAAATTGCCATTGCAGCCTGTTGGGATTTGGCCTGCGGGTGTTTTATGAAGGTGAAAAAGAAAAGCGATGCCCAGAAGCTTCTGGCATCCGACAAACTTGATGAGCCTCTTGCAATACCTGACTCTATGGAAATTGATCTTGACAAGGGTGAACGGATTCCGAGGCCAAAACAGCCTGCCCTTTATGGAAAGCCAGAAGCGGATTTTTTTGTGAGTAACATTACATCCATTAGCAAGGAAGCCAATGGCGACATTAAGAAAATCCGTGGGCGTATTCGGCAACTGGTTTTGATTGATTGGCGAGAAAAAAACCAGGATGGTCACACGATGTTAGAGGCGCTAATTAAATCTGAGCAATCTCAAGCCTTATACGCCGGCCTGGAAGGCGCGATGTTTGGCCGCTTCGTCACCTCCGACATCCTCGCCCGTTCCGATGCCGCCGTGCATGTCGCCCATGCCTTCACCGTCCACGGCCTGGACACCGAGGTCGATTACTTCACCGTGGTGGACGATCTGAACCTTGACGACGAAACCGGCGCGGCCCACGCGGGTGACATGGAACTGGGGGCCGGGCTGTACTATGGCTATGTGGTCGTGGACATCCCGCTGTTGGTATCCAACTTGACCGGCTGCGACGCCAAGGACTGGGCCAAGCAGGATTCCGCCGACGCCCGCAACGTGCTGGCAGGCTTGGTCGAAGCCATCGCCACGGTTTCGCCGGGGGCCAAGCTTGGCTCCACCGCACCCTACGCCTATAGCGATTTCATTCTGCTCGAAGCCGGTGGCAAGCAACCGCGTGGCCTCGCCAATGCTTACTTGAAAGCCTTGCCAGCCCAAGGCGATGTGATGCAAATCGCCGTCGATGCGCTGGGGCGTTATCTCTCCGACGTGGACGCGATGTACGGCCCGACCGCCAGTAGCCGCGTCGCGGCGACCCGCAAAGAATGGCCGGAAACCGCCGCCCCGCACCAGCCTTTGGGCGAAGCCGTCAAGACGATCCTTGATGCTGTTTTCGGAGCCTGACATGGACTTGTTGCTACTGCGTTTCGACGCCCCGCTGATGAGCTTCGGCGGGGTGATGGTGGACCAGCACGGGCCGACCGAGCGCTTCCCCGGCCTGTCGCTGTTGGCGGGGTTGTTTGGCAACGCTTTGGGCTACCGCCACGGCGACGACGACAAGCTGGAAGCCTTGCAGGCCCGCATTGAATACGCCGCCCGCTGGGACGTTCCGCCGGAGCCTTTGCTGGACTACCACACGGTGGACTTGGGGCCACCGAAGGATGTGAACCCTGAACGATGGTACAAAATGCGCGAACCCGGCTGGACCACGCGAGGCGAGCCGGAACACCGGGCCGGCGGCACGGCGGCGTTTGGCACCCACCAGCGCTACCGCCACTACTGGGCCAACGGCGTGATGACGCTGGCGGTGGGCCTCATGGCGCAGAGGGATGCCATCGCTCCCGGCGATGTTATCCCCACCCCTGGCCTGGACGACCTCGCCGCCGCCCTGCAAGCCCCGGCCCGCCCCTTGTTCCTAGGCCGCAAAACGTGCCTGCCCAGTGTTCCGTTGCTGATCCGCAAGGTGGAAGCCGCTGACGTGCTGGCCGCGTTGCGCCAGGAACCGCGCATCGAACGTTGCCAGCAAGGGAAAAAAACCGACCCTCTCCCGCCGCAGGAAGGGCAGAGGGTGCAAGCCTGCTGGCCCGCCCGCCTAGGTGTCGGAGCCAACGCGCAGGAAGTGCCTGTCTACGACCGCCGGGACTGGCGCAACCAAATCCACGCCGGGCGGCGCGTCCGCGTCCAAGGATGGCTGGAGCTTGCGCAATGACCGCCTTGTACATGGTCGAACTGCGCCTCGACCCCGGCGCGTTGATCCGCTTCGCCGAGGATCAAGGCATCAACCGCCGCGAGGACGAGGATCTAGGTTATGCCGCCCACGCCTGGCTCAAGGCGATGTTCGGCGCGGACGCGCCCAAGCCGTTCCGCCTGCTGCACGACCGTCGGGGACTCAAGCCGCCACGCCTGCTAGGCTTCTCCCGCTGTTCCGGCGAGGAGTTGGCCCAACACGCGCAAAGCTTTGCCCTGCCTTCGGCCCTGAAAGCCTGCCCACTGGACGGCGGCCTGCCCTGCAAATCTATGCCGGGCAGTTGGCAGGCGGGGCGGCGGTTGGGCTTCGAAGTGCTGGCTTGCCCGGTCAGCCGCATCGGTCAACGGGAAGAAGATGTGTATGTGCGCCATCTGCGCGAGCAGGAGGAAGCAGGCCAAGCCCCACAAAGCCGCGCCGACATCTACCGCCAATGGCTGGCGCGGCAACTGGGCGATGCCGCCCGGCTGGAGGATTTCACGCTGGACGGATTCGGAAATGTGCGCCTGCTGCGCAAGGCCGGGGGCGCTGGAAGGCGCGATTTCCAGAGGCCGCAAGCGCTGCTGGGCGGCATATTGCAAGTGCAAGACTGCGAAACATTTAACGCCTTGCTGCCGCGTGGCATTGGCAGGCATCGGGCCTTCGGCTACGGCATGTTACTGCTGAGGCCCGCGCCATGAGCAGCACCTTGTTTGCCGGACGCCTAGGGCTGGCCCAGGCCCGCATTCCCCACGCCGACCGCCACGGCCTGCTGTGGCTAGTCTTCGGCAACCTTACCGTGGAAGACGGCACCTTGCACTTCCGCGCGGCCAAGTCGGAGGAGATGGACGCGGGCGACTACGCCATTCCCTACCAAGGCTTGTCGCTGATCCTGCTCGGCCCCGGCACGACAGTTAGTCACGATGCGCTGCGCCTGTTGGCTAGGCACGGCACCTTGCTGGCGGCGGTGGGTGAGGGCGGGGTAAAGTTCTATACAGCCCCGCCGATGGGCGCAGGCCGGTCTCAAGTGGCCCGCGCCCATGCCCGACTATGGGCCGATGAAAAGGCCCGCGTGGATGTGGCCCGCCACATGTATGCCTTCCGCTTCGGCAGCATCCTGCCGCGCAAGAACATAGAAGCCTTGCGCGGCATCGAAGGAGCCAGACTGAAGGAAAGCTACCGGATTGTCGCCGAACAGTACGGCGTTGAATGGAAGGGGCGGCATTACGACCGCGATAACCCCAACGCCGCCGACCTTCCCAACCAAGCTATCAACCATGCCGCGACCTTTGTGGAGTCGGCCGCCGACGTGGCCGTCGCGGCGGTGGGGGCGCTGCCGCCTCTGGGTTTCATCCACGAAGACTCCAGCAATGCGTTCACGCTGGACGTGGCCGACATGTTCCGCGTCGAGACCATCTTGCCGCTGGCTTTCTCCGTCGCCAAGCGGGCCATAGCCGCCCCCAGCCTGTTGTTGGAGCGAGAGTTGCGCAAGGAGGCGGCGCGGCAGTTCCGCAAACAAAAGCTCATCCCGAAGATGATTGACCGGATCAAGGAGTTACTCCATGTCGATGACCCTAGCGGTGACACGTAACGTTTCGCCACGCATACGCGGCTTCTTGGCCTCGTCGATGCTGGAGTTGGCTCCCGGCGTATACAGTGCCCCGCGCCTGTCGCCCGCCGTCAGGGACAGGATATGGACAGTGCTGCAAGACTGGTTCAAAGCTGAGCAGGAGGCTTCGGTGGTGATGGTATGGCAGGACGCCAACATGCCTGGCGGGCAAAGCGTGAAGACCTTAGGACTACCCCCAGTCGAACTGGTTGAGCTTGACGGACTGATCGTCACCCGGCACCCATAAATCAACTGTTCTTTAACAATTTAATTTGGAATCATGGTGTTATATACTAGGGTTTCCCCCGCACACGCGGGGATCGACCTGCCGCAAACCGCACTTGCGGGCATGGTTTTGAGTTTCCCCCGCACACGCGGGGATCGACCCACGCTGTCGCCCGCGTTGCGCGACCTGTGGGAGTTTCCCCCGCACACGCGGGGATCGACCCCACGAGCATCCGGCAGGCGACTAAGGGGAAGAGTTTCCCCCGCACACGCGGGGATCGACCTGCGCTTGCCCATGAAGGCATGGACATTTCTCCGTTTCCCCCGCACACGCGGGGATCGACCCGAGCTGGAGATAAGCGGCTCCCGCGAGGAGATGTTTCCCCCGCACACGCGGGGATCGACCTTACAACACCCGCGGGCAAATGCCGGTGAAACGGTTTCCCCCGCACACGCGGGGATCGACCCTTCGATATTCGGGACCAATTGCAACAGGCCAAGTTTCCCCCGCACACGCGGGGATCGACCTTCATTGGCCAGCACCTGGTAATGGATGAACTGGTTTCCCCCGCACACGCGGGGATCGACCCCCGGCCAGGCCGAAGCGGCCACCGGCGAGGAAGTTTCCCCCGCACACGCGGGGATCGACCTTTTGAAGAGCGGAAACAATCCAAGGAAAAACAGTTTCCCCCGCACACGCGGGGATCGACCCCACGAAAAACCGACCACGAACCTTGCGGGCCGGTTTCCCCCGCACACGCGGGGATCGACCCTGCTCGACCAGCTCCTGCCGCTGGCTGGAATAGTTTCCCCCGCACACGCGGGGATCGACCCGCCTGATAGCAAGGCAGCATCCGGATGGCAGAGTTTCCCCCGCACACGCGGGGATCGACCTCACGCGGAGATGAAGACTGCGGAGATTGGGAGGTTTCCCCCGCACACGCGGGGATCGACCCCTGTGCTGGCCGATGGTGACGACCGGCTTGTGGTTTCCCCCGCACACGCGGGGATCGACCTTCAACGCGGATTCTGTTGCCGCAGTGCTGGCAGTTTCCCCCGCACACGCGGGGATCGACCTCTCACCCCCGCGCCTCCAACTCATGGGCGATCGTTTCCCCCGCACACGCGGGGATCGACCCGGCGAGAAGGCGCACCAGAGGCCCGCACAGATGTTTCCCCCGCACACGCGGGGATCGACCCCCTACGCCACCTGGAATACCTCGGCATCCGCGGTTTCCCCCGCACACGCGGGGATCGACCCCCACCCAAACGCCCCCAGGCGACGCGCCACACGTTTCCCCCGCACACGCGGGGATCGACCCCAAGGCCTCGCTGGAAAAGGCAGAGCGAGACAGTTTCCCCCGCACACGCGGGGATCGACCTGTAAAGGCTTGCTTGCGGGGTTTTCCGTCTTGGTTTCCCCCGCACACGCGGGGATCGACCCTGGATTGCGCTGCGCCGAATGGTGGCCCCGAGGTTTCCCCCGCACACGCGGGGATCGACCCCCATTAGCCAACTGACGACCGGAAA
>CAJPFO010000208.1 GCA_905339255.1 Myxococcaceae bacterium
ACATGATTCACGGGACATTCCCCCCGTCGTGGCGCGCCGCGGGGAGGTCTCCCGCGCGCTTCCTCCAACTGCGTGGGGTATCGGCCCGCAGTTCCGCGGACTTGAGGCGCCTCCCGCGCCGCCATGGTGATGCGGATCACACGCCGCAGGAGCGCAGCCGAAGCGCATGCTGCCGCGCTACGGAGGACTTCTGCTTCGCGGCTGCGGCTTCACGGCGCGGCCCGGTTCGCCGAAGAGCTGGGGGAGATGTCCCTCCGCATCCTGATCGTCGACGACGACGACGCGCTCCGGGAAAGCCTCGCCCTGGTGCTCTCGGCCGAGGACTACGAAGTGGTCGCCGTACCCGACGGCCCCGCCGCGCTCGGCGCTCTCGAAAGGGCCCCCGCCGACGTCGTGCTCTGCGACCTGCGCATGCCGGGGATCGATGGCCTCGAGCTCCTGCCCCAGCTCGCCCGCAAGCTCCCCGGCGCGACCCTCATCCTGATGTCGGCCCACGGCGGACCCGACCTCGCGATCGAGGCGCTGCAGCGCGGAGCGTACGACTACCTCGCCAAGCCATTCACGCCTTCCGAGGCGATCCTCGCGATTCGCAAAGCCCGCGAACGAGAACGGCTGCGACGCGAGAACGCGCTCCTGCGGCGCGACGTTGCCCGCGTCGTCGGTGAGAAGCCGATCGTGGCGGCTTCGGAGTCCATGATCGAAGTGCTCGAATTGGTCGAGCGCGCGGCGGAGTTCAAGTCGACGGTCCTTCTCACGGGCGAGAGTGGCACGGGGAAGGAAGTGCTCGCGCGCGCGATCCACGCGCAATCCCCCCGGCGGAGCGACGCCTTCGTCGCGGTCAACTGCGCTGCGATCCCCGAGCCGCTCCTCGAGAGCGAGCTTTTCGGTCACGCCCGGGGAGCGTTCACCGGCGCCGATCGTGCGCGCCGCGGGCTCTTCGTCGAGGCCGACGGCGGAACGCTCTTCCTCGACGAGATCGGCGAGCTTCCGCTCGCGCTCCAAGCCAAGCTCCTTCGTGCGCTCCAGGAAGAAGAGGTGCGCCCCGTCGGCGAGAGCAAGTCGCGAAAGATCGACGTCCGGGTGATCGCGGCCACCGCACGCGATCTCGAGACCGAGGTCGCGGCCTCCCGCTTCCGCGAGGATCTCTTCTATCGCCTGAACGTCCTGCGCGTCCGCGTGCCTCCGCTTCGCGAGAGGCGAGAGGACATCCCGCTGCTCGTCGATCACTTCCTCGCGAGCTTCGCGACCTCGCTCGGACGGCCGGTGCGGGACGTGAGCGACGAGGCGCTCTCGAGGCTCGTCACGTATGCGTGGCCCGGAAACGTCCGGGAGCTCGAGAACGTGATCGAGCGGGCCGTGATCCTGGCTCGAAGCGAGCAGATCGGAGTGCGGGATCTGCCTCCGAACGTGCTCGCGACCTCCGCGGCCGAGACGCCGAGCGGCGCGAGCGACTTCTCGCTCCGTGACGCGCGGCGTACGAGCGAGATCGAGGCCATCCGACGTGCGCTCGCTGCCACCTCCGGCAATCGGACGCACGCCGCCCGTCTACTCGGGATCAGCCACCGGGCCCTTCTCTACAAGCTCAAGGAGTACGAGATCCGCGACTGAACCGTTCGACGGGCGGCGCCCGTTTGCCGGCCCGGTGTCCCGGGGCTCTCCTACGACTCGGGCGTCGGGGCCGCCGGCGGAGCGGGACGCTCGCTGTCGACGCTCACTTCGAAATCCTGGACGACGGTCGCCCCCTCCGAATCCTCGACGGCAACCGAGACGGGGTGGCGTCCCGCCTGGGAATGGCTCGGTGTCCAGGTGAGCACACCATCGAAGCGATCGATCGCCATGCCTTCGGGGCCGCGCTCGAGGCGGTAGCGGAGCTTGCGGTCGCCGTCGGCGTCGCGCGCCTCGACGTCGTAGCGAAGCGTCTCGCCCTCGAATCGGAGCTCGGGTCGCGAAACGATCTCGGGTGCGGTGTTGCCGATCTCGAGCGTCGCACTCGGCACCTCCGGCGTCGTCGAACGCCCGTCGCTCGCGCGGACCTTCGCCTGGAGGCGATCGCCACGGTGGAACCGGGCCGTGTCGAGTTCGAGCCCTTTTGCCGCTGCGGGAGCTCCGTTCACGAGCCAGACGACCTCGTAGCGCAAGGGATCGTCGTCGGGGTCGACTCCTTCGGGAACCGCTCGGACGAGCGACCCGACACGGACGCCGCTCGCGGGCTCGAGCGCGACCGCGAGAAGCTGCGGCGGGCGGTTCCCGATGCGGGCGCTCGCCCGGGCCGGAGCGCTGGTGCCGCCCTCTCCCACGGCCACGACGTCGAGCGCGACGCTCTGACCCTTCCGGCCGCCCTCGAGCACGATCTCCGGCGCATCGGATCCGACCTCGACCCCATCGAGCCGCCATGCGTAGCGGAGCCGGACCGCGCCGCCGTCCGGGCTCACCGCCGTGACGACCGCTCGAACCCGCCCCCCCGCGAGCGGTTCCGCGGGCTCGATCGCCACGCGCTCGACGACCGGAGGTCCCGCTTCCACGCGACTCGCCGCGGGCGCGCTGGCCGCCGGGGCCATCGCGGGCCCGCTCGGTGAGCGAACCTCTTCGCTGTCTTCGCTGGCGCAGGCGACGAGCGCACCGGCGAGCGAGCCCGCCACCAGCCATCCCCTGCCTCGCCTCGTGACTCTCGTCGTCATGGTTCCCTCCTCGCCATCGCGCCTGCTAACGCGGAAGCTCTCCCACCACCTGCACGCTCTCGAGAACGAACCCGCTTCCCGCCTCGGCGGCCTCGAAGAGCACGGCCGCTCGCACGTCGACCGACGCGTCGTCGCGTCGCGTTCGCGCGACCGGAACCGCGGCGAGCGGAATCGGTCGTCCCCGTTCGTCGAGGAGCCGGGTCGTCGGCGCCACGCGGTACGTGAAGCCGTCGATCTGGAGCGTCTGGTCCTTCAGGTTCTTCGCCTCGACGATCCCGGTTCCCGACTCCGGCGCCTTCTCACCCGAAGCACCGATCGAGAGCATCCCGGCGATCACGACCACCACGGCACGCTTCCATCGCGTTCGCATCGATTCTCCTTTCGAGTCCGGCTACGGCCGTTCGCGCCAGTAGAGGACTCCCATTCCACTACCGGGGATCGTCGGCGCCTCGATGTTCGAGACGTCGCCCTGCTGTTTGTTCACGATCACGCGGTTGCCGCTCGACGAGGAGCCGTCGGAGCTGATCGTGAGCCTCGGATCCGTCGGCATCCCGGCGCCGAGCACGAGCTTGCGGGGCGTGGGACTCACCGAACCCGAGAAGAAGCCTTGCCCACATTCGACGCGTACGACGTAGAGGCTCGCAATGCCGCCCGACGTGCACGGGTCCGTGACCGCCGTCGGGATGAACGATCCGGCGAACACGTAGTACGCGAAGATCTCGAAGTTGGTGACGAATTTCTCCGAGTCTTCTGCAATGATCATGTAGCCGACGCGCCCGCTCGATGGCGCGTTGCACTGCGTCGCGCTCGGTGCCGGATCGAGATCGGCCTCGCCGAGCGTCGGTCGCACGGGCGAGGAGACCTCCCACGGGTCGAGATCGGCCATTGCGTAGAGACGGTTGTTGTCGGCCGAGCTCGCCGGCGCGGGATCGGCGAAGCGGAGGTTCGTCCGCTCGCCGGTGCCGAACGCCAGCCAGAGGGTCCTCCCCACGTAGGTCGCCGCCGGCGGATAGAAGATGCTCTTGTAGAAGGTCGACGCTCCGACCGTCGCCGTCGGAGCGGCGAAGAACTTCTTGAAGGGCCAGTTCGGCTGCGAGACGTCGCCCGTTCCGTCGTGGATCGGGTCGTCTCCCGGCGAGCTCACGACCCACTTCCAGAGGTTCCCGCCGAGATCGCCCACGTAGACCACGTCGGCGAAGCCGTCGAAGTCGAGGTCGAGGACGGCCGGTGTCGACGGGATCGCATAGCGCATGTCCGCGACCTCGCCGGCTCCACTCCCGAAGATCTTCTGCGCGAGAACCTGCCCGGTCTTCATGTCGATCATGTAGAGGCCGCGTCCGGCCACCGCGCTGGCGCTGTAGCCCGCGTTGTTCGGATCTCCCGAGACGTCGTATCCCCCACCGACCACCGCGACCCAGCGCTCGACGACGGTCCCTCCGATGTCGACGCGCACCCGCGTGATCACCGGGTCCGACCAGCTCTCGCCGAGGCGCGCGAGCGTCACCGCGTCCCCCTCGACCGGGAACTCCCACTGGTAGCCCGGGTACGTGGGGCTCGCGGGATCGGTGACGTCGAGCGCGTAGTAGCCCTTTCCGCCCTGGCGGAGCCCGCCGACGAGGATCGTCCGCCACTCGCTTCCCGAGACGTCCTTGGTCGTCGCCGTGGGACTCGGATAGACCCAGACGTCGGCGACCGCGGGCGATCCATCGACGTAGTAGGTCCCGCGCCGGTCGGTGAGCCTCGGCAGGTCCTTGATCTTCTGGCGGATCTGCCAGGGCATGAAGCCGAAGAGTTCCGTCCCCGTGCCGCGGTCGTAGCCCGGCGGTGACGCCGCCGCCTGCCAGGTCCCGGCGTCGAAGCCGCGCAAGAAGCCGTCGTTCGCCCCCGCATAGATCACGCGCTTGCGCGTCGCATACGCCGGGTTCGACGCGAAGGCTGCGTACGAATCCTCGGCGAGGAAGGCTGCGGGCGAGCCCACGACGACCGGATTCGAATGGAAGATGTCCCCGAGGAGCCACGAACGCGCCGTGCAGGCCGACGGCGTGCTCACGTTCGCCGTGACGCCGGTCCCGAAGACACAGCCCCGAACGTTCTGGACGATCTCGTCCGCCCGGCCCTCGACGTTCGTCGCGGTGCTCCCGGGATACGAGGTCGCGAACGAGAGCCCGGTCAGATCCGCCGCCGCGATCGACGCCATGTCGAAGGCCCGTCGGACGCCGGCGACCGACGTGTAGAGCTGTCGCGACGCCGGAACCGGAACTTCGTCACCGGCATCCCAGTACGGCTGCGCCGTCGTCTTGAAGGGGCCGTTCTTGCACTCGCCGACCGTCGGATCATCGACCGCACAGTTGCCGAACCGGTCGAGGATGTCGCCGTTCGCCGCGAGCTGGAAGCTCTTGAGGTGCCCCTCCCAGTACGGGTTGTTCTCGAAGGGGACGAAGAGGCTCGTGTAGAAGTTCCCGCCCGCCGCCGTTCGCGTCGCCGGAACCGTCGCCGCCGTGAACGCCTGCGACTTCTGGATGATGTCGGCGATCGAAGTCACGATCGCATTCGCGAGCGCATCGGGGTCGTTGCTGCTGAAGGCCTGCCCGCCGCCGACCTGCGCCGTCTTCGAGAGGATCTGGTCGGCCTTCGTTCCGACGCCCGTCGTGAAGCCCACGGTGTAGACGTCGATCGTCTGGTTGCCCGCGAAGTCGGGGCGGAAGTCCTTCTCCTTCATGAACTTCGCGATGTCGTCGAGGTAGTACGAGAGCTCGTCGGTTCCGGGCTCTTCGTTTCCGGCCTCGGGCAAGCCGTTGTCGGGGTTGTAGTCGCCGATCAGCTTGGCCTTGAAGTCCGGGAATCCCTGCCAGGTGTTCTGAGAGGAGTTCGACTTGTCGAAGTCGTCCTTCGTCGGCTCCCCGTCGGTCAGGATCACGACGAAGTTCTTCTGGCACGAGTACTGGACGGGGCTGTCCGGGACCGTCGGGCTTCCCGCCGTGCTGTACGAGCCGCCGTTGTTGCTCGAGCTCGTATCGTCCGTCTTGTAGGTGTACTTCGGGAAGCGCGTCGAGCCGTTCTTGCCGTAGGGAATGTCCCCAGCGGTGCGGCTCATGAAGTAGGTGTAGATCTGGAAGAGGCTCTCGGCGAGCGGGGTCCAGGTCTCACCGTCGAGGCCGAGGATCGCGTCCTTCAGGTGGCGCTCGTGGGTCTTGCTGCTGCCGTTCAGCGTGTAGCTGTAGAGCACCTCGGGAGTGGCCGGGTTTCCGTCGTGATCCCATTTGTAGTCGTTCACGGGCACCACGACGTAGCCACCGTTGGGATCGTTGTCGCCTCCGGAGCGCCGAAACTGCGCCAGGCCGACGCGAACCTTGCCGGCGGCATTCACGTCGCAGATCACGTTGCGGAGCACGTCCTGTACGGCCGTCACGCGAGCACGGCGGTACTTGCCGAACGTCGCGGGAGCGCCCAGGCCCTGGGCGCAGGCACCGTTGGTGTCGTTGTTCGTCGCGAGGATCTCGTCCTTGATCGGAAGGCCACTGGTTCCGATCGCATTCGTCGCGTTGCTGAAGTACCAGTTGAGATAGCGGTGGTTCCAGCGCGTCGGATCCGAGCCGATCGCGGAGTCGACGAAGATCGTTCGCGAGTTTCCGCAGCGGCTGATCGTCGTCGAGCTCGAGTAGTTGCTTTCCTCGGTCCCCGTGGCCGACGACCAGTTGGTGCAGCCGTAGAACGACGAAGGCTTGGTCGGATCGAAGGCCGGATGCCAGACGACGTTGTTCATCGAGCCCGAGTTGTCGACGAGCAGCACCACGTTCGGCGGTACCGCCGTCGAAAAGAGGTCGCTGTCGTCGGCGGCGATCCCGACGCGGCCGGGAACGAGCCAGGCCGCGGCGGTGAGCAGCACCAGGAGCACTCGGGTCGATCGCAGGGTCCTCATCGCGCTCTCCCACCCCCTCCGAGGCCGTCTCTCGATCACGCCTAGCCCCCGTAGCCCGAGGCGAGGAGTTTGCTCAGCATCGCTTCGAGTCTCGCCATCGCACCGTCCGGGGTCTGCCCCTGCACGTTCGCCTGCCAGAGCGTGTGCACGAGGCGCTGCTTTCCGACGCGAAGGTCGCCACCCTGCGCCCAGGGCGCGCCGTCGCGCACGTAGCGGATCGGATCGGCGAAGTCCGGGTCTCCGAGGTAGCTCGGCTGGCCGTGCGGGTAGGTCCCCGCGTCCCCGAGCGCGCTCGCCGCGAGCGCGGGCGTATCGGTCCGCTCCCCCGCCGTCCGTACCAGGTTCTTGCTGGTCCCGAGCCCCGCCTCGGCGGCGTAGAACGCCGCTCGCGCGCGGTTCTGGAAGCCGGCGATCTGGCGATCCTGGGTCACGGTGTCGAGCGCCGCGAGGCCGATCATTCCCATCAGCACCAGCATGAGCACGGCGACGAGAAGCGCCGCTCCCCGCTCGCGCCGGTGCGGAACGCGTCGAGAGTGGGTCGTCATCCGAGTAGCCCCCGATTTCCGACGTTTCGGATCCGCACGGTCGTCGTGTGGACCCGGCGGCGAAGCTGCGGGTCCGTTGGAGTCGCGGCCGGTGCGGCCCGGTTCTCCGTCGTTTGGAAGGTCCCGGCGTTGAAGGTCGGATCCGTCCCTCGCGTGCGGACGACGAAGTTCATGCGGAGCTCACGGAGGTTTGCGTTGTTCCAGGCCGAAGCGGCGTAGTTGGTTCCCGCGCTCCCGGGGTTCTCGCCGGCGTCGACGATCTGATCGCCGTCGTTGTCGAAGAAGTAGGCGACCTGCAGGTCCTCGACGTCGTCGGCCAGGACGAGGCCGTCACGGAGGAGCTGGGCTGCGTTGTTGACCTGGTAGACGTGCGCCGGAACCACCACCAGCTCCTCGCTCGCGGCGACGCCTCCGAGAGTCGATGCGAGGAAGTTCACGCGTAGCTGGGTCGGCGAGACGACCTGGGTCACGATTCCGCAAGCGGTGCCCCGCGATGGATTCGCCCGGTCGTAGACGATCGCGCCGGCGCCGACCCGGAAATCGGAATCGTTCACGTTGTCCGCATTGGTGTCGTAGGCCGGCTGGCCATCGACGACGACGGTGTCTCCCATCGCGAGCGAGAGCGTTACGGTTCCCGCCCCCGGGCCGCTCCCGCCACCGAGCCGCGCTCCGAGCGCCGGCTGGATCTGACCGCCCGGGTCGAGTGCAGAGGCATCCGTCACGAAGAGCGTGTCGGAGCCGGCCACCGAATCGACCCCGCAAACGGCCCCTCCCTCGTCGACCATGAACCCGGCGAGCCGGATCTCGCGCTCGACCAGGTCCGAGATCGCACGCAGGTTCTGCTGCGCCTCCGTGACCTGGTCCATCGTGACGTAGGCCCGCTGCTGCGCCGAGAAGCTCTGGACGAGGTAGACGATCACGATCGCCATCACGACGACCGAGATCATGAGCTCCATGAGCGAAAATCCGAACGTTCGGCGGTCGCGGTTCACCACGGGTCGTTGTACCTCGTGCTCGAAAGCGTGAGCGTCCGGCCCTGGAACGAGGGCTCGTCCCAGGTGACGCGGACGTCGACGTCCTTCACCCAGTTGGCATCGACGTCCGTCACGCGCCAGGAAACGGCGTATGCCTGCTCGACGCCGCCCGCACCGCCGTCCGGCTGTGCGTTCACGGTGATGGGAGGACTCCATCCGACGGTCTGCGCGAGCGTCGCCGACCCGAACGGTACGCGCTGGAACGTCTCCATCTGATCGCGGGCGATCACGGCGGCTTGCGTCGAGTGGCGTCCCGCGCGCCCCCCGTTCATCGCCTGGAGCTGCATGAGCGCCACGGCGAGAAGCCCGAAGCCGAGGATCGCCATCGCGATCACCACCTCGAGCATCGTGAACGCATCCTTGCGCCGCGTTTGCGGCCGTCGCGCGCCTCGAATGCCCATCAATTCCTCCACGCGCCCGATCCGACGTCCCACGCGTCGACCTGCACGCCACCGAGCGGGCTCAGCACGATCGCGTAGTCGCGAATCCCGTTCGTGAGATAGACCGCCCCGCCTCCGGTCCCGATCGCTCCCTCGGCGTAGGGGCCCGTCGAATAGCCGCGCGGGATGCCGTCCGGGCGGAACACGACCCAGCGTGCGGGGGCGAGCCCCGGGGTCTGGAAGGTGAGACCCGTCGCCATCTGCACCGTGTTTCCCGTGTCTGCTGCCGGCGCGACCGTGGCGTTGGTGACTCCCCAATTGACGCCCGCTTCCGCGCGGATCGGGAAGCGCGGCTCTCCAACGTCGAGCTCTCCGTTGGGACCCGGAAGCGGGCCGGTGCCGTCGTCGTCCTGCACGATCAGGACGGGGACGGTGTTGCCGCCGTCGTCGACGAGCGCAGCTCCGGTCGGGTCTTGCTGGAAGTAGACGACGTGATTGCGACCGGTACGGATCGCTTCGGTGCGAGCGAGCGCGAACGCATCGGCGACCGACCGGGCGGCCTGCTTGAGCCTCTGGTTCTGGAAGAAATCCCGGAACCCGGGAAGTGCAGCGGCGGACATCGCGGCGACGATCGCGATCACGATCATCATCTCGATCAGCGTCACGCCCTGTTTCGCCCTCGGCCGTTCCACGTCGATCCTCCCGCTGCGCTCGCTCGGGTCGAATCGAGAGCAAGCGCCGTGCCACGTGCGCCGGATCGGCGAACCCCGCGTCAGTCTTGAGATTCCCGCTCCTTGCGCAGGAAGGGCCCGGACTCGGGTCGCCGCAACTCGTTGCGCACCTCGCAAGCCGCTTCGCAGGCTGCAGCCGGCAGCCGCAGCACGAAGCGCGCTCCCGAGGCGCTCGGCTCGAGCTCGAGGCTTCCGCCGAGTTCCTCGGCGATGAGTGCCGCGCTCGAGAGGCCGAGTCCGGTCCCCTGGCCCGGCGGGCGCGTCGTGAAGAAGGGATCGAAGATCCGCTCGCGGTCGTCGGGTCGCACTCCGGGGCCGTTGTCCTCGACGCTGCACGCGACGGCATCGGCCGAGCGCCGGGCGCCGGCATCCGTCTCATCGCGATCCCCCGCGCGCCGGCGCAGCACGGCAGGCTCGACGCGCAGCACGATCCTCGCGCCCGGCCTCCCGGCGACGGCATCGAGCGCATTGAGTCCGAGGTTGAGCAGGATCTGCATCACCGCCGCCGGATCTCCGAGCGCGGGCGGCACCGCCTCGTCTGCCCGGGACGTCTCGACGGTGATGGCCCGCCCTCCCGCCTGCGCACGCAGCAGCGCCGCCGTCTCCTCTGCCACGGCGGCGAGGTCGAGGGGCACCCCTTCGCGCCGCTCCGATCGCGAGAGGTCGAGCATCTGACGGAGGATCTTCCGCACGCGCTCGACCTGCGCGGCCGCCTTGCGCAGGTGCTCACGCGACGCCGGCGAAAGCCCGGGGTCGCGGCCGGCGAGATCGAGCAAGGCGAGCAGGGCCCCCATCGGGTTGCCGACCTCGTGCGCGACCCCGGTCGAGAGCCGTCCCACCGCCGCGAGCCGCTCCGCGCGTGCGAGACCGGCCTGTGCCTCGCGGAGCTCGCGGTTCGTCCCGCGAAGCTCGGCGACTGCCTTCTCGAGCGCCTCGGTCCGCGCCTCGAGCGCGTCGCTCATTTCGTTGAAGGCGACCGCAACCTCCGCGGTCTCCCGAGCCCCTTCGACCGGGAGCCTCGCCCCACCCTCTCCATCGGCGATTCGTCTCGCCGCCGCTCCGAGACGCCGCAGCGGCACCACGATGCGCTCACGAAGCAGCGAGGCTCCGAAACCGATGAAGATCACCGCGTCGGCCAGAAGGATCGCGAGCGCGACGAGGCGACCCGCCGCGCCGCCTCCCGGAAGCGCTGCCGCCGGCACCCGCGCGACGGCCGCCTCGGCACCGCGCGCGATCGGCATCGCGAAACGCACGTCACCGAAGATCGTCCCGCCGGAGAGCAGCGGGGCTCCGACCTCGAGCGCGCGGAGCGCGAGCGTTCGCGAGTCGGGATCGAGCGAGGCCCCGTGTGCGCCCCATGGCATCGCACGACCGTCGCGCGCGACCCTCCACCAGACGAGATCGGAGACGAGCGCGCGTGGGGGCCCCACCGAGAGCGCCTCGAGTGAAAGGGCACGCGCGAGAAGCTCGCGTTGCTCCTCTTCGTGGTGCCGGGAGAGCATCACCGCGAGCACGGCCGTCGCGGCGATCATGACGAGCGTGAGCCCGCCGAGGATCTCGGCCATGAGGCCCCGCCGACGCACGGCCACGCTCCTACTCCTCGGCGTCGGGGGGGGAGTCGAGGCCGAGCTTCTCGAGTCGATAGCGGAAGGACCGGAACGAGACGCCGAGAAGCTGCGCAGCGCGCTTCTTCACCCCCTTCGAGCGCCGCAGCGCCTCGAGCAGGAGGCCCCGCTCGTACTCGCCGACGAGCGCGTCGAGGTTCGCCCCCTCCGCGGGGATCCTTCCTTCGGACGTCGCCGGCGCACCGGCGAGGACCTGCGGCGGAAGGCTCTGCTCGTCGATCGTCCCGTCCCGCGAGAGCGCGACCGCGCGCTCGACGATGTTCTCGAGTTCGCGGACGTTGCCCGGAAACGAATACGCGGTGAGCCTCCGCATCGCGCCGTCCCCGAACTCGACTCCCGGCCTTCCGAGCTCGCGGGCATACTTGTCGACGAAGTGCCGGACGAGGAGCGGGAGATCCTCGAGCCGCTCGCGCAATGACGGCAGCGCGATCTCGATCACGTTCAGCCGGTAGTAGAGATCCTCGCGAAAGCGCCCTGCGGCGACCTCGTCCTCGAGCCTCCGGT
>CAJPFO010000209.1 GCA_905339255.1 Myxococcaceae bacterium
GCTGCAGGCAGAAGGCGAGCGAGAGCCGGGCGAGCGACATCCCAGCCGCGGCTGCGATCGGACGCAGGGCATCGACCCGCTCGAGGACGCTCGGATCGAGGAGCGGCTGCATGAAGGCGCTTCGCAGGGGATCGCCCGCGCGAGTCCCCTCCGGACGGGCCGCGCCCGCGTACTTGCCCGTGAGCACGCCCTGCGCGAGCGGGCTCCAGACGATCTGCCCGAGACCGTGCCGCTCGCTCACCGGGAGCACGGTCTTCTCGATTCCCCTGCGCAGGATCGAGTACTGTGGCTGGTTCGAGATCGGCCGATA
Source organism: Myxococcaceae bacterium (assembly GCA_905339255.1). Classification (GTDB taxonomy): domain Bacteria; phylum Myxococcota_A; class UBA9160; order UBA9160; family UBA9160; genus MYXO. The sequence continues at coordinate 311 of CAJPFO010000209.1, forward strand.
CGCCCCGACCTGATCCGCCGCACGGCAGGCTTCGACGATTTCCTCGGCGCGCCACTCGGAAATGCCCCAGTAGAGCAGCTTTCCCTGGCGGATCAGATCCCCGTAGGCGCGAACGGTCTCTTCGATCGGCGTCGAGGCGTCGGCACGATGACATTGATGGAGGTCGAGGTAGTCGGTTCCGAGCCGTCGAAGCGAGCCCTCGACGCTCTCGAACAGATGCTTGCGCGAGAGTCCCCGGTCGTTCGGTCCCTCCGACATCGGGAAGAAGGCCTTGGTGGCGAGGACGAGCTGCGTGCGCGGCAACCCTGCGATCGACTCGCGAAGCGCCTCCTCGGCGGCGCCGTTCGCATAGACGTCCGCCGTATCGAAGAGGTTGATGCCGAGGTCGAAGGCCCGCCGCACCAGGCGCTTCGTCGTGGCGACGTCGACCGAAGAACCGAGCGTGAGCCACGATCCGAGCGAGACCTCGCTCACCCGAAGCCCGCTTCGACCGAGCCTGCGGTAGTTCATCGCCCTCCCGTCGCGCGCTTCGGAGCCGGAGCTCTAGGGTGCCGACGGCCCGAAGCTCCGGCGCGTGCCCGCATCGAAGTCGATCCACACGCCGTAGCCGTCGGCGAGAGACGGCCGGTCCATGATGAGGAGACGCCGGTCTCCGAAGGCCTGCTCGGCCCACGGGCTGTCGTGCCGGAGGTAGCCGTCGATCGGAACGACCTCGCCGCCGACCGAAAGCGGGCGCATCCAGCCGAACTCGACCACGCCACGGCTCGGTGATTCGAAGCGCACGTCGAAGCCGCTCGATTGAGCGCCCGAGGGAGGAGGACCGAGCGAGGTCACGTCGATCCGCGACCCGGCGAGTGCCGCCCGGAAAGCGGCGAAATCTCCCCACTCCGAGCGGCTTCCGCATTCGACGATCCAGACGTTGTCGGGTCCGCCCTCGGCGCGCAGATCGAAGGGCAGATCCATCCCGTCCGTCGCCCAGCCGGTTCCGGTGTAATCGAGGAACGCCGGCTCCCGCCAGGACCAGAGCGCCACGTAGCCGTCGCCCCGCCGCCCGAAGACCCAGTGGCCGTCCTGCACGACTTCGTCGAAGCGGCTCTGCGGGAAGAACGCGTGCGTGAAGGGCTGGTATCGCGAGATGAGCCGCGTCACGCCCGAGGGCTGGACGACGTACTGCGGAGCGTAGATGTGGATTCCCACGTTCTCGTGTTGCGCCGAACGGGGCAGCGTGGCCTCGCCCGTCCAGTAGCTCGGACCCGGCTCGTTGTCGTCGCCCCAGTTCGAGGATACGGGGGGCAGCATCCCGGGATGGCTCGTGAAGACGATCGCACGCTCGTCGATCGTCGCCTGCCAGGTGTGACGCTGATCGCTCCGGTTGCCGGGTCGATAGCTCTGTGCCGTCGACAGCATGAAATCGCGTGTCCGATAGGTATACGTGTTCACCTCGGAGAGCTGTCCGAACGAGAGCATTCTCGCGAGGCCGAAGGCGATGATCTGCGCGAAGGGAACGTTGAGTCCGTTTGGCGACGCGATGACGCTCCGGAGGTCGAGGAAGTCGACGAAGTGCTCCGACTGCCAGTAATCGTGCGTCTCGAGCATGCCGAGCGTGTGCGGGACGACGGGCCAAGCCGTGAGCGCGGCCTGCGCGAGCCAGACGTTGAAATCCTTGGGGTCGGAGAACGAGACCCCGTGTACCGGCGGCGGGTACACCACCTGTCCGAGCGTCGCCTGCATCTGCTGTTCGGGCGTCATCACGAGCTCGGGGATCGGCAGGTTCATCCGCTGACGGTCGATGCTCACCTCTTGGCTCCTCGCGATCCGGAGGATCGCCTCGGGGAGGCGGTAGCGCTCGGAGCGGGCGAGCAGCGTGACGCCGCCTCCTCCGCCGCCGTACGGCTCGACCGTCTGGTCGAAGAGGAGCTTCGAGACCGCGAAGACGTCCTGATCCCGGGCCTTGGTCTTGTCCTTCTTGTACGAGCGCCCGTGGGTCACGCCCATGTTGCCGCGCAGGCTGTGCGCGGCGATGTCGTACAGGACGACGTCGAGGATGGCGCTCGCGCGGGTCCGGATCTCGTCGTCCTCTGCCCACTCGATCAGCGTGATCAGGGGCTCGATGTCCTTGTGGTAGTAGACGTCGGAATGCCATTCGGCGAAGCCGAATCGCATTCGATGATCGAGCCAGTCGAGGATGAGCGGGCGCGCGTGCGCGACATGCTCGGTTCCGGTCCGACCGTCGTTCGTGAAGATCCGATCTGGATACGCCTGCCCCATCAGGAACTCGATGGTGTGGAAGATGAGCTGGTGGTTCTCCGACCAGTAGTAGTTGTTGTCGGTCACACCGGCGGGGGTCGGCTCGTCCCACCAGAACTTGTACGCGAGGAGCGCATCCTCGATCTCCGCGACCACCTCGGGAGTGAGCGCCGGATGGTTCCGGTAGCCGTAGAGGAGATTCACGAGGTCCATCGCTCGGAAGTCACTCGTATCCTCGAGTGCAGCCATTCGCGTGAAGATGTAGTCGAAGGCGCCGGAAGCGACGGTGGGCACCGGGAAGGAAGGCTCGCGTTCCTGGCGCTCGAACTGCGCGATGAGCCGCATCGGGTCGCCGCTCGGGGTCTGCGTCATGGCGAGCAGGAACTCGCTCACGCGGCCCTGGAACCAGACCTCGTCGACCGCCCCGGGGCCGACCACGGGCCCGCCCAGGATCGATTCGCAGGAAAGGCCCACGAGGGCCGGCGCCGTGACCAGCACCGCGGGCAACAGGGCCTTGCGCATCCACGTCCGCTGCCGTCTCATCGTCTGCCTCCGCTCCGATCGGGGAGTGGAAGCTTACCAGAACGGAGGGGGCTTCGGGCCCCGGATCGAACCATGTTGCACCTGCGCGTGGCGACCGGCCCCGATTGGCTCGAGCGTGCCGTCTCGGACCTCGGAGAGCTGCTGCTCGATCACGCACATTGTGAGCAGAAGGCCGCCGGCAACGCCGTGGCACTCTCGTTTCGCTACCCCACCCATCCGTTTCTCATGCGGCCGCTCGCGGAACTCGCCGAAGAGGAGCTCGGGCATTTTCGCGAGGTGCTCGGACGGCTCGAGGCGCGCGGCCTCGAGTTCCGGCCGCAGCGAGCGAGCGAGTACGCGGGGCGTCTGCGGCGCTCGGTGCGTCCGGGCGAGCCGGAGCGGTTGCTCGACACGCTCCTCGTCTCGGCGCTGATCGAGGCGCGGAGCTGCGAGCGGTTCCAGATCCTCGCCGAGGGGTGCCCGGATCGCGATCTCGCCGCCTTCTACGGGGGACTGCTCGCCAGCGAGGCGCGTCACCACCGAGTGTTCCTCGAGCTCGCTCGGCGCATCGCGACGGTCGACGCGGTTCGAGAGCGGCTCGACGAACTCTCCGAGATCGAAGCTCGCGTTCTCTTCGAGGCACCGGCATCGGTGCGGATCCACGGCTAGGAGACCGGCTGGCGACGGCTCGGGTCGCTCTCCCGGAGTCGCGCTCGAGGGTCGGAGCGACCCGCCGGGTCGCCCGCAGCACCGAGGCGCACGAACGATCCTCGCGTGACGTTGGCGAGCGGTCCGTGGCGATCGCCTAGCGAAGCAGGACGTCGCAGACGTTTCGCACGCGGCGAACGAGCCGGCCGAAGGCATTGTGGTGGATGTTCCGGCGCAGGAGGACGAGGAGCCTGCGCTCGAAACGGTAGCGGTCGAGCCGTGGGGCAGGCTTGCGCGGACCGTCGAGCGGTAGCGCATCGAGCTCGGCCGCGATCTCGGCGCGCCGATAGCCCCACGTCTCGAGGTCGGCGTCGTCGAGCGCGCCGAGGATCCGACGTGACTGATCGATCCGACCCGGGTGGCCCGCGAGCGCCTCGGCCCACTTCGCCAGCGATCGCGTCGTGGGGCGCTTCTCGCGCGCGACGGTGATCGGATCGCCGAGGCCGCGGGCCGCCGCCGGTCGGGCCAGGCCTTCGCCTCCGTACTCGATCATTCGCTCGTGGAAGGCGATCGAGAGCTCGTTGCACACGCGCGAGAGCTCTTCGGCCGGCTCGCGGACGAGATCCTCGTAGCGGACGTGGACGAGCGAGACGGGACGCTCTCGAAGAAAGCGAGCCACGGCCGGGACGTATCGCTCGAGAAGCGGATTGTGCGCGTGCGCGGCCTCGAAGTCGCCGTCGAAGAAGGAATCGACGTACGACGACCAGACGGCGAGCGGATGGCGCGTGAGAACGACGTAGCGTGCACGGGGGTAGAGCTTCGCGAGGAAATCGAGCACCAGCGCGTAGGCGGGGGTCTTGTCGAGAAGGAGCTCGGCCCCCGAGGCTTCGAGGAGCCTCGAGTAGATCGTGTCCGAGCACGCGCGCAGGGCATCGAGGTAATCGGCTTCGCCGCCGGGAAGCGCGGCAACGAGCGCCTTCGCGGCCTCGCGCGTGATGATCGGATCGTACGGAGCCCGTTCGACACTCTCGTAGTAGCCGAGGTGGGCGAGCGGCGTGACGAGATGCGGCTCGGGCGGAGCGTAGATCGACGGATGCGCGCCGATCATGCGCGCCAGGAGGGTCGACCCCGAACGCGGGGATCCGATCAAGAAGAGCAGCCGGTCCTGCACGGGCCTCCTCGTGAGGACGGATCTTGCCCGTTCTGCCGTGCACCGCGCAAGCGGGCGCGGTCGCGTGTAGATTGCCGGCGATGGACGTCCACGTCGTTCGACACGGCGAAGCCGAGCCCGAGGCTGCTCGCGGAGGCGACGCCGCCCGCAGGCTCACGCGGGAGGGGCAGCGCGAATTCGCTCGAGCTGCACGGGGCCTGGCGCTCCTCGATCCCGAGATCGATCGGATCCTTTCGAGCCCGCTCGTCCGAGCTCGAGAGACCGCCGAGATCCTTCGCGAGGCGCTCGGCGGGCCCGAGCCCGAAGCGTGCTCGTGGCTCGCGCCCGGAACGGCGCCCGAGCGCGTGCTTTCGGCGTTGCGGGGGGCGGGCGGGTCGGTCGCGCTGGTCGGCCACGAGCCAGGGCTCGGACGCCTGGTCTCGCTCGCGGTCTCGGGTCGAGCGGGAGCCGGAACGCCGCTTCGCAAGGGCGGGGTCGCGCGGCTTCGCTTCGAGGGTGAACCGCGGGCAGGCGAGGGACGTCTCGTGTGGCTTCTCACGCCCCGCATCCTGCGCAGGCTCGGTCGGTAGGGGCCCTCGCGATCCCCGGGATGCCGCTCCCCCCGGTCGACGCCGCTGGGTTCTTGCCGTGGGGAGAGCGCCCGCTTCTAGAGGGCCTTCCCGGACGCGACGCGCGCGTACCACCGCCCCGACTCCTTCAGGGTTCGCCGACCGGTCGCGAAGTCGACGTGCACCAGACCGAAGCGCTGCCGGGTTCCCTCGGCCCATTCGAAATTGTCGAGCAGCGACCATACGTGGTAGCTGCGCACGTCCGCACCGGCATCGATCGCTTCGAGGAGCGCGCCGAGATGCGAGTCGAGATACGCGATCCGGCGCGAATCGCGAACTCGACCGCGATCGTCCGGTGCGTCGGCATACGAGCAACCGTTCTCCGTCACTTCGAGCGGGATCGGGCCGTGGTCGGCCGTCATGCGAAGCAGGATGTCTCGAAGGCCCGAAGGCCAGACCTCCCAGCCGAAATCGGTTCGCGGCCCCTGGTCCCTTCCGGAGCCGATCGCAATCGCTCCGAGGTTCGGGTCGTCGGGGGCTGCACGGACGATGCTGCGCGAGTAGAAGTTGATGCCGAGAAAGTCGAGATCGACGCGGACCAGGTCCAGATCCCCTTCGCGGACCTGCATCCGCTCGAGCGGAGCGCCTTCGAGGAATGCGTCCGGGTAGCGTCCGCGCAGCGCCGGAGTGAGGAACCATTCGTTGTGGAAGGCGTGCCAGCGCTCGGCCGCCGCAGCGTCGGCGTCGGTATCGCGCTCGGGTTCGCAGGGCGAGAGGTTGAGCGCGGTTCCGACGCGGGCGCGCGGCGCGATCGCCTTGAGCGCGCGGTACGAGAGCCCCTGCGCGAGGTTCGCGACGTGTGTCGCGCGCAGGAAGGCGTCCGGTTCGCGACGACCCGGCGCATGCACTCCGAGCAGGTACCCGTGGAGCGTGAAGATCCCCGGCTCGTTCAAGAGGATCCAGTCGGTGACGCGATCGCCGAGGGACTTCGCGACGATCTCGGCGTAATCGGCGAACCGACCGGCGAGGTCGCGCTCGGCCCACCCCCCGACGTCCTCGAGCGCCTGGGGCAGGTCCCAGTGATAGAGCGTCGGAAGCGGACGGATCCCCGCCTCGAGCAACGCATCCACGAGACGCGAGTAGTGCTCGAGTCCTTTCGCGCTCGGAGCCCCCCGACCGAGCGGCTGGATGCGTGGCCATGCGATCGAGAAGCGATAGCTCTGCAGCCGGAGCTCGCGGAGCACGGCGAGGTCGTCTTTCCAGCGGCGATAGGAGTCGCACGCGACGTCGCCCGTCTCGCCGCCGCGGATCTTCCCGGGCGTGTGCGCGAAGCGATCCCAGATCGATTCGCCCTTGCCGTCGGATTGCCACGAGCCTTCGATCTGATAGGCCGAGGTGGCCGCTCCGAAGCGGAAGCCTGCCGGGAAGTGCACCGCGCCCAAGTCAGACGCCGCTGCGGAGCGCCTCGAGCACCTGCTCGGGATGCGTCTCGGCCTTCGCCACTCTCGTCCAGTGCTTGCGCACCTTTCCGTCCGAACCGATCCAGACGGTCGAGCGGATCACGCCCATGGTCTTCTTGCCGTACAGGACCTTCTCGCCGAACGCTCCGTACTTCGTCATCACCTTCCGATCGGGATCGGAGAGGAGTGGGAAGGGCAACCGGTACTTCGTCCGGAACTTCCGATGCGATTCGGCGGAGTCGGCCGAGACGCCGAGGACCACGACGCCCAGTTTCTGGAGTTCCTTCCATCCGTCGCGGAAGCCACAGGCTTCCTTGGTGCAGCCGGGCGTGTCGTCCTTCGGATAGAAGTAGAGGATCACGTCCCTGCCGACGAGATCAGCGAGCGACACCTCGTTGCCGTCGGCATCGGGCAGTCGGAAGGCGGGCGCCGCCTTCCCCTCCTGGATCGCCATCGCTCGCGTCCTCCTCGCTCGATGCGTGGGAGGATAACCCGAAGCAGCGACTCCGGGAGAGCGGCTCCGCCGCGCTGCGGGCTCGCCCCGTGCGGCGTGCTCGGGCCACCCGACGCGATCAGAGCTCGCTTCGCAGCCGCGCGAGGACCTGATGGAGGCGCCGCGCATTCACGCGCGTCACGGTCGACGAGAGCCGATGCGCGAGCCACGGGCGCGCGCGAGAGAGGTATCGGAACACGTCGCGATGGATCTCGAGGAGCCTCACGTTGCCGTCGGCGACGGCGGTCTCGGCGTGAGGGGCGTCGCAGACGAGCGGCATCCCTCCGAATAGTTGCCCGGGCTCGAGCCTCGCGATCGCGAGGTCGCGACCGCTGCCGGTGCGGATCTGGAGGCGCACGCTGCCGCTCTCGACGATGAAGATCGAGTCCTCTCCGCGCTCGGCAGTCTCCTGACGGTAGATGTAGCGTCCCGCACTCACGTCACGCAGGCGGGTCACCTGAGCGACGCCGACGACCTCGTCGAGCTCGAGGTCCCGGAGCTCTCCTTTCGAGTAGAGGAAATGCGCGAGACTTCGGCCCGTGTCGAGGACCAACCGGCTGATCGCTTCCACGGCGTCCGGCGAAGGATTCACGAACGCGAGGCCGGAAAGCACGAGATCATCGGCGGAGGCATCGAATTGCCATCGGCCTTCGGCGTCGAGGCGGACGGGGCCCGAAGCGAGCCCGATCACGATCCGGCGCAGGTCCTTGAGCACGAAGACGCTCGGAGTGGCGACGCAAACCCCGCCCACGCTCACGTCCCGGCAGCGACCGGGAAGCGGAGCCGGCAAGCCCGCGACGTGGAGCTCGACCGGGGCGTCGATGCCGACCCGGACGCTTCCTCGCGTTTCGCCCTGCTCGGTGACGAGGACCTTCTGCGGCGCAGTGGGCTTCATGCGGGCGCTAGCCTCCCTGGGCTTCCGTTCGGCGCGGCCGGCAGGCAACTTGATCGGAGAGGGCTTTCGGCCCCCACGGGGTGAAAGTCGGGGGAGCGGCGGCAGGAGCATGGAAGAAGCCCCGATGAGGCGTGCCGCGAGGAGCGGGGATGGAGCGCTCCTCGTCCTTTTCGCGGGGCTCCTGCTCTGCTTCGTGCCCGGGATCGTGGCGCTCTCGAGGATCTGGGGATCGGTCGAGTACCAATCGCACGGCTACCTCGTTCCGATCGTCGCGTTGTTCCTCGCGCTCCGCGAGCGGGCGCGCTTTGCAGCGGTTCCCCGGCAGCGCAGCGGAGTGGGCCTCGCGGGGCTCCTCGTGGCACTCGCCCTCTACGCCGTCGCCTCGATGGGCGGGTGGGCCACGCTCCAAGGCGTGGCCATGGTCGGCTCCGTCGCGGCGTCGCTGCTGTGGCTTCGCGGCCCGGCCGCGCTCCGTGCGATGGCCTTTCCCGTCGCGTACCTGCTCTTCATGGTGCCGCTACCGGAGCCGTGGGTGGCGCCAACCATCGTCCGGCTTCGGCTCTTCGTGACGACGGCGGCGGTGTCGCTCCTCCACGGTCTCGGGATTCCCGTCCTTCGCGAGGGCAACTCGATCCTGCTTCCGGGAGGGGAGAGTCTCTTCGTGGCCGACGCGTGCAGTGGCGTCACCTCGCTCCTCACGCTGCTCCCGCTCGCGGTCCTCGTGGCGTTCCTGACCGAGCGGGACGGCTGGCGACGCGCCGTGCTGATCGCTTCGGTGGTTCCGATCGCGCTCGGTTTCAATCTCTTCCGCGTGCTTGCGACCGTCCTCGCGGCACAGCAGATCGGCGTCGAGCGCGCGACGGCCGGAGCCCTGCACGAGGCGGCGGGGCTCCTCGTCTACGCGGCGGGTTGTGTGGCGCTCCTGGCCGTGGGCGGGCTGCTTCGCCGGCTTCGGCCGACGACGTGAGCGGAGCACAGCCGAACGCCGAGGACGTGCGGAGCCTCGCGCTCGCCCTCGGCTTCGACCTCGTCGGAATCGCGGATCCACGCCCTTCGAGCGAAACGCGGCGCTTTCGCGATTGGATCGGGGCCGGCCACGCGGGATCGATGCACTACCTCGCCGAAGGAGTCGAGAAGCGTGTCGATCCTCGCCTCGTGATGGAAGGGGTCCGGAGCATCGTCTGCGTGGGGCTGGTCTACGACCCGGGTGCGCGTGGTCCCGAGCGGCCGGGCTCGGCGCTCATCGCGCGCTACGCCGGCGGCGAGGATTATCACGGCGTCGTTGCCGAGCGGCTTCGCGCTCTCGCGCTGGCGCTCGAGGCGCTTGCTCGAAGACCCGTCCGGAGCGTGGCCCATGTCGACACGGGCCCGGTGCTCGAACGCGCGCTCGCCGCGCGAGCCGGCCTCGGCTGGATCGGGAAGAACGCCTGCTTGATCCACCCCCGGCTCGGCTCGTTCCTGTTTCTCGCCGAGCTCTTCACGGACCTTCCTCTCGACTTCGACACGCCGATCGGCGACCACTGCGGGAGTTGCCGAGCATGCCTCGATGCCTGTCCGACGGGCGCGTTCCCGGAGCCGGGCGTCGTCGACTCGCGCCGCTGCATCTCGTACACGACGATCGAGCTCGAGGGGTCGATTGCAGAGCCGCTTCGAGAAGGGCACGGCACGCGAGTCTTCGGCTGCGACATCTGCCAGGACGTCTGCCCCTGGAATGTGCGCACGCGGCGGGAGGTGCCAGCCGATACGAAGGGGCTTCGCTCCAGGCTCGCACCGCGGCGTTCGTGGCGGGCACCGGATCTCGCGTGGATCCTGACGCTCGGCGAGCAGGCGTGGCGGGCGGCGACGCGAGGGACGGCGCTTCGCCGCGCCAAGCGACGTTCGCTGCTCCGAAACGCTCTCATCGCGGCGGGAAACTCGGGTGACGCGGGACTTCTCCCGCTGGTCCGAGCGCACGCCAGCGCGGGGGATCCCTGCCTCGAGGAGCATGCTCGTTGGGCGCTCGTACGTCTCGAGCGCACGGGCTCGGATGGGAGCCCGGAGTGAACCGGCGGGACCCGGGCCTGCCGCTCGAGCGGCTCCTCGCGAGGATCGACGCCTATGCGCTCCGCCATCCGGGTGAGGCGGCGGTTGCGGATCGGTTCCGGGAGTTCGTTCGTTCGCACCCCGATGGTCTGCTTCGAAGCTGCGCTCCGGGGCATCTCACGGCCTCGGCCTGCGTGGTTTCGAGCGACCACGAGCGTGTGCTCCTCATGCATCATCGAAAGCTCGACCGCTGGCTCCAACTCGGAGGACACGCGGATGGCGATCCGGACCTGCTCTCGGCCGCGCTTCGCGAGGCGCGCGAGGAATCGGGGATCGAGCGCTTCGTCGTGTGGAGAGCCGGAGGCGAAGCAGGTACGCCGCTCGACCTCGACGTGCACGAGATTCCGGCTCGGGCCTCCGAGCCGCGTCATCTCCACTTCGACGTGCGCTTCCTGCTGGTGGCCGATGCCGATTCGAGGCTTCGCGGGAATACCGAGTCGAAGGCGCTCGTCTGGGCCCGCTGGGACGAAGTCGGGCGCCTCTCGAGCGAGGAGAGTCTCCTGCGGATGCTTCGCAAGGCACGCGAGAGCCTGGGCCTCGTGGCGCTTCCGCCCGCAGGCTGAAGCGCGATGGCCCGCGTCGGTGCCCCCGGCGTCGGGGAATCCCCGGATCCTCGCCATCCACGGGCCTCAAGCGCGCGCAGTCGCGCTCCGATGCTCCCGACGGAATCGAACGCCCACCCCCCCGGTCGCGGGCGCGGCCTTGGCACGGGCAATGAGGGAGATCGCATGAAGAGCATCATCCGCAGCACGCTTCTCGCGGCCGGCGCGTTCGCGCTGGTCGCCTCGGTCGTTCCGGCTCCGGCTTCGGCCGGCGAGACCGGGGTGAAGACGGGCTTCTTGACCTGCCACGTGGCGAGTGGGTTCGGATTCATCTTCGGGTCGAGCAAGGAGGTCCAGTGCACGTACACGACGCTCTCGGGCGAGCAGGACGAGCACTACGTGGGTGACATCAGCAAGTTCGGCGTCGACATCGGCTACTCGGGCGCGGCCGTGATGGCCTGGGCCGTTCTCGCGCCGTCGGGTGACGTTTCGAAGGGAGCCCTCGCAGGTCAGTACGCCGGCGTGACGGCGAGCGCGGCGGCGGGTCCGGGGGCCGGCGCGAACGTGCTCGTGGGTGGCTTCAACAAGTCGTTCACGTTGCAGCCGGTGAGCATCGAGGGATCGACGGGCC
>CAJPFO010000210.1 GCA_905339255.1 Myxococcaceae bacterium
CGGGCGCGCTCCGAGCCCATCGCGCTGCACGCGGCAGAGCGCCTCGAACTCCGTGGTCGCGTCGATCACGCGGAGCCCGATTCCACCCCCGGCGAGGGCTGCGAGCTGGGGCGGCACGCGGCGGCCTCTCGCGACCACGGCCTCGACCGAGAGCGCGGGCGACGACGCCGTCTCGAGCAGCGAGACTCGCACGCGGGTTCCGGCCGGCGGGATGAGTGTGGTGTGCACGAACATCCCGCCGAGCGAGAGATCGAGCACGAAGCCACTCTGTTGCTTCTCGCCGATTGCGAGGACGCAGGGGATCCGCAGCCGCTTGCGCGTCTCCCTCCGCTTGTCCGTGCGCGTCGCCGTGCTCATGCCGGACCCCGGGTCTCGTTTCGGACGAACCGGGACGCGACCCGAGCATGCGCAGAGGGCCGGCAGGCCGCGCGCAGCGTGTCTCGGGGCTTCTAGAGCGGCGGGAGCACGTCGACCGCGCGCTGCCTCAGCCAGTGGTCCGCGAGGACGAGGAGCACCATCGCCTCGACGAGCGGCACGGCGCGCGGCAGTACGCAGGGATCGTGGCGGCCCTGCGCTTCGAGAACGACCGCCCGCCCCTCGCGATCGACGGTCTGCTGCGCCGAGGAGATGGTCGCGGTGGGCTTGAAGGCGACGCGCAAGACGACGTCCTCGCCATTGCTGATTCCGCCCTGCACGCCACCCGATCGGTTCGATGTCGTTCGCGGGCGCCCGTCCGCGCCCGGGACGAAGGGATCGTTGTGCTCGATTCCGGTCTGCAGCGTGCCGGCGAAACCGCTTCCGATCTCGAACCCCTTCGAAGCCGGGAGCGAGAGAAGCCCGTGCGCGAGGTCGGCTTCGAGCCGATCAAAAACGGGATCCCCGAGCCCCGCCGGCACTCCGCGTGCGACGCAGCCGACGACGCCACCGAGCGAGTCGCCGCGCCTTCGCGCGGCGTCGATCCGCTCCGCCATCTCGGCCGCGGCGGCCGCGTCGGGGCAGCGCACGGGGTTCGATTCGACGGCGGCGAGCGTGACGCTCGCGGAATCGACCTTCGCCACCACCTCGTGCACACGCTCGACGAAGGCGAGAACCTCGATCCCGGCAGCGGTCCGCAGGAGCTTTCGCGCGATCGCGCCCGCCGCGACGCGCCCGATCGTCTCTCTTGCGCTCGCGCGCCCGCCGCCCTGCCAGTTGCGGATCCCGTACTTGGCCTCGGTCGTCCAATCGGCGTGCGAGGGCCGGTAGACGTCTTTCATGGATTCGTACGCCTGCGGCCTCGCATCGGCGTTGCGGACGAGGATCGCGATCGGCGAGCCGAGGGTGCGCCCCTCGAAGACGCCCGAGAGGATCTCGGCGCGATCGTCCTCTTGGCGGGGAGTCGAAAGGCGGCTCTGGCCGGGGCGTCTGCGGTCGAGATCTCGTTGGATCTCTGCGACGTCGAGCTCGAGCCGCGGCGGGCAGCCGTCGACGACGACGCCGATCCCACCGCCGTGGGACTCGCCGAAGGTCGAGATGCGGAAGATGCGGCCGAACTCGCTTCCCATGATGCCTCGCTCCCGAGGATAGAAGGCGCGCGGCGCCGCCGCCGCATTCGCCAGAGCGCTCTCAGGGGCCTCGTCGCTTGCGGCGACGGAGCGCGACGAGTGTCGCGCCACGGCCACCGAGCTCGGGGGGCGCGTCGCGGTATGCGGCGACTTCGGGAGCGATGCGCCCCGTCTCGAGCCAGCGTCGGACCGCGCCGCGGAGAACCGGGCCGGCTTCGGAGTGGAGACCGCGGCCGTGGACCACGCGCACCACGCGGATCCCCGTCTCGATTGCGCGATCGAGCTTCGCTTCGAGCACGCGAAGCGCCTCGGCGCGCGTCATGCCGTGGAGATCGATCTCGAGAGCGATCCGCAGCGGGCGCGCCGTGAGCTCGCGGAGGGCCCCCCGGCCGAGGTCGGCAGCGAAGCGTTGCGAGTGCTCCTCGACGTCGCCTTCGGGAAGGAAGCCCGCGAGCGGTCGAGGCTCGCGCCCGCTCGCCCCCCGTGCGCGCACGCGAGGCGGAGGCTTTCCGGGGGCGGGGGCCACTCGCTCGGGGCCGCCGAGCGGAGCGACTCCGGCCATCGCGCGCTCGAGGGCTTCGCGGTCTTCGGGGCGGCGGTCGCGGCCCGCGTTCAAGACCCGGCCCTCCCGACGAGCGCATCGATCGCCCGCCGCGTGAGCGTGCTCGAAGGGAGCGATCCGAGTGTCGAGACCGACACCCAGCGGTGTCGGTCGTAGCCACGAAGCCGGATCCTCCCCGCGTCGCAGCGGCCCCGGAAGAGATGGAGACGGAGCCGGCGATGCGTGAAGACGTGCGTGAACGCCCCGGCGCCCTCGAGCCCGTCGACGCGAACGCCGAGCCGCTCCCGGAGGCGGGTCGGGAGGACCTCGAGCGGCTCTTCTCCGCGTTCGAGCTCGACTCCGGGGAGCTCGAAGAACCCACCGAGAAGCGAGCCCGCGACGCGCCGCACGACCAGTGCGCGGCCTCCGCGAAGCAGCAGCGCCGCCGCGGCGCGAATCGGCTTTTGCCGAGCGCGCGGCGCCTTGCGGGGGAGCGACTCGGCATCGCCCGCGGCACGTGCGTCGCAGCCGCGCCGCCACGGGCACTCGCCGCAGCGCGGCACGCGCGGCAGGCAGACGGTCGCCCCGAGCTCCATCAGCGCCTGGTTCAGGTCCCCCGGCCGCGGCCCCGCGGCGAGGCGCGCCGCTTCGTCCCAGATCCGTTTCGAGACGTCCCGGGACGGGATCGCACGGCGGATGCCGAGGCGTCTCGCGAGCACGCGCTCGACGTTCCCGTCGACCACCGGCTCGGGCCGATCGAAGGCGATCGACGCGATCGCCCCGGCGGTGTAGCGGCCGATTCCAGGAAGCGTGCGGAGCGCCTCCGCGTCGGGCGGGAGCGCACCGCCGAACTCCCGGCGGATCTTCTCGGCGGCCGCCTTCAGATTCCGGGCGCGCGAGTAGTAGCCGAGCCCCGCCCAGAGCTCGTAGACGCTTTCGAGCTCTGCGTCGGCGAGCGAGGCCACGTCCGGGAAGCGCGCGAGGAAACGCTCGTAGTAGGGGACCACCGTCTCGACACGGGTCTGCTGGAGCATCGCTTCCGAGACCCAGATCGCGTACGGATCCCGCGTGCGCCGCCACGGAAGATCGCGGCGGTTCGTGTCGTACCAGGCGAGGAGCGCCTTGCGCGCGGCCTTCGTCCCGGACGATCGGCGCTCCATCGGAGATCCACCTCGGTGCGCTTCCGATTCGGTCGCCTAACGCTCGGCGGCCGCCGGAGCGGCCACGTCGGGCGCCGGCGCGTCGGCGGGCCTCGCGGGGGTCTCGGCGATCGCCGGTCCGGACGGGACCGCAAAGACCGCATCGACCTTTTCGCGGATCCACTTCGGATCCCACCACTCGACGGGATCGACGTAGACGCCGCCGAGGAGCGTCGCGAAATGCAGGTGGTCTCCGCCCGCGAGCCCCGTCGCTCCCGAGAGGCCGATCACGCCTCCCTTGCTCACGAGATCGCCGGGTTTCACGTCGATTCGCGAGAGGTGACCGTAGAGCGTGAAGAGATCGAACCCGTGGTCGATGATCACGCATCCGCCGTAGATGCCGAGGTCGTCGGCGTAGACGACCTTCCCCGAGTTCGACGCGCTGATCGGTGCGGCCGCGGTGGTGGCGAGGTCGTAACCGTAGTGTGTCGCCTGCGAAACCTTCTCGTCCTCGACGAAGTAGCTCCGCTTCTCCGCGAAATGGCTCGTCACCTTCGAGTTGCGGAGCTGCTCGAAGGCGCCGTCCCAGAGTTTTTCGGTAACGCTCTCGCGCGTCACTTCCCGGATCTTCCGCTCGTCTTCGGCGCGCCCCGTCGAGTTGATCGTCTGGAACGCGGCGATGCGGTCGGCAGCGTCGATGCCGCGAGCGTCGGCGAGTTCGGCGACCTTGTTCTGCAGGAACTGCGGCGGGAGCTGGATCGAGATCTCCGGGAACCGGCGCTCCTTGAAGTGGGTCCCCCAGCTCGCCGCCGAGCGGTTTCCGGCCGCATCCTCGGCGATCACCCGGATCGGCGGGTCGGTCGGGACGTCCTGGGGAAGCGCAAAGAAGGCGACGCGACGCCCCGTGGTGTCGCCCGGGAAGGGATGCCCGCGGAAGAAGAGTTCGCCGACGGTGACGCCGTCGCGGACGACGTCCTCTCCCACCTGGTAGACGGCGACCCCCGAGCCTCCCCGCTGCAGATAGGTCTGCGTGTTCTCGACCGAGAGCCGCGGCGGCCGGGTGTCGAAGACGAGCGGGATCTCCGTCCGCGTCGTGCCTCCGCCGGTGAGCGTCCTCCACGACCAATCGCGCGCCGTCACGACGAGCTTCGACTCTCCCTCGCCGAGCCCGAGCGCCTTGCCGTCGAGCGGCACCTCGATCGTCTCGCGGGAGATCTCGCTTCCGGAGACGAAGCCCCCGCCGAACTCGCGCGAGGTCACGAGCTTCTCTCCATCCTTTCCGATCACGTGGACGGTGACGTCGCGAAGCCCGGCGCCCTCGTCGAAGACCTCGACCGCCACCTGGCGCGGGGTGCGGCCGAGCGCGAGCGTCGCCGGCGCACTCACCCCGGGCGGCGACCCCTCGCAGCGCACGAAGGCGAGGCCGCCTCCAGCGAGAACGAAGAGCCCGAACACGATGAGCAGGATGGCGCGCAAGCCCACGAATCCCCCCGATCTGAGCTGCCGGTAACGGGAGTCTAGAAGGCCCGCCCGGGGCCCGCATCGAGGGCGTGCGCCGTGCGTTGACGGCGTCGGCGGTCTTCCCGATCCTCCGCGCGCCGCGCGCCCGAGGGCGGGACGGCGAATGCGGGCGGCTCGTCGCGGCCGCTCCGCTCGGGAGGAATCCGATGCGTCGCCTCGTCCTGCTCCGCCACGGGGAGTCCACCGCGGACTCGGCCCATCGCTTCCTCGGCTCGAGCGATCCCGACCTCTCGGCGGCCGGCCGTGAGCAGATGCAGATCGCCGCGGCGCGGCTTCGCGGCGAGGGCTGCGACGTGGTTGCGGCGAGCCCCCTGCGCCGGGCCTGGCAGTCGGCTCGAGTGGTCGCGAACGGCCGTTCGATCCGTCTCGTCGACGCCTTCCGCGAGCGGCACCTCGGCCGCTGGGAGGGCCTCACGCGCGAGGAGGCCGCGGCCTCCGATCCGGTCCGCTTCGAGGATTGGCGAAGCGATCCGCGCGGCTTCGAGTTTCCCGGAGGAGAGCCCGCGGCGGAGTTCTCCGCCCGCGTCGAGCGCGGTCTTCGCGAACTCGCGTCGAGCCCCGGCCACTCGGCCCTGGTGGTGACGCACTCCTGTGTGATCCGTGAGATTGCGGCGCTTCTCGCGCAAGCCCCGCTCGACGCCGACCACCCCGCCCTCGGCGAGGCGGTCGAGCTCGTCGCCCAGCCCGACGGCACCTGGCGGTTCGGCCGCCGCTCGAGCAACCCGCCGGGCGTCGAAAGCGCCGCGTAGCGGCGGCGAGCGCCGGCCCGCCGCCGCCACGCAGGCGATGGACTACGCGCGAAGGCCCTGGCGAGCGCGCCTTCGGGCGGCGAGCGTCGCGAGCCCCGCGGCGACGAGAAGCCCCGTCGACGGTTCGGGAACCACCTCGAACGAGACCGAGTACGCGATCGTGGTCGAGGCCTCCGAGAACCACCAGGTGTAGGTGCCCGGGCCGAGCGGCGTCGTGAAGCCGGGAGCGCCGTAGATCGTCCCTGCGGCGAGCAGCGGCAAGACGTCGCCGAGCGCGCTCACGAGCGCATCGCCGAGATGCGCCGCCGCGTTGAACTTGTCGATCTGCGCCCCCGCGCCGATCGCCATGAACGATCCCGTGCCGTTCACGCCGACCGGCTGGTACGCGAGCAGATCGATCCGCGTGAGGGTCTGGCCGGGCGCGAGCGTGAAGGTGATGACGTCGTTGTCGTAGAGACCGGTGAGCGGCTGGCCCGTCGTGCCGGTCACGACGTTCGCTCCGACGTCGAAGAAGACGGGAGTGGGAGCATTCGTGTCGCTCGAGAGGTCACCGAGCAGGGCTTCGTCGTAGTCGAGCGGGACGGCTGCGGCGCCGAGTGCGGTGGTGAGCGAGAGCGTGGTGAGCATGAGCAATCGGGAGAATCTCTTCATCGCAAAATCTCCGGCCCCGCGATGCGGAGCGAATGTTCGTGGGAGGGAGGGGCCCCGTGAAGGGCGCGGGCCGGCCGACGCACCGGCCGGCCCGCGCTCGCTCAGCGTCGCCGTCGCCCGGCCGCGGCGAGGCCGCCCAAGCCGAGGACGAGGAGCGCCGCCGAGCCTGGCTCGGGGATCGTCGCGAGCGGTCCGGTGAGGACCGCGGCCTGCGCGAGGCTCAGGTGCGGCCCGGATGCAGCGAAGTCGACCTGCAGGGCGCCCGAGGGAACGCCGAGGAAGAGAAAGAGCCACTCTTCTTCCTGGCTTCCGGACGGGCCGCCGCCGGCCGCGCTGTAGAGCAAGCTCGCAGAGTCCGGCGCGATCGGGTCGCCGCCCGCCAAAAGGCTCACGCTCGTGGGATCGAGGGCGCTCCCGACGGTCTCGACGCGGAGCGCCACGGCGCGGACGCCGACACCGTCGAGGTCCGTTCCCGAGAGCGTGATGCGGAACGAAGACGCGGCCGTGAAGTTGTAGACGTTCCCGCTGCCCGTGAGAAAGGCCGTCCCCGTGAGCTCGGTGAGCGAAGCGGACTCGAAGCCCGATGCGGCCGCATCGGGGCTGGTGTCGGTCGGAAGCGAGTTGATGACGTTCCAGGCCGCGATGCCCGTACCCGGATCGCCGTTCGTCCAGGCGCCGGTGAGCGCGCCGAAGCCATCGGAGGGATCGGCCGCAACGTCCCACACCTCGCTCGTCGCCGAGGCCGTCGTGGTGTGGAATGCGATCGCGATCGCGAAGGCGGCCTTCGCGAAGCGCGCGGCGCGGCGCGCGGCAGGGCGCCGCGGCGCGCAGGGGCAGAGTCGATCGAGCAACAAGGGTTCGTCTCCTTCGGCCGGCCGCGTCGCGGCGGCCGGGGGAGCCGGGGAAGGGGACGACCCTTCCGCGCGGCCCAGACAGTCGGCGCCCGCGGGAACTCCCCGGGGGCAAGATCATGGCGATCGCCTGGCTGGCTTCTGGGCTCGCGCGGACGGGGAGGATATAGAGAAACTGACTTTCATTTTCAAGTGGGTGAAAGCAAAGTCGGGCCGGTGGATCCCGGCGCATCCGACCGCGATCGGGAAGGGGCTGGGGCGCTCGCGCTACGGCGAGGGGAAGACCCGCTCTCCTGCGACCCAGGTGCTTGCGACGCGGGTGCCAGGGGCGAAGGGATCCCCGGAGCAGACGGCGAGGTCGGCCTTCGCGCCGGGAACGAGGAGCCCTTCGCCCGCAAACCCCACCGCCGCCGCGCCGCCTGCGGTCGCGGCACGGAGCGCCTGCGAGGGCGTGAGCGCCTCCGAGGGCGCGAAGCGCTCGCCGCCCGGCATCTCTCGCGTCACGGCGTGGCGGAGGTTGTGGAGCGGATCGAGCGGCCCGCACGGATGATCGGAGCTGATCGCGAGCGGGACTCCGCCGCGCACGAGCGACCCGAGCGGTACCGCGCGGAGTGCCGAATCCATTCCGAGTGCGCGCATGGCCGGGCCGTGCGTGGGCACGAAGCCCGGCTGGATCGAGACGACGGCGCGGCTCGCCGCGGCGAGATCGATCTCGCGGGGACCGAGCAGGAGCGCGTGCTCGATCGTCGCGTGCGGCGCGCCCGCCGCAGCGAGCGCACGTGCGGCCTGCGCGACGGCGAAGTTCCCGATCGCATGGAGCCGCGGCACGAGCCCTGCGCCGACGATCTCGCGCACGCGCGCATGGAGCTCGCGCTCGTCGAAGCGCTCCCACGCGATGTGTGCGTGCCCGTTCTCCCAGCGCGTTCGCTGCGCACCGAGCATCGCGAGCGGTCCAATGTCTCGCGCCGAGAGCGCCGCG
>CAJPFO010000211.1 GCA_905339255.1 Myxococcaceae bacterium
TCGACGACGAGGTCGAGGTCGGTGAGCGGCGGCTCCGCCTCGCGGACCGTCACCAGGAGCTCTCCCGCCACGGTCTCGCGCGAATCGCTCGCAGTGATCGCGACGGCGTAGCTCCCCGCCTGATCGAAGCCGGGCGTGAACTCGAAGGTGTTCGTGAGCTCGTTCAGCACCGCGTTCGGGATTGCGAGCCCGGGCGCCATGATCCGCACCGCGTCGCCGTCGGGGTCGATCGCCGAGAGCGCCACGCGAAGCACCCCGCCCTCGTCGACCTCCTGCGTCGCGATGGGCTCGAGCACGGGCGGCCGATTCTCGCGCTCGACGACGATCCGGACGGGGTTCATGTCGCGTTCCGTGCCGAGCACCGCCTCGAAGCCGAGGTCGTGGACGCCCTCCTGATCGAGAGCGGGCGTGAACGTGAACTCGCCGTCCTCGAGGGTCGAGTTTTCCGGAGCCGGTGTGACGCGGAAGCCTACGCGGGGGTAGTTCGCGACGAGACGAAGCCGGAGCGTTTCGCCCGGCCGCAGCACGCGATCTCCGGTCGGAGCCACGAGATCGAGCGGCTCGGCCGTCACGTCGAGCGCGAAGCGCTGGACCGCGAACGCACCCGCCGGATCGAATGCGCGCACCTCGACGAGCGCGCTGCCGGCATCCGTCGCTTCCGGCGTCCACGAGACCACGCCGCTCGCCGGATCGATGCTCATTCCCGCCGGCGCTCCCGCGCCGAGAACGAAGGCGAGGGTCGCGTTTTCCGGATCGAAGGCCTGCACGTCGTAGGCGTACGCCGTACCTGCACGCGCGTAGCGTCCTGGAATCGACGTGATCTCGGGCGGAGCGTTCCAATCGGCCGCCGTCACCACGTACGCCTGCGTCGCGAGCACCCCTGCCGGATCCGCGACCGCGACCTCGACGGCGTGGCTTCCGATCTGGCTCGCCGACGGGCTCCAGGTGACGAGACCCGAGTCTTCGCCGATCGACATGCCGGGCGGCCCTGCCCGGAGCGCGTAGCGGAGCGGCGCATTCTCGGGATCGGCGCCCACCACCGCGTAGTAGTAGAGGTGGTCCTCGAGCGCGCTCGTGAGGGGCTGCGAAGTGATGCGGGGCGGCTGGTTCGCCGGGCCCGTCCCGCGACCTGCGGCCGTGACGGCGCAGGCGGCGGAGCGCGGCGACGCGGCGCCCCCTGCGGCGACGCTCTCGACCGAGAACTCGTAGGAGGTACCGATCGCGAGCCCGAAGACGACGAACGCACCGCCCGTGGTCTCGCCGATCGGCGTGGCCAGCCCCCCGGACTCGGAGCGATAGATCCGGGTGAACGCGGCGCCCGCAGCGCGGGTGAAGGTGAGGTCCACTTTGTCGTTCTTGCCGCGGCAGGCGAGGTCCGCAACGACCGGCGGAGCCTGTCCGGACGGTCGGGGGCCGGGCGTGGCGGTGCAGAGCGCGGACGGCTCCGAGGCGCCCCCGCGTCGATCGATCGCAACGACCTCGTAGGCATACTCGAAGCCGTTCTGGAGCGCGAAATCGGCGTGCGCGAGGCTCGTCGTCTCGGCGATCTGGCTGCGCGCCTCTCCGGCGCCCGTCCGGAACACGCGGTACGCGAAGGCCCCGGGAGCCGCGCTCCAGGCGACATCGATCTTTCCGTCCTTGGCGCGACAGACGAGGCCCTGCGGCGCGTCGGGGCCCTCGGCAGCGGTCGCGCCTACGGCGCAGGGCTCGGAGGCCGGACCTTCGCCATCGACACCGATAGGTGTCACCGTGTAGGTATACGCGACACCGGCCGTGACGGCATAGTCGGTGAAGGCCTCGGCAGTCGCCTGACCGACCGCGAGCGGAGCGGCGCCGGTCTCGCGCCGCTCGATCCGGTAGGCGTACGCAGCATCGGAAGCGTTCCATGAGAGCGCGACCTTGCCGCTCTTCGGGCGGCACTCGACGCCGGTCACCGCCCCGGGGACGCTCCCGGGTGCCACCGGTGAGGGAGTCGTCTCGTCACAGCCCGCGAGGGCGAGCGCCACGAGCGCAACCGCGAAAAGACGCGCACCGGGCGAGGCGACGAGAGGAAGGCTTCGCATCCGCCGCCCGCCCTCTACTGCCGCCGCCTCGAGGCCCCTGCGAGAACGACCACACCCGCCATCACGAGCGCCGCCGTCCCCGGCTCGGGAACGACGCTCGCCGCCCCGGAGAACGTGATCACGGTGGTCGAGCCGGGGTCGATGTCGCGTTGGACGAGCCGGAAGGCCCCGATCGAGTCCCCATCCTCGGAGATCATGAACTCGAAGCGCGCCACCTGCCCCGGGGCGAGCGGCCCGACGGAAAACGAAAGCGCGAGCGAAACGTCCTCCGGATCGGAGAGCGGGACCGCATTGGTTCCGTCGAGTGTTCCGGCGAGCGCGTTCGCGTAGATGTCACCGAAGACGAAGCCCGGCTCATCGACCTCGAAGCCCTGCCCGGGGGCGAGCGCACCCTGCGTCTCGGCGTATTCGTTGAAAAAGGTGGGCTCGTCGATCTCCGCATCGAGAAACGAGACGAAGCCGATCCCTCCGAGCGCGCCGGGCCCCAGGTTCGAGAAGTCGTAGCGGAGGACGAGGTCGGTTCCGTCGCCCGAGAGTATCGAGGCGAACGAGAGCGAGAGCCCGGACGGGAGGGGCCCCGCCCCGAGCTGGCTCGAAGCAAGAGCACCCGAGGGCTTCACGAAGCCGGCGATCTCCTCGACGCTGCCGCCGGTGCCGACGCTGAAATCGGGGGGCCCCACGCGCTGGTAGGTCCCCTCCGTCGAGATCGAGCCCGGGATGATCGCGCCGGCAGTGGGCGCCGCGACGGGGCCGAGAGCGAGGACGAAGGCCAAGAAGATCGAGCGGCTGCGCAGCACGAGAGCACCTCCCGGAAGCCAAAGGCGGAACCCACCCCCCTGCCGCGTGGGCCCGCTCCCGGGAGTAGTGGCTCGGCGCGCCGTTCCGTGTCAGAAGAGCATCGACCCGGCTCGAGATGGCGGTCGTGAGAGGGGTGGCGGGCCTCGAAGTGTGCCGGATCCGACACCCGGGAGGGGCCTGCCGGGGGCCGGCCGAGTTTCGAGACGGGCCCGGGTCCAGGGGCCCCGATCGGCTCACGTCTCCTCGGCGGATGCGCGCTACCGCTGCGACGTCCTCGGCGTCGAGATCGAGGAGCGTCGCTGCGTGTCGGCGCGCAATCACGAGCACGTGGCCCGGGGCGGCCGGCGCGATATCGAGGAACGCCAGCGTCGATTCGTCCTCGGCGATTCGATGGCTCGGTGCCTCGCCCGCCACGATGCGGCAGGAAACGCATTCGTTCGCGAGCGCCGAAGGCATCGGATTCCTAGGAGACGACCCGACCATCGATCAGCGTCACGATCCGGCCGAGGGGCTCCGGTATGAATGAGCCCGCCGCCGGGGCCGCCGTGGCGAACGAGCTGCTGCGGGCCGAGGGCGTCGCAAAGGTCTTCCGGACCGAGGTCGCCGAGATCGAGGTCCTGCGCGGCGTCGACCTCA
>CAJPFO010000212.1 GCA_905339255.1 Myxococcaceae bacterium
GATCCGCGTCGGGCGCTTCCGACTCTGCATCGCTCGCTCGCATCGCGGCCGCTGCGGCCTTGCGAAGCGCGAGGTTGCGACGCGCGAGCCCCTCGGCGTCGAGCTTGGTGCGTTCCCGGTCGTAGGTGAAGAGACCGTTCACCTCGCCCTCGACGTCGGTGGTCTGTGTCCAGACCGCCGCGGCGAGTCCGCGCCGTGCGAGCGTCTCGAGCGCATCGAGCTGACGCGCGGTGGCGGACTCGAGCGAAGCAGCGTCGGGAAGGATGCGGTACGCGAAGGACCGCTTCGGCCAGGTGTGTCCGGGGACGATGAGGCCGAGACCGCCCCATTCACCGAGGACCTCCGCGCGCTCGGGGTCGGGTCGCGAGGGCATCCGCGGGCCCGGGTAGTAGACGTGGACGTCGCGAACATCACCGACTCCGGGATCGACCCAGCCGCTCGCGGCGTCGACGATCCGGGTCGGATCGAGCGCCTTCACGCGGCCTGCGATGCGCGCGGCGTCGAACTGTCCCCAGCCTTCGTTGAAGGGAACCCAGGCGACGATCGAGGGATGACTCGCGAGATTCGCGATCATCGCCTCGAGCTCGCGCTCGAAGATCGCCGCCGAGCGCGGGCTCCGGCGGATGCCTCGCGCGCCGAGCCAGCGCGCGGCGTCGAAGGGGCCGATCCCGCCGATCGGAACTCCGAACGTCGAACGATCCCCGCTCGGCATGTCCTGGAACACGAGAAGCCCGAGCCGATCGCAATGCCAGTACCAGCGCGCGGGCTCGACCTTCACGTGTTTGCGGACGAGATCGAAGCCGAGCCGCTTCGTCTGCTCGAGATCGAAGGCGAGCGCCTCGTCGCAGGGGGCGGTGTAGATCCCGTCGGGCCAGTAGCCCTGATCGAGGAGACCGTGGAGGAAGCGTGGCTCGCCGTCGAGAAAGAAGCGGAGCCTTCCCGCCCGATCGCGGCGGATTCCGACGTCACGAAGTCCGAAGTAGCTCGTCACGCGATCGATCGTCTCGCTCCCGCGACGGACCTCGATTTCGAGCTCGTGGAGGAAGGGGTCCTCGGGGCTCCAGCGTCGTGCGCCGTCGAGCCCGAGGCGAAACGGACGGCCCGGAGATCCGGCGTCGGTCCGCCCCACCTCCCGGCCGAGCGCGAGCGCGCGAACCACGAGATGCTCGTCGCCTCGCGCGCCGGCGAGCCGCGCGACGATCTCGAGCGTGTCGCCGATCGGAGTCGAACGAAGCGCGGCCAGATGCGTGGTCGGGACGAGTTCGAGCCAGACCGTCTGCCAGATCCCACTCGCGGGCGTGTAGTAGATGTGTCGGAGCAAGCGGCTCGGATGCCGGGCCTGCTTTCCGCGCGGCTGGGGCCCGGCGTCGGTCGGATCCCATGCGCCGACTACGAGCTCGTGATCGCCGCCGAGCACGCCGACGTCGAAGCCGAAGGGATCGAAGCCCCCCTCGTGGACGCCGAGCGGCCTGCCGTCGAGAAAGACCTCGGCCCGCCAATCGACGGCGCCGAAGCGAAGCCACCAGCGCTGACCCTCCGGAGCGCGCGGCACCGAGAAGACGCGCCGGTACCAGAGGCGATCGTGCTCGGTCACGGCGCGGCCGATCCCCGAGAGCGAGGCTTCGACGGGGAAGGGCACCACGATCCTCTCGTCGAAGCGGGTCGGGCGGCTCTCGCCCGCGGGCCGCATGGCGAACTCGTAGATGCCGTTCAGCGTTCGCCACTCGGGGCGGACGAGTTGCGGGCGCGGATGTTCGGGGTGGACGCACGCGGGATCGACCTTCGCGCTCCAGCGCGTCGCAAGCGGCGAGGGCACTCGTTGCGCCCGCTCTCGTGCAGAGGACTCCGGACTCATTCGGCGCGACGACGTTACCGGATGCGG
The DNA here is from genome assembly GCA_905339255.1 of Myxococcaceae bacterium. GTDB lineage: Bacteria > Myxococcota_A > UBA9160 > UBA9160 > UBA9160 > MYXO. The sequence goes on from CAJPFO010000212.1 coordinate 1,883, forward strand.
GGGTGGCGTCGCCGCTCGCCCGCGCCGGTCGCGCCGTGGCGGGAGCGCGGCTCGTTCGCTCGCGACTCGAGAGGCGGCACGTCCACTTCGTTGCGGATCGCGGCCGTTCAGGGCGCGCGCGGCGGCGAGCGGTCGGCGACCGGCTCGCCGAGGCTTCCGAGCGCGCGGCGCGGGAGCACGCAGCGGAAGGCGGCGAGCTCGCTCGTCGGGCGCGCCGCGGCCTCGGAGACTTCCGGCGTCGCGTCGCGGCAGGCGAGCGTGAAGCGCGAGGGGTACGCCGCGTGCGGCACGAACGCGGCGCAGCGAGGCCTTCTGCGCTCGGCCTCGATGCCGAGTTCGCAGCTCCCGCCGATGGCCACGGAGGGCTCGCTCCCGAAGTCGGCGATCTCGGCGTCGCAGGCGAGGAGCGCGTCGCCTTCGCGCCGCGGCCGCGGAACGATCGGAGGCGAAAGCGAGACCCGGCACTCCGGAGCGATCGTCGAGGGATTCCTCTCGCAATCCTCTGCAGCGACCCATTCGGGAAGCTCATCGAAGGCCACGCGACGGTCCTGCGCGGCCTCTTCACGGACGAGGAGCGAGACCAGGCCGAGGGCGTGGCGCGCGTGTTCGCGCTCCGCGGCCGTGGGAAGCCGCCCTCCGAAGCGAAGCGTGCAGATGCGGTGCGCCGTCTCGGCGTCGAGCACCGACGCGCGCATCGGGCGGTTCCGGAGCCTGGAGCCGACGGGCGAGGCCTCGAGCGCCGTCACGGTCGGGCAATCGAGGGTCTCGTGGCTTCCGTGCGAGCAAGGCAGTGGCGTTGCCGAAATCCAGAAACCTGGGAGCGCCCGGTCGCCTCCGGAGGCGTCGTCGAAGACCTCGCCGGCCCTCGCCGGGCAGACCTCGATGAAGCGGACGCCGAGCTTCTCGCCGACGCTCGGCACGCAAAGCGAGCGGACGGGCCCGGCAAAGGCGGGCGTGGGCAGCGCGCCCAGGAAGACGAGCCATGCGGCGGCGCGGAGTCCCGATCCCAGCACGCGACGATCCTGCACCCGCGAAGGGCCGCGATCAAGCAAGATCGGCGGGCCCGTCTCGGGTCGATCTTCTAGGCCCGGAGCGCACCCCCGGCCCGCGCCGGAGGAGCCCCGGCGG
>CAJPFO010000213.1 GCA_905339255.1 Myxococcaceae bacterium
GACGGGCGAATCCGCGTCGATCACGATCGGAGGCGACGACATCACCCGGGCGATCTCGACGCCGTTCAGGAACGCACGGCGCTCTTCGAGGTCGAGGCGGGTCAGGTTCGAAAGCGACGCGCGCAGGAGATCGCGCTCAGAGACCACGCCGACCAGCCTGCCCCCCTGGACGACGGGCATGTGGCGCACCCGTCCGAGCGTCATGATATCCTCGACGGTCGACAGACGATCGCTGGCCCCGATCGTGACGATCTTCTCCTGCATCAGGTCACGGACGCGTGTCTGGCCCACACGGAGAGTCTACTTCATGGCGAGCACGCGAGGGAACCGAAGACGTACCGCGCCGGGCTCTCCGCTCCCCGCTCCGGAGCCGGAAATCGACCCCGCCGGAGCCGGAGTACCCGAGATCCTGCGCCGTGCGATCACGGCCGGGCTCTCGGGGATCCTGAGCACGAACGAAGCCGTTCGCCGCGCCGTGGGCGAAGCGATGCCGAGGGAGTGGGTCGATTTCGCAGTCGACCAGAGCGAACGGACGCGGTCGGAGTTCATCGAACGGCTGGCCGGCGAACTCGCGCGCACCCTCGAGAGCCTCGACATGGTCGAGATGGCCGAACGCTTCTTCGAGGGCCGCACGATCGAGGTGAAGGCGCAGATCCAGCTCCTGCCCCGCGAGGGAAGGATGAGGACGCGGGGCGTTTCGGTCGGCGTCGCTCGCCCCGACCGCAAGCGATGAACGACCGTTCGGTCGAGCGCCGCAGCGCCTTGCCGGCGGTCGCCGGCTGGGTCCTGCTCGTGCTGGCGGTCGCCTACGCGGGCGTGATCCACCACGGAGTCGGCGCCACCGGCAACGGGCCCATCGTCGCCTGGTGGCAGCCTCGGGGTCTGTTCTTCACCTACGAGGTCTTCGACCCGCTGCTCGCCGAGCCGGGGCTCGCGACCGCCGTCTTCGCGTTGCCGGCCTTCGCGCTCTTTCTGGCGGTGGCGTATCTCACCCGCTCGCCCCTGGCGGCGACCCTCGCGCTCGCCGCCGTCGGCTCCGTCCTGCTCTCGTGTTTCTATGGTCTCGGCGGTGGCCGGCGCGCCGTGTGGAGCTTTTTCCACTGGCGGGGGTCGGCCGTGATGCTGCTCTTCGCGCTCGCGACGGCCGCCGCGCTGCTCGCACCCTGGCTCACGCGGCGCTGGCTCGCGCTCCGCTGGCCGGCGCGGATCGTCTCGTACGTTCCGATTGCCGCAGCCGTCGTCGTCGCGATCCGCGACGTCACGGGGACGGATCCAGCCCTCCCCTTCGCGATCTCGCCCTGGCCGGTGGTTCCGATGTTCGGTCTCGAAGTGGGGGCCGCGCTCGTCGCGACGGTCTTCGCAGCCATCGGGCTCGTGCTCGCCGCCGCCGGTCTCTCGAAAGGTGGCGCTCGCGGCGGCGCCGGGGTCTGCGTCGCGCTCGCTGCGGCGCTTCCGCTCGCGGCGTTCGGGCTCGGCTGGCAGCTCGGCGCCGGCCTGCTCGCGCTCGTCGTCGTCTCCGCGCTCGTGCAGCTCCAACTCTCACGCCGCCACCAGGAGAGTACGGTCCTGCTCCGCACTGCGGCCCCATGGACGCTCGGCGCAGCGCTCGTGGCGCTTCCCGTCCTGACCGGCGAGGTCCTCGTCGATCGCGACTACGGCGTCACGCGGAACACCGAGGCGAAGAGGATCCTCGACGCCCTCGATCGCTACCGGGCTCGCGAGTCCGTCTATCCCGAGAGTCTCGAGGAGCTCGTCGAGAAGCGCGACCTCGACGAGATCCCCCGACCGCGGATCGGCTTCGGGATCTTCGAGGCGCCGCGCTTCACGTACCAGAACTTCGGAACGAACTACCTCCTCGAGTTCTCCGCGCCGCGCTGGGTGCAATGCGCCTACAACCCGCCCTTCCCGGAGGACGAAGCAGACGCCTCGTTCGGCCGCGTGGGCGAGGATGCGGACTCCGGCCCCGATGCCGTTCCCGCGTCGGCCGACGACCCCGCCGTCGAGGGCGGAAGCTGGTCGTGCCCGCAGAAGCCGCCCGAGTTGTGGTGAGCGAACGGACACTCTCGCCGCTCGCGCGCGCGCAGCGCGCGCGCCGGATCGGAACCACCTTCGGCCGCGTGTACCTCGGGATCAAGGCGAATCAGCTCCTCGAAGCGAGAGTCCGCCCCCACGACATGCGCGAGCGCTGGTCACGCTTCAACCGGCGGAGCGCCGAGTCGATCTACGAGGCCGCGGTCGATCTGCGCGGGCTCATCCTGAAGGGCTGCCAGTTCATGGGTTCGAGGAGCGACGTCCTCCCGCGCGAGTACGTCGAGGTGCTCTCGAAGCTCCAGGACCGCGTTCCCCCGAAGGCCTTTCCCGTCGTGCGGCGAGTGGTCGAGGGCGAGCTCGGCCGCCGCGTCGAGGAGGTCTTCGAGTCGTTCTCCGAACGCCCGATCGCCGCAGCGTCGCTCGCGCAAGTGCACGAGGCGAGGCTCCGGGGCGGGGAGCGCGTGGCCGTGAAGGTGCAGTACCCCGAGGTGGCGACGCTGGTGCAGAGCGATCTCGCCAATCTCCGCGTTTTCTTCCGGGCGATCGGCGTGATCGAGCGAAACTTCGATCTCATACCGCTCATCGACGAGCTCGGAGCCTACGTGCCGCGGGAGCTCGACTTCGTGAACGAGGCCGCGAACGCCGAAACCGCCGCGCGGCAGTTCGCGGGCCGCGACGACGTCCGTGTTCCGCGGATCCACCACGAGTTCACGACGAGACGGCTCCTCGTGATGGAGTTCATCGATGGGATCCGCATCAGTGACACCGAGCGGTTGCTCGCGGCCGGAGTCGACGTGCATCGTGTGGTGCAGACGCTCGTCGAGGCCTATTGCGAGCAGGTGCTGGTCCACGGTTTCTTCCACGCCGACCCTCACCCGGGAAACCTGCTCGTCGAGCCGGATGGCCCGCGGCTCGTGATGCTCGACTTCGGGCTCTCGAAGGATCTTCCCGAAGGCTTCCGCGAGGCGGTCGTTCGCGTCGCGGTGGCCATGCTCCGCGACGACGCCGAAGGGCTTGCAACGGCACTCCACGACATGGGATTCGAGACGAAGAGCGGCGAGCGCGAAGCGCTCCGCGACGCGGCGAGGTTCTTTCTCGACTTCGCGGCGCGCTTCCGCGATCGGCCCTACGTCGACCCGCGCGTCTTCGAGACGCTGAACGACGAGATCCCCGATCTCGTCCGACGCAACCCGATCGTCCGCATCCCGGGCCACGTCGTGCTGCTCGGCCGTGTGCTCGGGTTGCTTTCGGGAATCTCCCGGACGCTCGGCTCCCGTGTCGACCTACTGCGGACGCTCATGCCCTACGCGCTCGGTCAGCATCGTCCGGCGCCTTCGGCTTGAGGCCGCTTCGGATCGGGATCGCGCTCGGCGGAGCCACGGACGCCGCCGCGTGGACGCGCCTGCTCCGCCGCGCCGAGCGAGCCGAGGCGATCGGACTCCACGGAGTCTGGGTCCCCGAGATGCACTTCCGCCCCGGATCGATGGCATCGCCGCTCGTCGCGCTCGCTGCCATCGCCGCGCGGACACGGCGCATCCGCCTCGGAACCACCTCGCTCCTGCTCCCGATCCATTCGCCGCTCCGGATCGCCGAGGAGGTGGCGGCGCTCGACGTGCTTTCGGGCGGTCGGGTCGACCTCGGGCTCGGCCGGGGCTTCGCCCCCGCCGTGCTCGACACCTTCGGTGTCCCGGCCGCCGAGAAGCGGGATCGCTTCGACGCGGCGCTCGATGCCATCCTCGACGCGTGGACCGGCGCGGATGGCGCTTTCGAGGGGCCACGCCCCGCCCTGCGCCCACTCCAGACGCCGCATCCGCCGCTCAGTGTCGCCGCGTTCGGCCGCAAGGGACTGCTCCAGGCGGCCCGCCGCGGGCTTCCGTATCTGGCCTCTCCGCTCGAGTCGCTCGAAGTGCTCGCCGAGAACCACGCAACGCATCGCGCGGCGCTCGCCCCCGAAGTCGATCCCGATTCGCTCTCCGTCGCGATCCTGCGGACCGTCTTCGTCGCAGGGAGCGAGCTTCGTGCCCGGGACGCTCGCGAGCGACTCGAGGCCGAGGCCGCAAGGAGCCCTCGCGGTCTTCCCCCTGCGATGGCTCGAGCCCTTTCGGGAGGCCTCGGCGAGCGCGTGCTCGTCGGAACCGCGCAGGAGGTCCTCGATCTCGTGGGGCGCTACCGCGAGCGGCTCGGGATGGATCTGCTGATCGCGAGAAGCGAGATTCCGGGCGTCGCGGACGAGGAAGCGGAAGAGTCGATCGAACGGCTCGCTCGCGAGATCGCACCGCAGTTCGGCGCCGGCTCGCGCTGAGCGAGGCCGTCGCCCGGGGCGCCGACGGTGATCCGGCTTTGGCATTGCTGCGCCGGATTCCCGGGGTAGCGTCCGGCGGCAATGGTGAAGCTCCGGATCGATTTCGAGTTCCCGTCGCGAGGCTGGTGGGAGAGCGGCGGCCAGGAGCTCTGGGAAGGCATCGCCGAGTCGGCCGACGCGAGTTCGGTCATCGTCGACGAGAACCTCGCCGAGAGCTGGATCGCCGAGGCGCGTCGCCTCCCCGGCTGGGACGACGGTCACGAGTACGCGCCGCATCCCGTCCGGGTGACGGCACTCGAGGAGGAGGACGAACTCTGACCGGCGTGGCGGCGACGCCGGGACCGCGACGTCCCGGTTCGTCGGAACTCCTGCGCCGGATCAGTCCCCCTCGCCTTCCCGCGTGAAGAGCAGGAACGCCATGCTCGGTCGCTTCGATGACTCGCGCATCGCGAACTGGATCCCGTCGAGCTTCCAGCCCTGCGCGGTCCATTCGTTCAGGAGCTTCTCGAGCTCCTCCTCGGTCACCGTCCCCGTCTCGACGACCTTGTAACGCATTCAGGCTCCGAGCCTCGCAGCGACGTCCTTCGCTGCGTAGGTGAGGATCAGGTCGGCACCGGCGCGCTTGATCGCGACGAGCGCCTCGAGTGTCGCACGCGGACCGTCGATCCAACCGCGCTCCGCCGCGGCCATCAGCATCGCGTACTCGCCGGAGACGTGGTACGCGGCGAGCGGAACGTCGAACTCGCGACGTGCGTCGGCGAGCACGTCGAGGTAGGGGAGCGCGGGCTTGACGAGGAGCAGGTCGGCCCCCTCTTCGAGGTCGAGCCGCATCTCGCGGAGCGCCTCGCGCCGGTTCGGCGGATCCATCTGGTAGCTCCTGCGGTCGCCGAATGCCGGAGCGCTCTCTGCGGCCTCGCGGAACGGGCCGTAGTACGCGCTCGCGTACTTCGCGGCGTACGAGAGGATCGGGATCTCGTCGAAACCGCTCGAGTCGAGCATCCGGCGGATGGCCGCAACGCGCCCGTCCATCATGTCCGACGGCGCCACGATGTCGGCGCCCGCGCGAGCGTGCGAGAGCGCGGCCGCAGCGATCCTTTCGACCGAGGGATCGTTTCGGATCTCGTCGCCCTCGACGATTCCGCAGTGACCGTGGTCCGTGTACTCGCAGAGACAGACGTCGGTGACGACGCAGAGCTCGGGGGCCGCACTCTTCACGGCGGCGACGGCACGCTGGACGATCCCGTTCGGATCGTCGGCTCCGGAGCCGCGAGCGTCCTTGTGGGCGGGGATCCCGAACAGGATCACCGCGGGGATCCCGAGGTCGCGAACGTGCTTCGCTTCGTCGGCGAGGCGATCGACACTGAAGCGATCGACTCCCGGCATCGAGCGGACGCCCTCGCGGACCCCCCTCCCTTCGACGACGAAGAGCGGCAGGACGAGGTCGTCGCGCGAAAGCCGCGTTTCGCGGACCATTCTCCGGAGGGTCTCGCCGCGGCGAAGTCGCCGTGCTCTCGTCGTCGGAAACGCCATCACGATCCTCCCGGCTTCGCGAAATGTTCCGCGAGCGAGTCGACGAGCGCTTCGGCGGTCGCGCTCGAGGCCACGACGGTCGGCGCGACCCCTTCCTCACGAAGTGCGGCAGCGGTCGACGGGCCGATCGCCGCGACGACGAGGCGCGAGGCTGCCTCGCGCGAACCCGTGTCGAGCGGCCCGAAGAAATGTCGCACCGTCGACGGGCTCGTGAAAGTGAGCGCATCGAAGCCTCCCGATCGGATCTCGTCTCCGATCGCCGCTGCATCGAAGGGAACCGGGACGGGTCGATACAGATCGACGGCATCGACCCGTGCGCCGCCCGCACGAAGGCCCTCGGCGAGCGTTTCGCGCGCCGCCGTCGACCTCGGCAAGAGGAAGCGGAGCCCCGCGACGGGGCGTTCCTCACGAAGCGCCTCGAGGAGCCCCTCCGCGTCCCAGCGACGACATGCGAGCGGATCGATCCGAAGCCCCGCCTGGCGCGCCGCGCGCTCGGTCATCGGACCGACGACGAGAAAGCGACACGCCGCGCTGCCGAGTTCGATTCCGAGCGCCGCGGCACGGGCGGCGAGGAGCCTCGCGGCGTTCGCGCTCGTGAGCAGCACGGCGTCGATCGCGTCGAGCTCGGCGAGCGCGCGATCGAGCGCGGGGGTCTTCTCGCAGGCCGCGATGCGGATCACGGCGAGTGCCACGGGCTCGGCCCCTGCCGTGCGGAGCGAGTGGATCATCGCCGTCGCCTGCTCCTTCGCACGCGTCACGAGGACGCGGCGGCCGAAAAGCGGAAGCCTCTCGTACCAGGCGATCTCCTCTCGCAGTCGCACCACCTCGCCCACCACGATCGTGGCCGGAGGCTCGAGACCGGCTTCTCGAACCCGCGCCACGAGCTCGCCGAGGGGGGCCGACACCACACGCTGTCGGGGGGTCGTGGCGCTCGCAATCACGGCGGCCGGCGTCGCGGGGGACCTGCCGCTCGAGAGGATCTCGGCCACCCAGGTCTCGAGGCTGCGAAGCCCCATCAGCACCACGAGCGTCTCGGCTCCCACGGCAATCTCGGGCCAGCGAACCGGCGCCGCTCCGGAGAGGGGATCCTTGTGCCCCGTCACGATCGCGACGGAGGCCGAATGGCGTCGATCGGTCACGGGAATCCCGGCGTACGCCGGAGCCGCGATCGCTGCGCTCACGCCGGGGACGACCTCGAAATCGACCCCGGCGGCCACACAGGCGCTCGCCTCCTCACCACCTCTTCCGAAGACGAAGGGATCCCCTCCCTTCAAACGAACCACCTGCTTGCCCTCGCGAGCGAGGTCGACGAGGCGCCTCGTGATGTCGTCCTGCAGGAGGTTCCGGTCGGAGTGCCCGCGCTTGCCTGCGTCGATCCGGAGCGCGTGCTCGGGGACGAGGTCGAGGAGCGAACGGTCGACGAGCGCGTCGTAGAGGACGGCGTCCGCCCCCCGCAGCACCTCGGCCCCGCGAAGCGTGAGAAGACCCGGATCCCCCGGGCCGGCGCCCACGAGCCAGACCTTTCCGCGCCGTCTCATCGCCTGCGCGGCTCCCCGCGGAGCGCCGCCAGGATCTCGGCGCCTCCCGCTCCGAGGACGGCATCGGCCGCGCGCTCCCCCGCGAGCGCCGCCTGCTCGACGTCCGAGCTCCCTTCGCCCCGGACGATCGAAACCCCGTCCTCGCTCGCCACGAGACCGCGCAGGTGGACCCGACCCCCCTCGACGCTCGCGAGCCCGGCGAGCGGGACGTGACAATCGCCCTCGAGCCGCCGCAAGAAGGCGCGCTCTGCGTCGAGCGCCGCACGTGCGCGCGGGTCCTCGAGCCGCCCGAGATCGCGGACCATCGGATCGCCGCCACGCGCCTCGAGCGCGAGGGTTCCCTGCCCGAGCGCGGGGAGCAGGACGTCCACCTCGATCCGCTCGGCGATGCGCCCCCCGAGTCCGAGCCTCTCGAGGCCGGCCGCCGCGAGAACGACGGCGTCGAGCGACTCGCTCTCGAGCTTGCGCAGCCGCGTCGGAACGTTTCCCCGCAGCGGGACGATCTCGAGATCGGGTCGCGCCGCGAGAAGCTGCGCAGCGCGACGCGAGCTTCCGGTTCCGACGCGTGCACCTCTCGCGAGCGCGGCGAGCGAGCCCATCCCCTGCCGCGTCACGAGCGCGTCGCGCGCATCGGCGCGCTCCGGGCACGCGGCGAGCACGAGCCCCGGCGCGAGCAACGCGGGGAGGTCCTTCGCGCTGTGCACGGCGAGGTCGGCACGCCCGTCGAGGAGCGCTTCTTCGATCTCCTTCACGAAGAGCCCCTTCCCACCCACGTCGGCGAGCTTCACGTGCTGGAGCCGATCCCCGCTCGTCGTGACGAGGACGAGCTCGGTCGCCACGCCGAGCGCCGCCTCGATCCTCGCCGCGACCCCGCGCGCCTGGGCGAGGGCGAGGTCGCTCGATCGCGTCGCGATGCGAAGCGTGTTCATGGCTCTTCTCGCGACGACCCGTCGCCATCGGCGTCGCCGCCTTCTTCGCCCTCGCCCGACCTCGGCGAATCGAGACCGAAGAGCTCGCGAACCGCCTCGAGGCTCGCGAAGCCGCCGGCATGTTCCGACTGCGATCGGAGCCTCGACAGCGGCGCGTGCAGGAGCTTGTTCACGATCGACCTCGTGAGGGCCTCGACCGCCTCGCGCTGCGCGCCATCGAGGCCGAGTCGTCCGAGCACCCGTTCGAGCTCCGCCACGCGGATGCTCTCGGCGCGCGAGCGTAGATCCCGGATCGTCGGCACCGCCTGGAGCGCAGCGAGCCAGCCATCGAAGCGCTGCTGCTCCTCGAGGACGATCGCCTCGGCGCGGACCGTCTCGCGGCGCCTCTCCTCGGCGTTCGCCGCCGCCGCTTCGGCGAGGTCATCGAGATCGTAGAGGTAGACACCGTCGAGCGCATTCACCGACGGATCGACGTTTCGCGGGACCCCGATGTCGATGATGAAGAGCGGCCCCTCGCGCGAGTCGATTGCCGTCGTCACCATCGCGAGCGTTACGAGTGGTGAGCTTCCGCCGATGCACGAGAGCACCACGTCGGCGCGCAGAAGGAGCGACGGAAGCTCGTCGAGCGCATGTGCCGTCGCGCCGAAGCGCTCGGCGAGCTCGGCCGCGTGCGCGCGAGTTCGGTTCGCGACGTGGATCGACGAGAGGCCGTCCTCGCGAAGCGCTTCGAGCGCAATCTCGATCATCTCTCCCGCGCCGATCAGGAGCGCCGTCTTCTCCGAGAGATCCTCGAAGATCTGGCGGGCGAGATCGACCGCGACGCGAGCGACCGAGATCGGGCGCTCGGCGATCCGCGTCTCGCGGCGCACCCGCTTGGCGGTGGCGAAGGCGCATTGGAACAACCGAGCGAGGATCGTTCCGCAGGCGCCGGCGTCGACGGCCGTGCGGTACGCATCCTTCATCTGGCCGAGGATCTGGGGTTCGCCGACGACCATCGAATCGATCGACGAGGTCACGCGGAGGACGTGGCGCATCGCATTGGCATCGGCGAGCTCGTAGAGCGCGTCGTCGAGCCTCCGGCCCTCCTCGCCCGCCGCCGCCTCGCCGCCGAGTTCGCGGCGGAAGAACGAGCGGAGCCGAAGCCGCGCCGCCTCGGGCCGTTGCGTGAGCGCGATCACCTCGACCCGGTTGCAGGTCGAGACGAGGACGGCCTCTTCGATCTCCTCGGACTCGACGAGCTTCGCGAGCAGCGGCGCGGGGTCCGACGCCGCGAAGCGCTCGCGGAGCTCGACCGGCGCGGTGCGGTGGTTCATCCCGAGGAGGAGGACCCTCATGCGAGGAGTCCGACACCGATCACGGCGAAGAAGAGGAAGACGAAGCCGGCCACCGCCGCGAGCGCCGCACGACGCCCGCGCTGCCGGCCGCCGAAGCGAACCGCGAAGAGCACGGCGTAGACCGCCCACGCGAGCGCCGACCACGTCTCGTGCGGAGTTCCCGTCCAGACGCTTCCCGTCTCGCTGTCGACCCAGAGCATCCCGGTCACGACGCCGAGACTGAGCAGCAGGAAGCCGAGACCGAGCGTCGCGCGGTTCACGCGATCGAGCGCCTCGAGCGAGGGCCAGCGCGAACGCACCGGTCGCCGGCGCTTGAGCGCGCGGTCCACCGCGAGAAACGCAAAACCGGCCCCGCAGGCGAGGCCGAGCAGCGCGAGGCCGGTGCTCGCGAGGATCACGTGGAGATGCGGCCACGACGACGCCGTCCCGACGAGCGGTTCGGTCGGCGAGTGCGGGAAGCGGAGCGCGGCGAAGAACGAGCCCACGAACGCGGCCGGCGCGACGAGGCCGATCAGCGCCGTGAGCCGCGCACGTCGCAAGAAGACCAGGAGCGCGAGCGCGGCGATCCACGACATGAGCGAGACGGCCGCGGGGAGGTCGGTGAGTGGAGGCGGCGACGACTCGAAATGGAACCCCACGAAGGTGAAACCGTGCACCGCGGCCGCCGCCACGAGGAGGCCGACCGACGCCCTCGTGATCCGCGTTGCACGGAGCAGGACGCCGAGCCATGCGGCGAGGCCTGCGACGAGGTAGAGCGCGGCGGCGATCTGCAGGCCCGCGACGATCAAGCACCGCTCCGATCCCGGCGTGCGGCGAGCGCGGCCATCTGCGAGGCAATCCGGTCCGCGTCCTGGACTTGCTCGAAGACGCGGTACGCCGGCTCCCCGAAGAGCACGAAGCGGATCTCGAGGAGTGTCGTCGCCCCGTCGAGGTGGCGCCGGGCCTCTTCGAGAAGGATCTCGGCGACACGCTGGAGCGGGAGGCCGGCGATCCCGGCGCCGATCGCCGGCGCTGCGAGCGTCCGGCATCCGTGCTCGCTCGCGAGCTCGAGACTCCTGCGAAACGACGATCGAAGGCTCTCCTCGGTCGCAGGCCGGCCGGGAGCCATGCTCGCCGCATGGATCACGAAGCGCGCCTCGAGCCGCCCGGCGCCGGTGATTGCGGCGCCGCCGACCTCGATCGGTCCGTGGCGGTTGCATTCGGCCTCGAGCTCAGGGCCTGCTCGCGCAGAAAGCGCGCCGGCGACTCCCGCCCCGAGGGCGAGCGCGCTGTTCGCGGCGTTCACGATCGCGTCCACCTGCTCTCTCGCGAGGTCGCCCTCTCGCAACACGATGCGGCGCACTAGCGCGCCCTCCCGCTCAACGCGGCTCTGCGAGAAGCGCCGACTCGACGAGCTCGCACAGCGCGTGCCCCGCCGCGATGTGCGCCTCCTGGATCCGCGGAGTCTCGTCGGAAGGGACGACCACGGCGATGTCGACGGCCGGCGCGAGCTTGCCTCCGCCGCGTCCGGTGAAGGCGATCGTTCGCAGGTCGCGGCGCCTGGCTTCGCGAACGGCCTCGAGAACGTTCGGCGAGTTTCCCGAAGTGGAGATCGCGAGCACGACGTCTCCGGGACGTCCGTGCGCGGCGACGAGGCGCGAGAAGACCTTCTCGAAGCCGTAGTCGTTGCCGAGCGCCGTGAGCTCCGACGTGTTCGCACAGAGCGCGATCGCAGCGAGTGCGTCACGTTCGCGCTCGAAGCGACCCGTGAGTTCCGCCGCGAGATGCTGCGCGTCGGACGCCGAGCCGCCGTTGCCGAGCACGAGGAGCTTGCCCCCGGCTCGAAGCGAGCGGGAAACGGCATCCGCCGCGGCCGCGATCGCCTCGGCGCCCTGCTCCGCGAGCGCCCGCTTGACGCGTGCGCTCTCTTCGAGGAGCGCGCGGACCCGCCCGCTCGCAGCGCGGGGATCGAGCCCGTCGTCGCGTCCGCTCATTCACCCTCCCACCCGGCGGAAAACCCTGAAAAAACGAAGAGATGAGAGCCGGGTCGAGTCTACCTGCGAGCCCTCGGGGCTGCAATCCGAAGCCCGCGCGCGAGCGATCCCGCTGCTAGCATCGCGACGACGCGCGAAACGAGGAGGACGCGATGGGCAAGGTGGCCGACGTCACGGACGGGAACTTCGAGAAAGAGGTGCTCCAGTCACCGATCCCGACGGTGATCGACTTCTGGGCCGAGTGGTGCGCCCCGTGCCGGCAGATCAAGCCCATCCTCGACGACCTCGCCGTTCGTTACGACGGCAAGGTCAAGATCGTGAAGCTCAACGTCGACGAGAACCCGCAGACGATGACCCGCTACGGGATCCGCGCGATCCCGACGCTGCTCGCCTTCAAGCATGGCACCGTCGTGCAGCAGGTCCAGGGCGCTCGGCCGAAGGCGTTCTTCGAAGAAATGCTGAACGGGCTCCTCGCGTAGCGAGCGACCGCTCCGACTACGGCCTCACGGCGACTCGGCCGGCCTCGTCTCCCGCGCGCGCGCTCGATCGGGCGGCTCGAAGAAGCGCACGGGCCAGCGGCGGCGTACGGCCTCTCGGTAGAGGAAGGGGTCGGGGTTGGTCACGACCGGATGCCCGACCAGGTTGAGGAGCGGCAGGTCGGTGATCGAGTCGGTGTAGAACCAGCTCTTCGCGAGATCGATCCCCTGCTCCTCGATGAACTGCTGGAGCCAGTAGATCTTGCCTTCTTCGAAGCAGACCGGCTCGATCACGCGCCCCGTGAAGCGGCCGCCCTCGACTTCGAGCCGCGTATAGAGGTAATGCTTCACGCCGAGCCTCTCGGCGAGGGGCCGCACGACGAACTTGGTCGCGCCCGAAACGATCGCGACGACGTGCCCGGCGGACTGGTGCTCGCGGACGAGCCGCTCGGCCTCGGGGTAGACGGTCTCGACGACCATCTCGCGGCACCAGCGGTTTGCCTCGCGTGTGAGCGCCCGCTCGGATTGCCCCCTGAACTCCGACATCATGCTGCGTGTCCACGCAGCGATGTCGAGGAGCCCCGCCTTGTACTTGAGGTAGGCGCCGAGCCCGGCGAGAAGATCCCAGCCGCCGATCTCACCGCGCTGGTAGCGGTACTTCATGTAGAGGGTTCCGGAGTTCTCGGCGATCAGCGTCTTGTCCATGTCGAAGAAGGCTCCGACACGCGGACGCGGACGCCGGGCGGCGCTCGTGGGCATGCCGCGGAGGGTAGGAGCCTGCGGCGAGGCTCGCATCGTCTTTCCTGCTTCGCGGAAGGGGATCCCCGGGCCCCGGCTAGAACATGTAGCGACGCATCGAGACGTTCAGCAGGAGCCCGATCCCGACGAGACTCGCGATGAGCGACGAGCCTCCGTAGGAGAAGAGCGGGAAGGTGACACCGATCACGGGAGCGAGCCCGAGCACCATGGCGATGTTGATGAGCGCCGGCCAGAGGAAGCAGCCGACGATTCCGACGGCGAGCATGGTTCCGAACCCGTCACGGGCCCGGCTCGCGACGACGAGTCCCCAGAGGAGCAGCGTGAGGTAGAGGCCGAGAACGACGGCGCTTCCGACGAAGCCCCACTCCTCGGCGAGCACGGAGAAGACGAAGTCCGTGTGCTGCGTCGGGAGGAAGCGGAGCTGGGTCTGCGTCCCGGCGAGGTAGCCCTTGCCGAGGAGCCCCCCCGACCCGATCGCGATCTTCGATTGGATCGCCTGGTAGCCCGACGCGAGCGGATCGCGTCCCGGATCGAGGAAGTCGAGGATCCGCTGGCGCTGGTAATCGGCGAGCGCGAACGACCAGAGGCCCGCCACGGCGAGCGCGGCGGCGCCCGCGACGCCGATCCAGGCTCGAAGCGGCACCCGGACGAACGGCAGATAGGTCGCGCCGACCAGGAGCGTGAGGAGTGCCACGCCCATGTCCTTCTGCAGCACGATCAAGCCGACGGGAAGCGCCACGACGAGCGCGGGACGCCACAACTCCCGAAGCCTGCGAATGTCGCTCGCGGGATGACGATGGAAGGTCCAGGCGAGCGCGAGAACGAGGCCGATCTTCGCGAGCTCGGAAGGCTGGAGCCGCAGCGGACCGAAGACGAGCCAGGCGCGGTTGCCTCGCGTGACGGGCGCGAGCACGAGGGTCGACGCGAGCAGCAAGCAGCACGCGAAGTAGATCGGCAACGCCCAGCGCTCGATCCTCCGGTAATCGAAGGCGAACGCCGCGAGAAGCCCGAGCGAGCCGAGGCCGAGCGCGAGAAGTTGCCGCCTCACTTCGGGCGAGAGATCTCCGGACGCGGCACCGTGGGTGGCCGAGACGAGATTGCCGAGGCCGAGGAGCACGAGCGTCGCCGTGAGCCCGAGCAGGACCCAATCGAAGTTCTGGAGCACGCGGCGGTCAACCATGCGGGCCGCTCCCGTCGGAAGCCTCGCGCACGGCGTCGGCGCCGGGCGGCGCATCGCTCGGCGTCGCCGCGCCGGGCTCCGGATCGGATCCACCGTCCGCCGGAACGTCCTCGATCACGGGATCCTCTTCTTCTTCGACCGGCACGGGCACGGGCGCTTGCGCCTTCGCAGGGGCGACGACGCCTCGTTTCTCGAAGTAGCGGGCGAGCACCTTCTGCGCGAGCGGCGCAGCGGCCGAGCCTCCGTGTCCGCCGTGTTCCGAGAGCACCGCGACCACGATCTCGGGGTTCTCTGCGGGAGCGTACGAGACGAACCAGGCGTGGTCGCGATATTCGAGCGGGATCTTGCTCTCCTTCACGCCCTGGAACTTCTCGAGCCGGACGACCTGTGCGGTGCCGGTCTTGCCGGCGACCGCGACTCCCGGCACCCGCGCCTTGCTTCCGGTTCCGCCCGGCTGTTCGACGACCCCCTCGAGCGCCTTGCGGATCACGGCGAGGTTCTCGGGCCTGACCGGCAGCCTCCCCTTCTCGACGGGCGGCACCTCCTCGATCTCGCCGTCGGCGCCTCGGCGGCGGAGAATGACCCGCGGCTCGTAGATCGTCCCGCCGTTCGCGAGCGCTGCGTAGCTCACGGCGAGTTGGAGCGGGGTCGTGAGGTCGTAGCCCTGGCCAATCGAGATCGAGACGGTTTCGCCCGGATACCAGGGCACGCCGAAGCGCCGCTGCTTCCATTCGCTCGTCGGGATGAGCCCCGGCTTCTCGTCGGGTAGGTCGATCCCGGTGATCCGACCGAGGTTGAACGCCTTCGCGAACGAGGCGATGCGATCGACGCCGAGTCGCACGCCGAGCGCGTAGTAGTAGACGTCGCAGGAGCGCACGAGGCTCGTATGCAGGTCGACGGATCCGTGCCCCTCCTTCTTCCAGCAACGGAACGAGCGATTCCCGTACCAGAACGAGCCCGGGCAGAAGACCCGCGTCGAAGGCGTGACGAGGCCCGTCTCGAGGCCCGCCGCCGCGAGGAAGATCTTGTACGTCGATCCGGGCGGATACTGCCCCTGGATGTTGCGGTTCTGGAGCGGCTTGTGCGGATCCTGCAACAGGGCGCGCCAGGTCTTCGGGTCGACTCCTCCCGCGAAGGAGTTCGGATCGAACGAAGGACGCGAGAGCATCGCGAGCACGTCGCCGCTTCGGGGATCGAGCGCCACGAGCGCTCCGAGACGTCCGACGTCGTTCGGATCCTCGGGATGATCCTCGCGAAATGCGTCCCAGGCGGCCCGCTGGAGATCCATGTCGATGCTGAGCACCACGTCGCGGCCGGGAACCGGCGCGACCTCGTCGAGGCGTTCGACCTCGCGCCCGGCGACGTCGACGATCACGTTGCGACCGCCCGCGGTTCCGCGGAGCGTCGGTTCGAGAACCGCCTCGAGCCCCGTCTGTCCCACGATCTCGCCCGATCGGTATCCCTCGAACCCGGGCTTCTCGAGCTGATCGGCGCGGATCTCACCGAGCGTTCCGAGCAGATGCGCCGCGAGGTCGCCTTCGACGTACTCGCGCCGCGGCCGGATCTCCGTCACGACGCCCGGGAGCGCATAGCGATGCGTCTCGATTCGCGCGAGGCTCTCGTACGGAAGGTCGGCTTTCACGAGCAGCGGTTGGAAACGCTCACGCCCGCGGCGGCGTTCGACCCGCTCGCGGATCGGTGCGGCATCCGTCTCGAGAAGCTGCCCGAGTGCGCGGTAGGTGAGATCCGAGCCGCGCACCTCGCTCGGAACGAGCTCGAGATCGAAGGCCGGTCGCGTACTGGCGAGCACCCGACCCTCGCGGTCGAGGATCTGGCCGCGTGGAGCATCGAGACGGACGGTCCGGATCGAGTTCCGCTCGGAGCGCGTGCGGAGCTCGGCTCCTTCGACGAGCTGGAGCTGCGCGAGTCTTCCGAGAAAGACGGCGAAGACCGCGAAGATCAAGAAGCCGAGCAGCCACAGCCGCCCCTCGCCCCCCGGCTCGCGTCCTGCGCCCACGCGCTCGCGCACGGCTCAGCCGTGCCGCCGCAGCGCCGGCCAGGCGGCCGAGCCCACCCAAGCGACACCGCGTCGGGTCGGATCGAGCTCGCCCGTGGCCGCGGCGAGCGCCTCGACGAGGGCGCAGACGGGCGGCGCCAACGCGGCATTCGCGACGGTGCGGACCACGATCGCGAAGCCCGGCCAAAAGCCCATCTCGGGCGGCGCCCCGTAGAGACCGAGGAGCAGAATGAATCCCGCTGCCTGCACGGGAGAGAGGATCGCCGCGAGGACGGCCTCTGGCACTCCCCTGCGGAGCTCGAGCGAACCATTGGCGATCCTCGCGATCGCGAAGGGCACGAGGAGCGAGAGGACGTGGAGCCCGAGCGGCGCGCCGGCGAGGAGGTCGGAAGCGAAACCCACCCCTGCGAGCGAGAACAGGGCCGCGGCTCCCGGCAAGAAGAGCGCCGCCGCCATCGCGAACGAGAGCGCGAGGTCCGGCAGCAGCAGCGCCGGCACGAAGGATGCGAGGGCGCCTTCGACCACGAGGCCGACGGCGCCGATTCCGATCAGCGCGACCGCCGCCCTCAAGGTGCGGCTCCGGCCTGCGCCTGCGCGGGGGCGCCCACCGAAGGCGGCGAATCCGGCGCGAGGAGCTCGAGCGTGGGGCTTCGCCAGAGCAGCGCGAAGACGCGCTCGAGCCGATCCAAGCTCGCCGCTGGACGCAGCGCAGCGCGGCGGACGAGATCCGGTGCGCTCGAATCGACCGAGATGATCTCGCCGATCCGGATCCCCTTCGGATACGCCCCGCCGTAGCCGGAGGTGATCACCAGGTCTCCGGGCTGCACCTGATCCGCAGGGCCGGTGAACTCGAAGACGAGCCCGCCCTCGCCCGTCCCGCGCACGATGCCGCGCGAGCGGCTGCGCTGCACGAGGCCATCGACGGCGCTCTGACGATCGAGGATCAGCATGGCTCGCGCCGCATGCGGCGTCGTCGCGGTGACGAGCCCGACCACACCCCCCTCCGTCACGATCGGCATGCCCGCACGCAGCCCGTCGGCGCGCCCGCGATCGAGAAGAACCGTTCGGAACCAGGGCGAGACGTCCTGTCCCACGACCTCTGCCGGGGCCATCGGCATCTCGAGCTGCGCGCGCATCTCCGCCACCTGCTCCAGGTTCCCGCTCGCGACGAGCGCCTCGCGGAGCGCCACGGCCTCTTCCTGCAGCTCGGCGATCTCGAGCCGCAGCGCTTCGTTCTCCTCGCGCACGTCGAGCAGCGCGAGGTAATCGCGCCAGACGCCGCGCACGGCGTCGATCGGCGCCGAGATCACGCGCTGTGCCGGCCGGGCGATCTCGAGGAGCCCCCCGGTCCACCACGAAAGGTCGCGGCCACCGGCTTCGAGCGCGCGCCGGTCCGCGAAGATCGAGATCGTGGCGAGGACGCCGAGCCCGGCAAAGAGCAGCGGCAGGCGCAGTCGATGGAGAAGCTCGCTCATGACCTCCGCGTCGCCTGCGACGGACGGGGGGTGGGGCTAGGAGCGGATCGTCACGTCCCGCAGCAACCTGAGCTCGTCGAGGCAGCGGCCCGTACCGAGCGCTACCGCCGTGAGCGCGTCCTCCGCGACCATGACGGGCAGGCCCGTCTCCTCGCGCAGCAGGATATCGAGGTTTGCGAGGAGCGCGCCTCCGCCGGTCATCACGATTCCCTTGTCGACGATGTCGGCGGCGAGTTCGGGGTCGGTCCGCTCGAGGGCGATCCTGACGGCCTCGACGACCGCCGTCACGGGCTCGGTCAACGCCTCGCGAACTTCGTCGGACTTGATCTCGAGGGTCTTCGGCACGCCCCCGACGAGATCGCGCCCCTTGACCTCCATGCTGCGGACCTCCTCGGTCGGATAGGCCGTGCCGATGTTCATCTTCACCAGCTCGGCCGTTCGCTCCCCGATCAAGAGGTTGTACTTCCGCTTCACGTAATTGATGATCGCCTCGTCCATCTTGTCGCCGCCGACGCGGGTCGAGTTCGAGTAGACGATTCCCGAAAGCGAGATCACGGCGACCTCGGTCGTCCCACCCCCGATGTCGACGATCATGTTCCCCGAAGGCTCGGTCACGGGGAGCCCGGCTCCGATCGCGGCGGCCATCGGCTCCTCGATCAGGTACACCTCGCGAGCTCCGGCCGAGATCGCCGACTCGCGAACCGCTCGCTTCTCGACCTCGGTGATGCCGGAGGGGACCGCCACCACGACGCGGGGTCGCACCAACCGGCGGCGGTTGTGCACGCGCGCGATGAAGTAGCGGAGCATCGCCTCGGTGATCTCGAAGTCGGCGATCACGCCATCTTTCATGGGACGGATGGCGACGATGTTGCCCGGTGTCCGACCGAGCATCTCCTTCGCCTCGCGGCCGACGGCCCGGACCTTGTCGGGGCCGCGCGCGTCCTTGACCACCGCGACGACGCTCGGCTCGGAAACGACGATGCCGCGACCGCGGGCGTAGACCAGCGTGTTCGCCGTGCCGAGATCGATGGCGAGGTCGCTCGAGAACCAGCCGAGGATGGGATCGAGGAGCACGTCGAAGACCTCCGGGACGCCGTTTGATTCGGCCGCAGGGCGTCTCCCAAGTTCCCGAGATCAAAAGGCCTTTACACCGGGAGGGCAGCTCGGTCGCATGCTACCAGCAGCTTCCGGGCCGTTCAAGGCGAAAGCCCCGGGAAAACGCCCGCACGCTTGCCCGGCCCGCCGCCCCTCCGTAGGATCCTCGCTTCCGCCGGCGGACCGGGGCTTCCCGGCGGCGCGGCGCAGGGAGCGCACGCATGCTCGACGTCCTGCGACAGGGTCAGCGCTGGATCATGGGAGCCGTGATCCTCGTGGTCGGCGGCGTATTCGTCGCCTTCGTGGGAGTCGGAGGGCCGCTGTTCCGGGGCTCGGCCGATACCGTGGTCGACGTCGATGGCCGCCACTTCTCCGCGCAGGACCTGCTGCGGGTTCGTTCGCAGCAAGAAGAGCGCGCCAAGCAGATGCTCGGCGACGCGTACGACGCGAAGGCGTTCGGGCCGCAGCTCGATCTCATGGCGGCGAACGCGCTCGTGCAGGCCGGTCTGCTCGAGCGCGAGGCCGAGAGACTCGGCATTCGAGTCTCCGACGAGGAGATCGTCGAGACGGTGAAGAGCCTTCCGGGCTTCCGCGACGAATCGGGCCGCTTCCGGCGCGACGCGCTGCAGGGTTACATCGAATACGAGTACGGAACCGAGCGCCGCTTTCTGGAGGCGCTTCGCGGGCAGCTCCTCGCACAGAAAGTCCTCCGGCTGCTCTCCGATACCGCCGCCGTCTCCGAAACCGAAGCGCGCGAGGCGCTGCGCCGGCAGAAGGAGGAGGTCGAGATCGCCTACGTCGCGATCGACGCGTCGAAGCCGGGCGACGACGTCGCGATCGAGGACGCCGCGATCGACGCGTTCGTCGCAAGCGACGAGCCGCGCATCCGCGACTTCTACGACGGACACCCCGATCGATACAATGCCCCCGAGCGCGTCCGTGCGCGTCACATCCTCGTACGCGTGCCGAAGGATGCCTCGGACGCCGACAAGAAGAAGGCGCGGGATCGCGCCGCGCAGATCCGCGATCGCGCCGCCGAGCCGGGCGCCGACTTCGAGAAGCTCGCTTCCGAGTTGAGCGAGGACACCGGTTCGAAGGCGCGCGGTGGCGACCTCGGCCCGTTCCAGCGCGGCCAGATGGTGAAGCCGTTCGAAGAGGTCGCCTTCGTGATGGAGCCGGGGGCGATCTCCGACGTGGTCGAGACCGATTTCGGCTTCCACGTGATCCAGCTCGTCGAGAAGAAGCCCGCCGAGAGCCGCGCCTACGACGACGTGAAGCGCGAGATCGCGCGCGAGCTCCTCGGCCTCGACGCGGCCCGCAAGGCCGCGCGGGAGCAGGC
>CAJPFO010000214.1 GCA_905339255.1 Myxococcaceae bacterium
AGATGTAGCTCCGCGCGGAAGCCACCGAAACCTTCTCGAGAGAAGGCACTTCGGACCCCGGCCGGCGACTCGCCGGCCGGGGTTTCCTTTTGGGGCATCCTCGCTTAGCTTGCCGGCTCCGCGACGTTTCTGGAGGGACCATGGCTCGAATCACCGTCGAGGACTGTATCCAGAGGGTTCCGAACCGCTTCCACCTGGTGCAGATGGCCTCGATCCGCACCAAGCAGCTCAAGAAGCAGGCGCGGCCGCTGGTCGAGAGCGAGGGCAACAAGGAGGTCGTGATGGCGCTGCGAGAGATCGCAGCGGGCCTGGTTCGCCCCGACTATCCCGAGGACGTCAACGAAGACGTGAAGATCGTCGGCTGATCAGTCGGCGAGCTGGACGGGGAGCCTGAAGACGAAGGTGCTTCCCCGGCCGACCTCGCTCGAGACCTCGAGCGAACCACCGAGCAGGCCGACCAGATCGTGGACCAGCGCGAGGCCGAGTCCGGCACCGCGGAAACGCGATCCGCCCGGCTCGTCGACCTGGTAGAACGCGTCGAAGATGAACTGCTGGTCGTCGGCGCAGATTCCGATCCCGGTGTCCTCGACCGCGCAGACCAGCTCGCCTTCGCGGACCGCTGCACGGATCTCGATCTTCCCGCGCTCGGTGAACCGGGCCGCGTTGTCGAGGAGCAGGAACAGGATCTGGTTCACCTTGGCCAGGTCCGTTCGCACCTTCGGGAAGGGCTCTTCGAAGCGCTTCTCGATGCGGATGTCCTTGCCCGAGAGGGCGTCCTGCGTGCTGAAGATCGCCTCGTCGACGACCTCGCGGAAGCTCACCTCGTGGATCTCGACGGGGAGCTCTCCCTGCTTGAGACGCCACAGGTCGAGGATGTTCTGGAGCGTCCGGAGGAAGGACGTTCCATCGTCGAGCGCGGAACGGAGCCCTTGTTTCGCCGCCTCGGAGAGCGAGTTGTTCTCGTTGGCGAGGACGGCGATGATCGCCTCGATGATTCCGTTGAGAGGGGTTCGGAGCTCGCACGACATCTTCTCGATGAAGTCGTTCTTGAGCCGTTCCACCTTGCCGAGCTTCTCGTCCTTGCGAAGGAGCTCGATGTCCTGCGCGAAGAGAGCCTCGGAGAGCTTCAAGAGCTCCTCGCCCTTGCGCTCCGCCTGGGCGTCCCGATCGCGGAGGCGCTCGCGAAGCCCCTCGACCTCGCGTTCGAGTCGCAGGTGATCGATTCTCTCGGCGAGACGTCCGGCGATCCGTCGCAGCTCGGCCGGCGCGTCGGGGCCTGGAAGAGGCGCCGAGACGACGAGGGCGCCGTGGCGGCGGCCCCGCGATTCGAGAGCGATCGCCTCGAAGCGGCTCGCCGGCATCCCGGCGACGGGAGCGGCGGCTTCGAGGGTCGAGTGCCCCCCGCTCCCGAGCAACGCTTCGATCTCTCCGGAGAAGCTCGCGGCGAGCGCTTGCGCCGACGACCGATTGGCGGCCCCGACAAAGGCCCGCAGCGAGAGCCCCTGCTCGGGGCCCGCGACGAGGACCAGCGCGACTTCGTCCTTCGAACTCGCAGCGGCGCGACGCACTGCGCTCGAGCAAGCGGCGTCGACGGCGTCCTCGAGGGAACGCTCGCGATCGGCGAGGCGGTCGGTTAGATGCCCCAAGGGCTGGCCTCCGCAGCGGCCCGTCAAAAGCGCTCGTCCGAGTCGATCTCGAACGGATCGAGCACCTTTTCGTCGTGGTCGTCGTTTCCGGACACCGGCCCGTCCAAGGCGAGGCGGGTGCGGAAGTCGTCGGGATTGCTCGCCGCGGCGAGCGCCGTCTCGATCGAGATCTTGTTCGCGCGCAGCAGGTCGAGCACGTGCTGATCGAAGGTCTGCATCCCCTCGCTTCGAGCGCGCGCGACGTAGTCGGTGATCTCCGCGTTTCTCGCGGGGTCCTTGATGCACTCCTGGATCGTCCGGGTGCTGCGCATGATCTCGACGGCCGGAACCCTCCCGTCGCCCTTCTTGTTGAGGAGCAGTCGGAGCGAGACCACGGCCTTCAGATTGTCGGCGAGCCTCACGCGGACCTGCGGCTGCTCCTCCGTCGGAAAGAACGAAACGAGCCGGGTGATCGTCGATGCGACGTCGTTCGTGTGGATCGACGAGAAGACGAGGTGCCCGGTCTCGGAGGCCTTGAGGGAGGTGTCGACCGTTTCGAGATCGCGCATCTCTCCGACCATGATGACGTCGGGATCCTGGCGCAGGGCGGCGCGCAGTGCGTCGGGAAACGAGCCGGTGTCGGTCCCGATCTCGCGCTGGGTGATGATGCTCTTGTCGTGGGTGAAGACGAACTCGATCGGATCCTCGATCGTCACGATCTTGGCCTTCCGCTCGCGGTTGACCTCGTTCAGCATCGTGGCGAGGGTCGTCGACTTCCCCATTCCCGTCGCGCCCGTGATCAGTACGTAGCCGCGTTGCAGGTGCGCGATCTGCCGCAGCATCGAGGGGAGGTTCAGGTCCTCGAAGGTCCGGATCTGGAGAGGGATCACGCGCAACACGACGTTGAGACAACGCCTCTGGCGCGAGATGTTCACCCGGAAGCGGCCCTCCCCCGGAAGCTCGAAGGCGAGATCGAGCTCGTTGAACGGAGTCTCCATCGCTCGACCGTCGCCCTCGAGAAGGACGCGGACGATCTCCTCGGTGTCTTCGCGCGTGAGCACCTTGTAGCGGAGCTCGACGAGCTCTCCGTGGAAGCGGTAGAGGGGCAGGTAGCCGACCTGGAAGTGGATGTCGGACGCGCCTTTCTCGAGCCCGAGGCGCAGGAGTCGGTAGACCTTCTCGCGATCCATCGAATGCTCCCCCGCGCACCCGGAGGGCGGCGGCTCCGATCCTCGATCCGTGTATCGGCCGGTGGCGTCGCCCCTTGACCGCCGGCGGCGAGCGCCGTAGCTACGACCGGAGCAGGACCGGGGGTTCCCCCGAGGTCCTGGTGCGGGAGGCCGGCGTGGCGAATGCGGGAGTTCGGTCGGGTTGGGCGAAGCGCGGGGCGAAGGGAGGCCTCGTGGCCGTGGCGATGATGACGGCCCTCTCGGTGCCGCGCGTCGGGTCCGGGCAGGAGGCTCCGGCGCAGCCCCCGAAGCTCGATCGGCTGCTCAAGCTTCCGGACGGCGTGGCCTTCGATGTCGATCGCCGGGGCGGTGCGACGCGCAGCGAGTGGAAGGCGCGCTTCGCCGACGCTCGGAAGGAGGTCGAGACCGCACGCAAGGAATACGAAGGCGCCATGGCGAAGCTCGAGAAGGCCGCGGCGGGTTCGGAAACCTGGCGCTTCGTTCCCCCCGGTGGCGACGTCGCCGCCGAGAACCAGGACAACCTCCGCCTGCGCATGGACGTGACGAAGAAGCGCGAGGATCTCGCGACGGCCGAACGCCGACAGCGTGACCTCGACGTCGAGGCCAACCTCGCCTCGGTCCCGGACGACTGGCGCTAGGCCGGGTGATCTTCCTCGGCAACACGCGTGAACTCGGCGAGCAGGGCGAACGAGACCGAGAGCAGCACGGGCCCGAGGAAAAGGCCGAGGATTCCGAAGGCCGATAGCCCGCCGAGAACCCCGAAGAAGACGAGCAGGAAGGGGATCTGCGCCGCGCCGCTGATGAGGAGCGGGCGCAGCCAGTTGTCGGCGGTACTCACGACGAGGCCCCCCCAGAGCGCGAGACCGATCGCCGCCGCCCTCTCGCCCGAGAAGAAGAGCCAGGCGGCCGCGGGGGCCCAGACGAGGACGGTTCCCACCGGAACGAACGAGGAGAGCGCCGTGAGGGCGCCGAGGGCGACCGGAACGCCGACGCCCGCGACTGCGAATCCGATTCCGCCGAGCGTTCCCTGCACGAGAGCGGTTCCGAGCAGCCCGAAGACGACCGCGCGGATCGAGGCTCCGACTCGCTCGACGAAGCCTTCGGCGGCGTAGGGCAAGAGGACGGGTGCCATGCGGCGCCCATGGCCGACGAGCCGCTCGCCGTCGAGGTAGAAGCAGAAGAGCGTGACGAGCGTGATTGCCACCGAAAGGACGTTCTGCGCGACGGCACCGGCGAGGTCGACGATCTGGCCCGAGACGAGCCCACCGTAGCTCTGGACCCAGCCCGCCATGACGCGTGGATCGAGGATGTCGATGTGATCGACGCGGTCGATCCACTGCATGAGCCAGGCGCGCTCGGTGACCCAGGCAGGAAGCTCTGCGCCCTGTCGGAGCCAATCCTGGACACCGATCACGAGCCGCGTCGCCTCGGATCCCAGGTTCGCGAGAAAAAGGGTGAGCGGAACCCCGACGGTGAGGAAGACGATGCCGGTGAAAAGGCCCGCCGTGAGCGCAGGGCGCCCGGTGAGGCGGCGCGCGCGGTGGTAGAGCGGCCACGTCATGAGGGCGACGAGTGCCGCCCAGGCCATGGGCATCAGGAAGGGGCGCAGGACGAGGAACGAGCCCGTCGCGAGCGCGACACCGAGCCCGACGCGGGCAACCGAAAGGCCGACCCGCGGCCCCTCCGGTCCCGAACCCGAGGGTGGAATCGAACGAGTCGTCGCATCACCCATGGCGAGCGGCCCCTCCCCGAAGGCTGCCCCGGCGCAGCGCCCCCCGGCGCTTCGGCTCCGCGTGTTGTACCACGCCCGGAGTTCGGAAGCAGCGACCCGCGTTCGATCCCGGTCGCTGTGGGGGGGCGCCGGGCCGGATGACCGAATCGGGAGCGACGCGCTCGGAGGCTCGCGCGAGCCGCTGGCGGGCTC
>CAJPFO010000215.1 GCA_905339255.1 Myxococcaceae bacterium
AGAAAGCGACCCGGCTCGTCCGCTGCGGATCGCCCAGGGCGAGCGCCGCACAGAGGGGCTCCGCCCAACCCGCGAGGAACCCGGGTCCGAAGTAGAGCGTCGCCCACTCGGCGATGCTGCGGTCGTCGAGGCGGGTCGCGACCTCGGGTGCGCGGCGGTCGAGAAGCGGCGCGTAGCGCGCCTCGAGGCGATCGAGCCTCGCGCAGCGAAGCGCCTCGCGCCGGGAGACGCCAGAGGGCCGCCTCGCGAGCCGCGGCCTCTCGAATGCGAGAGCTGCGCTCGGCGAGGAGCCTCGCACGGCCACGAGCGAGCTGCTCGCCCAGACCTCGAGCTCGTCGGGCTGTCCGATCGCCTCGAGGACCTCGCGCGTCGCCGCGTCACGACTCGTGAACGACGCCGCGCAGGGATCCGCCTCGATCCCTCCGATCGCGACCGATCGCGCGCGCCCCCCTGGCGCCGCCTCGCGTTCGAGGACGGTCACGTCGAATCCGCGCTCACGAAGCCGGAGCGCGGCCGCGAGGCCCGCGAAGCCCCCGCCCACGACGAGCGCGCGCTCGCGCGCTCGCGCGCTCAAGACGTACCGCCCGCGCCACCCGCCACGAGCGGCTCGAGCGCAGCGACGACATCGCAGAGCGTCTCGAAGCGCGAGAAGCGCGCTCCGCGACGCTCGAGCTCGACGGCGAGCGACCCGCGCGCGAAGACCAGGTCGGCCGCGAGCGCCCCGCAGAGGTCCGAGACGCGGCCATTCCCGATGTGAACGATCGTCGCACCCGGATTCGTGCTCCGGTAGGCATCGATCCTCCTGCGCTTGCAGTTTCCGGTTCCGCATCCGCAATCGCCATCCGTGATCGCACGGGCGATGCGCCAGCGTCCCTCGACGACGTCGAGCCGGTTCGCATCGAAGCCGAAGTGGAGGCCGTGAAGGTCCCGGAGCTTCGCCACGTTGCGGTCGTAGCCGTCGGAGAGGATCCGGAAGGGGATCGAATGGATCTCGCAGAAATCGAGAAGCGCACGCGCGCCGGGATCGAGAGAGAACGATCGGAGCATCGCATCGAGCACGCTGTCGGGGACGATCAGACCGTCGTACGCCTCGACGGCATGCTCCCACGCATTGAGCTCCCCGCGTGCGAAGCGTTCCGACGCGGCGGTACGTCGCGCATCGTCGACACGACGCGCGACGCTCGGAGCAACGTCCTCGACGAGGAAGGTTCCATCGAAGTCGCAGAAGACCGCGAGCGGCGGACCGGTACGGACGCGAACGATCTCGCTCGCGTGCGGATCGAGCGCGATCCGGATCGCGAGGGCGCCCTCGCTCGGCGCTCGCGTCGAGAGAAGCTCGCCCTCGACCGCTCGCGGCTCGAAACCCCGGGAAAGAGCGCGTGGATCGAGAGTTCGCTCGATCCTGGCCTCGCCGGGGTTCACGACGGCGACGAGGACGCTTCCCGGGACGCATGCCGTGATCGTCTCGGGAATCTCGGCCGCGAGCGGCTCGGCGACCCGCGCAGCACCGATCGTCGTGGCCTCGTCGACCTCACGAGCCACGCGCAGCGTCTCGGCGACGAGGCGGCGACTCTCGCCGCCGAGTTTCGGAACGTCGTCCGAGAAGAGCACCATGCCGCCCGTCACGGCGACCGCCACGGCGAGCGTGTGCGCCTCGTGGGGCTCGAGCTTCGTGTCGGTCGCCCGGGACATGAGGCAATCGGGATCGTTCAACCACAGGCGCCGGTGCAGGAAGGCGCGGTTCAGGATGCTCCGCACGCCGTTTCGGACCGACGGCCGCGTCGGCTCGATGCCGCGAAGCGGAATCTCGTCGTCGACGTGCCAGCTCGGCGCGACGTCCGGACCGATCCGCATGCCGTCGACCACCCCGACCGCCGGACCGAGCGGACAGCCGCAGCCGAGGAGGAACGTCTTCTCGCCCGATCCTCGCCGCACGGCCTCGAGACCGCGGCGGAGCCGCTCGGCGCGTCCGATCGAGGGGTCGAAGGCGTCGGCCTCCATCGCGACCGAGTAGAGGAAATCGAGCTTCTGGTAGACGAAGCCCATCTCCGCCAGTTCGCGGAACAGGCTCACGAGATGCGAGCAGACTTCGTCTCGGCTCGTATCGAGGACGTGGATCCGCGCCGTCGGCGTCCACATCGGATGCAGGAGCCCGAGATGGAGGTCGTCGCCGCGCCGCAGCAGCCAGTCTCGCTCGGCGAAAAGCGCGCTGTCGGGAGCGACGCAGAACGGAGCGGTCCAGAGCCCTGCGTCGAAGCCGGCCGCGCGGATCTCGGCCGCGAGCGGCGCCAGGCCTCGCGGGAACTTCTCGTTCGTCGAGAGCCAGTCGCCGACCGCACGCTGATAGCCATCGTCGAGCTGGACGAGCGTCACGGGGATCTCGCCGCGCGCCTTCACGAGTGCGTCGAGGTTGCGGAGCACGTCCGCCTCGGTCACGTCGTGGAAGAAGTGGTACCACGAGCACCAGCCCGCCTGGAACGGGCTCGCCGTCCGAGCCTCCGCGGAACGCCCGTGCGCGACCGCGAGATCCTCGAGCAGCGGCGCCGCATCGGTGCCGAGCGAGATCCGGGTCCGTTCGAGATCGATCCGCACGCCGGGAGCGAGATCGCGCTCGGCGCAAAGCTCGATCTCGACCGCGACGGCATCGGCCTCGCGGCGCACGTAGATCACTCCGAAGCTCCGCCCCTGCTCGAGGACTCCCGCGGCGAGCGAGAAGCCGCCGTTCGAGGCGCCGATCGCGGTGAGGAGATCCGACTCGTGCCACCCGGAGCGATCGGCGGGCGGTTCGCCTCGGGCATGGAACATCCCGCGAAGCCACGCGCCCGAGGCGAACCCGGGCTCGCCATGGTCGTCGAGGGCGCGGCTCCCGGTGAACGACCAGCTCTGCCAGCCGTGTCGGAGGAAGCGGAGCGCCGAGACCTCGGGGGGAGACCATCGGAAGCCGACCACGAGCGCGTCGAGACGCAGCGAAGCCTCCGCATGCGAGCGGAGCGCGGCATCGACTCCGACCGTCGCGTCGCCGACGTCGAGTGCGAGGCTCACTTCGAAGGGGCCGATCCGATGCGAGCCCGCTCCGAACGGTGCCGCTGCGAAACGCTGCTCCCCAGTGCCGGGCTCGCGCCAGCGGACTGCGATACGGGCTCCTTCGAGGCGACCGGCCTCGCCATGACGCAGAAGGGGGGTGGGACGAGCCATGGGGACGGGAGTATACAAAGAGCATGAACGCGTCGGCGCGGGATCTCCGAGAGCGGCTCGTCACGGGGGCCACCGTCCTTCTCGACGGCGCGCTCGGCACCGAGCTCGAACGGCGAGGGGCCGCGTCGACGCTCCCGCTCTGGTCGACGCATGCCCTGCTCCACCACGCCGATCTGCTCCGCGAGATCCACGGCGAGTACGCGCGAGCGGGGGCCGAGATTCTCTCGGCCAACACGTTCCGGACCCAGCGTCGCACCGTTGGTCGCGCCGGCCTCGGCGACGAGGCCGCCGAGCTCACGAAACGCGCGGTGGCCATCGCTCGTCGGGCCGCCAAGGACGCGAACCGTTCCGGCGTGTGGATCGCCGGCTCGGCACCGCCGCTCGAGGACTGCTTCCGGCCCGATCTCGCCCCCGGCGACGATGCGCTCTCGCGCGAGCACGCCGAGCACGCCCGGAATCTCGCGGCGGCGGGAGTCGACCTCATCCTCTGCGAAACCCAGCAGACGATCCGCGAGGCGCGGGCGGCGGCGCGAGCGGCGGCGGCGGTCGGGCTGCCCTTCTTCGTGAGCTTCATCTGCGCGCCCGAGGCGAGGCTCCTCTCCGGAGAACGCCTCGCCGACGCGATCGAGGCCGTGGCGGCCTCGGGACCGGCGGCACTGCTCGTGAACTGCCTGCCGCTCCATGACGCGGAACGGTGTCTCGGCGTGCTGGCCTCGAGCGGGTTTCCGTTCGGCGTCTACGCGAACCTCGGCGCGCCCTCCGAGCCCGGTGGGACGGGATGGGTCGCCGACGCCTCCCCCGAGGAGTTCGTCGCCGGCGTGGAGCCGTGGCTCGAAGCCGGAGCACGCATCGTCGGCGGCTGCTGCGGCACCCGCCCGGACCACATCCGTGCGCTCGCCGGGCGGATCGGGAGA
>CAJPFO010000216.1 GCA_905339255.1 Myxococcaceae bacterium
GATCGCATCCGACGTCGGATGCGACGCGCGAGGCGCTCGTCGCGGCGATGGGCCTCGACGCGTCGACCGAGGCGTCGGCCGCACACACGCTCGCGCGTCTCGATGCGGAGGATGCGGCGAATGCGATCGACCCCGTGCAGGTCTGGCGGCAGTGGTCCGAAGGGGCCCCCGGATTGCGGGTTCGCGTTCCGCACGGAGCCCTCGACTGGGAGATCGAGCTTCGACGAGAGGACGGCCGGATCGAGACCGCACGAGGTCGCTTCGATCCTGCGGCGCCGCCGTCGACGCACGAACTCTCGCTGCCCTCGAAACCCTCCGAGGGCTACCACACGGTGCGCATCACCCTCGAAACGGACGCTGGGCCGATCCGCGCCGAACAGCTCCTCGTGCTCTCGCCGCGCACCTGCGTCGATCCAAAGGAACGGATCGGTGAGCGCCGGAGCTTCGGAATCGTCGCGAACCTCTACAGCATGCGCACGAGGGACGACGACGGGATCGGCGATCTCGGCGCTCTCGACGCCCTCGTGCGGCTCGCCGGACGCAGCGGAGCCGACTTCGTCGGCGTGAACCCGCTCCATGCGCTCCGCAACCGCGGGCTCGGAGTGAGTCCGTACAGTCCCGTGTCGCGGCTCTATCGAAACCCCCTCTACATCGCGCTCGAGTCCGTACCCGAGTTCGACGAGTCGCCCGCAGCGCGTGCGATGCTCGGATCGGCCGAGGCCGTCGTGGAGCGAACGAAGCTGCGCACCGCGCCACGCGTCGATTACGAAGCGGTCCGGTCGCTCAAGCTCCGCGTCCTCGAAGAGCTCCACCGCCGCTTCGCCGCCGCGCACCGGGGTCGCGGCACGGCACGCGGCCGCGCCTTCGAGGCGTACCGGGAACGCGAGGGGGACGCTCTCGTCGATTTCGCGACGTTCTGCGCGATCGAGGACGCGGTTGCGGACGGCGCCGGAGAGCACGTTCCCTTCGACCTCTGGCCCGAAGGCCTCGCCGATCCACGTTCTGCGCGGACCGCCCGCTTCCGCGCCGAGCATGCGGAGGCGATCTCGTTCCACGTCTACCTTCAGTTCGAGCTCGATCGCCAGCTCGAGGAGAGCGCAGCACTCTCGAGACGCTCCGGCCTCGCGATCGGCGTGTACCAGGATCTCGCGATCGGGCTCGCCCCCGACGCCGCCGACGTCTGGGCGTTTCCGGGGCTCTTCGCGAGGGGGGCGAGCGTCGGCGCTCCCCCCGACGATTACGCGCCGCAGGGCCAGGATTGGGGCCTCCCGCCGCTCGACCCGCGCGCGCTCCGCGCCAGCGCGTACGGCTACTGGATCCGCCTGCTGCGAGCGGCCTTCGCGCATGCCGGAGCGCTGAGGATCGACCACGTGATGGGTCTGTTCCGCCTCTTCTGGATCCCGCGCGGAGCTTCGGGAGCCGCGGGCGCGTACGTCCGTTACCCGGCCGACGATCTGCTCGGGATCCTCGCCCTCGAGAGCCGGCGCCACCATGCGATCGTCGTCGGAGAGGATCTCGGCACCGTCCCCGACGAGGTGCCGCGAGCGCTCGCATCCTGGAACGTGCTCTCGTCGCGGGTGCTCCTCTTCGAGCGCGACGGTCCGGGCTTCCGCCCCGCGGCGTCGTACCCCGCGCGCGCGATGGTGACGGCCAACACCCACGACCTCCCGACCTTCGCCGCCTGGCTCGACGGAGAGGACCTCGAGCTTCGTGTTCGCCTCGGTCTCGCCGCTCGAGAAGACCTCGACGCCGCGTGCAGCGATCGCCGCTCGGAGGTCGCCGCACTCGAGGCGCGGCTTCGCGAGGAAGGGATCCTCGGCGAGGGCGTGGGGGAGCCGAGCGCCACCGAGCTTCGCGACGCGACCGACATCTTCCTGTGTCGAACGCCGTGCGCCCTCGCGGGGATCCCGCTCGACGACCTCGCCGGCGAACGCGATCCCGTGAACGTCCCCGGAGTGGGGATGGCGGAGTTTTCGAGCTGGTCGCGGCGCATGCGCTCTCCGATCGAGGACCTGGCCGAGGATCCGGGGGTCGTGCAGGCCCTCGCCGGAGCGGCCCGCGAGCGCCCGCGCTAGTCGCGGCTCCGTCTCGGTGCGGGTCTCGTGGCACTCGCCTACCCTCGCCGCTCGTGGTCCTCCGCTCGAGACGCCGGCGACACCACCGCAGGCGCACCCCGCCTCCGGGGGCGCAGCCGGGAACGCTCGCCGTCCCCGAGACCTCGGCGCCGACCCGCATCTTCGTGATGCACTACTCGCCATCGCAGCTCGAGGAGCGAGAGCTCACGGACGTCGACGACCTCGTCGCATACCGCGGCCGCGAAGGCGTCACGTGGGTGAACGTCGCGGGTCTCGGCGACGAGAGGACCCTCACGCGGATCGGCGAGATCTTCTCGATCCATCCGCTCGCGCTCGCCGACGCCGTGAACGTCCCGCAGCGGCCGAAGTTCGAGAGCTACGAGCTCCATCACTTCCTCATCATGCGCGAGCCGGAGCTGAATGGGGAAGGAGAGCTCACGACCGAGCAGGTCTCGCTCGCCTTCGCTCCGGGTTTCGTCGTGATGTTCCAGGAAGACCCGGGCGATTGCTTCGATCCCGTCCGAAATCGCATCCGGAGCAGCGCTCCCGTACGGCACAGCGGAGCCGACTTCCTCGCGTATGCGCTCCTCGATTGTCTCGTCGACCACTTCTTCCCGGTGCTCGAGCTGATCGGAGATCGCCTCGAAGCCCTCGAGGACGAGGTGATGGCGAGCCCCACCCGGCCGACACTCCACCACATCCAGCAGGCGCGGCGTCGGCTCTTGATGCTCCACCGGGTGGCATGGCAGCAGCGGGACGCCGCCAACGCGTTCATGCGCGAGGAGCGGAGCCACTTCACTCCGGCGCAGCAGGTCTACCTCCGGGATTGCTACGACCACTGCGTCCAGGTGATCGACACGATCGAAACCTACCGCGAAATGACGGTGAGCCTCGTCGACGTCTACCACTCGAGCCTCTCGAACCGCCTGAACGAGGTGATGAAGCTCTTGACGATCATGTCGTCGGTCTTCATCCCGCTCACCTTCATCGTCGGCGTCTACGGGATGAACTTCGAGTACATGCCCGAGCTCCACTGGAGGCTCGGCTATCCGCTGGTGTGGGCGGTGATGATCGGCGTGGTGATCGCGCTCGTCCGCTACTTCCGGCGAAAGGGCTGGATCGGGAACGAAGAGCAGGCCTCTCCGGAGCCGCCGGCGCCCGAGCCGGCCGCGGCACCGTCGCCTCAGAGCAGTACGACGCTCACCACGACGAAGAGCGGAACCAGGATCGCGACCGAGTAGGCCATGTAGCCGAAGAAACTCGGCATGCCGACGCCGCCCTCCTCGGCGATCGCCTTCACCATGAAGTTCGGGCCGTTTCCGATGTAGCTGTTGGCGCCCATCAGCACGGCGCCCATCGAGATCGCCGCGAGGAGCTTCTCGGCAGCGGGCCCCCTCGCAAGAAGTTCGGCCAGGTAGCGGCCCTCGAGCGGGATTCCCTCGAGCCCCGCCGCGGTCGCGGCGAAGGTCAGGTAGGTCGGAGCGTTGTCGAGAAAGCTCGACAGGCTTCCCGTCACCCAAAAGAAGTGCCAGGGCTCGGTGAGCCCGAGCGCCGGCGCGTGGGCGTTGAGCGTCATCAACACCGGCGCCATCGTCGCGAAGATCCCCGCGAACAGAACCGCCACTTCGACGATCGGCCCGAAGCCGAAGCCGTTCTCGGAACGGATCTCCGGCCGCGTCGACGCGTACCCCGCGAATGCGAAGGCGACCATCAGGCCTTCCTGGATTCCGAAGGGCCAGGGCTCGCCGCCGTGGAGCCAGCCGCGCCCCGAACCGAGGATGCACGCGACGATCCCGAGCAAGAAGACGACGTTGTGCAGTCCGTCGATGCGAAGCGGCTCGTGCTGCTGCACCTCCTCGAGCTGCGATCCGGGCCGCTCGAGCTCCTCGCGGGCGAAGACGATCTGGTCCCAGATCTGGAAGACCAGGAGCAGCGATCCGTTCACGAGGAGCCACGCCGGCCACAGACGGAAGGTCCACTCGAAGGGAACCCCCTTGAGGAACCCGAGAAAGAGCGGTGGATCGCCGAGCGGCGTCAGCAGGCCGCCGCAGTTCGAGACCACGAAGATGAAGAAGATCACGATGTGCGTCTTCTGCTTGCGCGCCCGGTTGGCTCGGAGCAAAGGGCGGATCAGCAGCATCGAGGCGCCCGTCGTTCCGATCAGGTTCGCGAGCACGCCGCCGATTCCGAGCGCGGCCGTGTTGAGCAGCGGCGTTCCCGAAAGGGACCCTCCGACGCGGATTCCGCCGGTCACGATGAAAAGAGACCCGAGCAGGCACATGAACGAGACGTACTCGGCGCCCTTCTCGACGAGCTCGTGGACGCCGGCGTCGCCGAGCACGAGCGGGAAGTACGCGAGGACGGGGATCGAGAGCGCTCCCGCGATGATCGCCTTGTTCCGATGGCTCTCCCAGAAATGCGGCGCGAGCATCGGAACGATCGCGATCGCCAGCAGCAGGCAGACGAACGGGGCCAGGATGGCAGGCGGCAGGGTCGGATGGTGCACGCGCGGAGATTCGGACGGCCCGGCCGATTCCGCCAGCGGCCCGGAGCCATGCGGCGATGCGGCGTGGGACCGTTATCCTCCCGCCCGATGTCGGACCGGACCATCCTCACGCTGGTGCGCCACGGCGAGACGCCCGCCAATATCGAAGGCGTCTGGCACGGGTCGATCGATACCCCCTTGACCGAACGCGGAGCCACGCAGGCGTTGCGGGTCGCCGGCTACCTCGCCGAGAGGCACCGTGACAGCGCCGCGCTCTACGCGAGCGATCTCCAGCGAGCGAGGGAGACGGCACGCGCGATCGAGCGGGCGCTCGGGCTTCCGCTCCGGCTCGATCCCACGCTCCGCGAGTACCATCTCGGAGAGTGGGAGGGCAAGTCCTACCACGAGCTCCACGAGACGCACCGTCTCTGGCACCACATGAAGCGCGATCCCGACTTCGCCCCGCACGGAGGAGAGTCGCCGCGACAGGTGACCGATCGCCTGACGAGCGCGCTGCGTCGCATCACGGCCGCACATCCCGGAGAGCGCGTGATCGTCGTCTCGCACGGAGGCGCCCTCGCCATGGCGCTCGGCGCGCTCCTCGACGGGAACTACGGACAGTGGCGGCGCGTGATGGGCAACTGCGCGGTGAGCGAACTCGTCGTCGAGCCCGTCCCCGAGCTGCTGAGCTTCAACCTCACGGACCACCTCGAAGGCGCGTAGACGAAGCCCCGGAAGCGGCTTGCACGCGCCGTTCAGTAGTCCTGCGGATCCGGATCGGGAGGCGCGACTTCCGAGTCGCTCGGCATGAAGGCGTCCGTCGGCGCGGGGACCTCGGCGCCCGACTCCATGCGGAGATCGCCTCCGGCGCCGCCGTATTGCTCGGTGCAGGTCCTCTCCTGGTTCACCCAACGACCGCCGAGGCACTGTACCTGCACTCCCCCCTGGCACGAGAGCGCGCCGTCGGAGTAGACCGATCCCTGGTACGAGCACGAATCGCCCTGCGATGCGGCCTCTTCCGCTCCGAACGCGAGCGCCACGATCGCTGCCGAAACGAACCACGCGATGCGTCCGACCTTCATCCTCGCCTCCCCGGCGCCAGCTCGACCGCTGGGCCCGCGATCCCTTGATCGGTCTCCCCGAGCGCCGACCGGAGCGCACGGGCCTTGTCGAGCGACTCGCGATGCTCCGCGAAGGGGTCGGAATCGGCCACGACGCCCCCTCCGACGTGGAGCGCCGCGACTCCGTCGCGAACGAAGATCGAGCGGATCACCACCGCGAGATCGGCCCCGCCGCGAGCATCGAAGTAGCCGAGCGCTCCCGAGTAGAAGCCCCGGGGTGACGCCTCGAGCGAATCGAGAAGCGTCACTGCCGCCCGCTTCGGCGCTCCCGTCATCGAGCCCGGCGGGAAGGTCGCGCGCACGGCGTCGATCGCATCGAGACCCGGTGCGAGGACGCCCGAGACCGTCGAAACGAGCTGGAAGACGGTGGCGTACGCCTCGACCGCGCAGAGCGAATCGACCCTCACGCTCGCCGTCCGGCAGACGCGCCCGAGGTCGTTTCTCGCGAGGTCGACGATCATCACGTTCTCGGCTCGATCCTTCGCCGAAGCGACGAGCTCGGCTCGGAGCTTTGCGTCGCTCCACGGCGTCTCGCCGCGCGGCCGCGTCCCCTTGATCGGCCGCGTCTCGACGCGCCCGCCGGGATCGACCCTCAAGAACCGCTCCGGCGAGCTCGAGAGCAGGACGAGCCCGGGAAGCTCGAGGTACGCCGCGAAGGGCGCCGGGGAGATCCGACGCAGCCGCGTGTAGACGGACCAGGGATCCTCCGGAACGGCACGCTCGATCCGATGCGTGAGGCAGGCCTGGTAGACGTCTCCGGCTTCGATCCTCTCCTTCACGGCCGAGACGAGCGCGGCGTAGACGCCCGCGCTCGTCTCGGGGGCGGGATTCCTGCCGGCTCCGGCCCGCGCGGGAGCGGGGGGATCCGCCGAAAGCGAGCGCTCGAGCTCGCCGAGCCCCTGCTCGGCCCGCCGCCGGGCCGCGTCGGCGTCGCGACCCATTCCCGTCGCGATACCGATCACGGCTCCGCTCGCATGGTCGAGGGCGAGCATCCGATCGACGAAATAGAACACGAGATCCGGGAGCCCCTCGGCGCGGCGCGGCGCAAAGGCGACCGGCTCGAGCGACCCCGCGAGCCCGTAGCCGAGGCAGGCGACCGCTCCGCCCGCGAAGGGAAGCCGCTCGATTCCGGGCGGGAGCGTGTCGGGGGGCGGAGCAAGGAGCTCGCGAGCGAGGTCGAGGGGATCGCACGCGCGTCGCTCGACCCCGGGAGCGAGGTCGTCGCGGGCTGGTCGCCGGACCTGGAGCGTCACGTCTTTTCCTCGAGCGGAGAGAACGAGCCACGGGTCCGCGCCGGCGAACGAGAAGCGCGCGAGCGGCCCCCCTGCGAGCGCGCTGTCGAGCAGCCAGGCGCCCCCCGCGCGCCGGAGCGCAGGAAGGAAGGCCAGCAGATCGGAGGCCCGCGCAAGCGTGCGGGCCGCGCAGGCCGCGCGGAGCGGCGGCTTCATGGTGGGCCTCGAGGGGCGGAGGCTACCCGGCGGCCCCGGACGGGGCCAGAAGCTCGGCCCTGCCC
>CAJPFO010000217.1 GCA_905339255.1 Myxococcaceae bacterium
GCCGTGCTGCTCGTCCTCGCGCCCTTTGCGATGCCGCGCAAGGAGCGCCTCTTCGTCTCCTGGGTGGGGCTTCGAGGGGCGGTGCCGATCGTGCTCGCGACCTACCCGGCACTGCGCGGGCTTCCCGAAGGCGATGCCGTCTTCCACATGGTCTTCTTCATCGTCCTCGCCGGAGCGATCGTTCCGGGCGCGACCGTCGCGCCGCTCGCTCGAAAGCTCGGACTCGGCCGCCGCGCCGCGCCGCCGGCGCCGGCGAGCGTCGAACTCGTCTCGCTTCGCGAGTTTCCGGGCGACTTCGTCTGGTACGCGGT
Organism: Myxococcaceae bacterium; assembly: GCA_905339255.1. Taxonomy (GTDB): domain Bacteria; phylum Myxococcota_A; class UBA9160; order UBA9160; family UBA9160; genus MYXO. The sequence goes on from CAJPFO010000217.1 coordinate 312, forward strand.
CTCGAAGGCGTCGGCGACCGCGGGAGCGGAGGTCCGTGATCTGCCCTTGCCCGACGAATCGCTGGTGATCCTGCTGCTTCGCGGCGCGGACGTGATCGCGCCTCACGGTGGCACACGGCTCGAGCCGGGGGATCACCTGTGCATCTTCATCCGGCCCGAGTCGCGGCCGCTGCTCGACCTGCTCTTCGGAAACCCCGACCCCGACTCGGACTAGCGCGCGCGTCAGTCCGGCGAGAGCGCCGCGAGTGCGAGCTGCATGGCGAGCTGGACGTTTCCCGCCACGCGGATCTTTCCTCCCATGAAGGCGTTCTGCGGATCGAGCCGTCCCGCGCGGAGCTCGCGGTAGGTCTCGGAATCGACGCAGAGCGTGGTGTCGGGAGTCTCGGCAGGAGCGCCGGGGCCGAAATGCGTCGTGAGCGCGAATCCGCCGTCGCCCTCGACCTCGAAACGCAGCGATCCCTCGACGCCCGCGAGGTTCTCGACACGCGACCTCGTGAGCCGCATCTCCCCCGCCAGGCCCGAGAGCCCGCCGAGGAATCCGAGTGCCGAATCGCCCGATTCGGCGACCACTCGAGCGTACGCGGAGCGATCGAGCAGCAGGGTCAGCAGCGGGGGGTTCGCGGGTGTCGCCGACGCCCTCATGAGCCCCTTCTCGACGTCGAGGAAGAAGCGCTCCCCCTCGACGACGACGCAGAGCGTGACCTCGACCGCCCGCATCGCGTCGAGGAGCTTCTGCGCGGCAGCGACTGCTTGCTCCTGCCTTGCGAGCGATCGGTTGAACTGCTCCGGAAGGCGCTCGCCGAAGAACTCGCGGGGCTCCGGGATCGTCTCGCTCATCGTCCTCCCCTCCGCTGGTACTGGTTCACCGCGCGAACGTGGTCGTCGTAGTGGCGTGAGAAGACGTGGCTTCCGTCGCCTCGGCCGACGAAGAAGAGATACTCGCTCTCCGCGGGCTCGACCACGGCCCGCAGCGACGCCTCTCCGGGGCTCGCGATCGGTCCCGGGGGCAGGCCGGTGATCTGGTAGGTGTTGTAGGGATTCGACGGATCATCGAGGTCGAGCCTGCGCAGATTTCCGTCGAAGCCGGCGATCCCGTAGATCACGGTCGGATCCGATTCGAGGCGCATGCCGAGTCGGAGCCGGTTGCGGAAGACGCTCGCGACGAGAGAGCGCTCCTCCGCGCGGCCGGTTTCCTTCTCGACGATCGACGCGAGCGTCACGACCTCGCGCTGTCCGAGCCCCTGCGCGGCGGCGAGCGGCGCGAGGGGCTCCCAGGCGCGGCGGAAGCGCCCGACGAGCGCGCCGACGATCTCGGCCGCGTCGAGCCCCCGCGCGAAACGGTAGGTGTCCGGGAAGAGGTAGCCTTCGAGTCCCGGCCCTTCGACGCCGAAGCGCTCCGGGCTCGACGGATCGCGCAAGACGGCCTCGAGCGCGTCGGCCGTGACGAGACCCGAAGCGACCAGACGTTCGGCGATCTCGCGCTGCGAGAGGCCTTCGGTGAGCGTCACGTCGTAGGTCTTGACCCGCCCCTCGATCATTCGCTCGAGGATCTCGCACGGCGTCTGCGCGGCCGAGATCTCGTACTCGCCGAAGTGGAGGCGCGACGCCGCATTCTCGATTCGTCCGAGCAACTCGAACGCCCGGCCGCTTCGCACGATCCCCGCCTGCTCGAGCCGGCGCCCGACGCTCTTGAGCGTGGATCCTCTCGGCACCTCGAAGATCGTCGCGGTGGCGGACGGATCGCGGGCCGAGAGCAGGTGGAGCGAGACCCACGCCGCCGCTGCAAGGGCGATCGCCGCCGCTGCGAGGACGGTGCCGGCGATGCGCCGTGCGCTCATCCGCGGCTTCGCCGACGGTCGAGGTACGAGCGCAGCAGC
>CAJPFO010000218.1 GCA_905339255.1 Myxococcaceae bacterium
CTAGCCCGTCCGCTTGAGCGCGACGAAGAGCGTTGCGTCGCCGCGTCGCACCAGGAGCAGGGCTCCCTTCTCGGCGGAATCGAGCTTCTGGCGGAAATCCTGCGCTTCGCCGACCGGCTTGCGATCGATCTCGAGCACCACGTCGCCGCGTCGGATCCCCGCCTCGTCGGCCGCGCTTCCGGGTTCGACCTCCGTCACGACGACGCCTTCGGCGCTCTCGAGGCCGAGCTGCTCGGCGATCTCCGGCGTCAGGTTCTGGGCGTGCAGCCCGAAGACGGCAGGCCCTTGGCCGGTGTCCGCCTTCGCCTGTTCCTGGCCGTCGGAAAGCGTGCCGATCTGCACGGAGAACTTCTCCTCGCGCCCATCACGGGAGACGACGACCTCGGCGGATTGTCCGGGCGGGACGTTCGCGACGAGGCGCGGGAGCTCGGGCATCGTGTCCACGGGGCGGCCGTTGAACTTCTTGATCACGTCGCCGCGCTTGAGCCCCGCGGCCGCAGCCGGCCCCTTCGGATCGACGCTCGAGACGAGCGCTCCGCTTTTCTCCGCGAGGCCGAGCCGCTCGGCGAGCTCGGGCGAGATCTCCTGGATCTGCACGCCGAGCCAGCCGCGGGTCACGCGTCCGCTCGCGCGCAGATGCGGGAGGATCTCCTTCGCGAGGTTCACGGGCACCGAGAAGCCGATGGTGTTGGCCTGCGGGTTGATCATGGTGTTGATCCCGACCACCTCGCCCGACATGTTGAGCAGCGGGCCGCCGGAGTTGCCCGGGTTGATCGCCGCATCGGTCTGGATGAAGTCGTCGTAGGGGCCGCTTCGGAGATTCCGCCCCGTCGCCGAGACGATCCCTGCGGTCACCGTATGCGCGAGGCCGTAGGGGTTGCCGATCGCCACCACCCACTCGCCGGGGCGCACGCGGTCGGAGTCGCCGAGCGCGAGCGCCGGAAGCTCCTTCTGCGTCTTCACGCGGATCAGGGCGAGGTCGGTCTTCGGATCGCGGCCGACGACCTCGGCCTCGAGCTCGGTGCCGTCGAGGAAGCCCACCTTGATCGAGTCGACGTCCTCGACCACGTGGTTGTTGGTGACGATGAAGCCATCGGACGAGATCACGAAGCCCGTGCCGAGACTCGGCACCTTGAACTCGCGCTGGCGGAAGAGCTCGCCGAGCGGGCCGCCGAAGAACTCGAAGCCGGGGCCGCCGGGGCCGCCGGGCCCGCCCGGTCCACCGGGGCCGCCCGGTCCGCCGGGAAGGCCGCTCGTCACCTTCCTCGAAGTCTGGATGTTCACCACCGAGGGCGAAGCCTTCTCGGCGAGATCCGCGATCCCGGTGCTTCCGGGCAGTGCCGAGACCGGCGGCGGAGCGTTCGATTCCTCGCGCCAGAAAGGCTCGGCGCTCGCTCCCGCGACTCTCGCGACGGGCGCCGGGAGCTCGGCCGCACCGGCCAGGTTCTCGCGCAGGTCGACCGCGGTCTTCGCGCCGGACCAATCGAACACGAGCCACCCGGCGGCGCCGAGCAGGAGGATCATGGCGAGCCGACGACCGTTCATCGTATGCCTCTCGAATGCGTCCCTCAGCCGAGCGGGACGGTAATATGGTATCTGCCGGGTCCTCGTTGAACCACCAGCAACGCTTGCTGGCGGCCACGGAGATCGAGAACGGCATTGCGGAGCGCAGCCGCGTCGGGGAGCGGCCTGCCGTTGATGCCGAGTACGAGATCGCCGGGCTGGAGCCCGATCTGCGCCGCACCGCTTCCGCGTCGCACGGCCGTGACGCCGTAGGCGCCGGGCGCGCGCGGCGCGAGGGTGAGACCGAGGAGCTGCTCGGTGAGCTCGGTCAAGAGGTTCTCGGGAAGCGCGGCCGCGCGAACGCGGACACTTCGCTTCGCGCCGTCGCGGAAGAGATCGAGGTCGATCTCGTCGCCGACCGTGACGTTTTCGAGATGCTCGTAGTACTCGCGAGCGGTCCGGACGGCCCGCCTCTCGACGTGCGTCACGAGATCCCCGCGGCGGATCCCCGAACGCTCGGACGGCCCACCGCCTCGAACGTTCGAGACGAGCGCGCCGGCCGTGCCGTCCGGCACCTTGAACAGTTCCTGGAGCCGGGCGTCGAGATCCTGGACGTCGATTCCGAGCCAGATCGGCGCCACCTCGCCGTGGGCGATCAGATCGTCGACGATGCGCTTCGCGACGTCGATCGGGACTGCGAAGCCGATGCCCTGCGCGCCGCCGTAGATCGCGGTGTTGATCGCGATCAGGTTGCCCTCGGCGTTGAGCAGCGGCCCCCCCGAGTTGCCGGGGTTGATCGAGGCGTCGGTCTGCAGGAAGCCGTGGAAGACGCGGTTCTCGGTCTTGAGCGAGCGATCGATCGCCGAGACCACGCCCGTCGTCACGGTATGCGAGAGCCCGAAGGGGTTGCCGATCGCGATCACGGGCTCGCCGACCAGCAGGTCCGAAGAAGTTCCCGGTGCAATCCACGGCAGCGACTCGCGGGTCTGGATCTGGAGCACCGCGAGGTCGTTGTTCGGGTCCGCGCCGACGAGCGTCGCCTCGAACTGCCGAGCATCGGAAAGCTGGACGAGGATCCGCGTGGCCCGGCTGATCACGTGTTCGTTGGTGAGGACGTGCCGGTCGGCGTCGATGATCACACCCGAGCCGAGGCTCTGGACGGTTCGCGAGAGCCCCCGCTCGAAAAGGTCCGAGAAGAAGCGGTCGGGCTCGGGGCCGCCGAAAAAGGGGCGGAACGGGCTTTGCTGGACCACCCGCTCGGTGGTGATGTTCACGACCGCCGGGCCGACCTTCTTCGCGACCTCGACCGTGGCCGTGTGGCGAAGAAAGGGATCGGCGCCCCGGGCCGCGGGGGCCGAGGCGCAGATCGAGAGCAGAAAACCCGTTGCCGCGAGGCGCATGGCCGAGACTGCGACGCGGGCGGGTCGGGGGATATTCAACTGCGAGCCCTCCAGTTCGGGACGGGGCCCGAGGCGCGCGAAACCTAAGGCGGTCGACGGCCCCGATCAACGCCGTGGTAGCCTTCGCCGCCTGCGGGGAGCAGGCGAGGGGGGCGCGGTGGCGCACGATCTCGAGCGACTCTCGGACGAGTTCGCTGCACGCTTCGCTCGCCCGCCGACGCTCGCTGCGCGCGCGCCCGGCCGGGTGAACCTGATCGGCGAGCACACCGATTACAACGGGGGGCTCGTCCTGCCGCTCGCCATCGATCGCGACACGCTCGCGCTCGGAGCGCCGCGATCCGACCGAAGGCTCCGCGTCTTCTCCCGCGAGCTCGCGGCCGAAGCCGATCTCGACGCCGATTCGCCGAAGCGCACGGGCGCGTGGAGCGACTACGTGGCCGGCGTGGTCTTCGC
>CAJPFO010000219.1 GCA_905339255.1 Myxococcaceae bacterium
CGGCCGAGCCCCCGGCGGCAACCGGCGTCCCCATCGACCGCTCGCGTTATCGGGTCGGGACGAACAATACGATCGCGATCCAGCCCGACGAGACCCTCGCGAAGGTCGCGGGCTGGCTCGGCGTGGAGGTCCAGCGGCTCCGCAAGCTCAACAAGCTCCCGTCGAATCGGGAGCCCCGAGCCGGGCAGAAGCTCCGGCTCGACTTCGCGAAGGTCTCGAAGGCGCGTTTCGAGGCCAAGCGCCTCGCGCATCACGAGGCCGTTCGCGAGGAGTTCTTCGAGCGCTTCGAGGTGGCGGGGACCCAGCAGCGCGTGATCAAGAAGGGCGACACGCTCTACAAGCTCACGCAAGGCGGGAAGGTGCCGGCGTGGCTGCTGCGACACTACAACCCGAAGCTCGACCTCGATGCCCTCCGCCCCGGCGTGCGCGTCACCATCCCGAAGCTCGAGAAGCGGACGTCGTAGCGCAGGGTCTAGGAGATCGACCCGGCCCGTCTCGGGTCGGTCTCTTGGCCGTCGCTCTGGAAGATCGTCTCGTCGGGAAGCCGGATCGCGGTGAGCGGCCCGCCGAACGCGGCTCCGGTATCGATTCCGATCGAGAACGGAAGGTTCTCGCGGACACCGAGGTCTGCGGCCGGCGTGTGGCCGTGGACGATCGTGCGGCCGAGCGCGTGCGGCATCTCGTGCGTATCGCGCCGCCACAAGAGATCCTCCGGCCGCGCGCGCCGGAGTGCGAAATCCACGTCTCCCGTCGCGAGTTGCGCCGGCCCGAGCCCGGCGTGGACGAAGACGTAGTCGCCTTCGAGATGCCAGAGCCGGAGACTCCGGTAGAACGCCTCGTGAGCGGGCGGAAGCCGGAACGACGCGGGGCTCGGCGCTTCCGCATCGAAGTAGCCGTAGCTCGCGAGGGTGCGGGCTCCCCCGTTCGCGAGGAAGGCGTCGCCCGCGAAGTACGCCCTCCCCTTCCAGCCCAGGAAGTCGAGGAACATCGACTCGTGGTTTCCCATCAAGAACACGCAAGGATGCACTTTCGAGAGTTCGATCAGCCGCTCGACCACGCCGTGCGAATCGGGCCCCCGATCGACGTAGTCGCCACAGAAGACGAAGCGGTCTCCCGCGCGAAGCGGAAGACGGGCGAGCAACGCCTCGAGCTTCTCGATCTCGCCGTGGACGTCTCCTACCGCGTAGAGCATGCCTAGCCCATCGGCCGGTCCGGCCGGACGACGAAGTCCCGGGCCGCGAGCTGCCCACACGCGGCATCGATGTCCGAACCCCGGCTCCGGCGCAACGTGACCGTGGCGCCCCCGCGCGAAAGCACCCCGAGGAAGCGATCGACCGCTGCGTCCGGCGGAGTCCGGTACGGGGAGCCGGGGTGGGGGTTCACCGGGATCACGTTCACCTTCGAAGGAAGCCCACGGACGAGCGTGAGCAGTCGCTCGGCATCGCCCACCGAGTCGTTCACGCCGGCGAGCAGCGTGTATTCGAAGAAGATCGGCCTGCGCGCGGAAAGCCCCGGAAGCCGCCCGAGCTCGGAAAAGAGCGTCGCGAGCGGGAAGCGGCGATTCAAGGGAACGAGCTCGTCGCGGAGCGCATCGGTCGTGGCGTGGAGCGAGACGGCGAGGTTCACGGGAGCCGCTTCGACGAGCGCGGCGATCTTCGGAACGAGGCCGGCCGTCGAGACGGTGATGCGCCGGGGTGCGAGCGCGAATGCGCGCGGATGGACGAGGATCCGGATCGCCCGCAGAACGGCCGGAAGATTGAGGAGCGGCTCTCCCATCCCCATGAAGACGACGTTGGTGATGCGCTCCTCGGGATCGAGCGCTTCTCGCATGCGGCAGACCTGGTCGATGATCTCGGCAGTACGCAGGTTTCGCGTGAAGCCCATCTCGCCGGTCGCACAGAACGAACACGCGAGCGGGCAACCGACCTGGGTCGAGAGGCAGAGCGTCGTGCGGTCCTCGTCGGGAATCAGCACCGCCTCGACGATGGCGCCGTCGGCCGCGCGAAGCGCGGCCTTGCGGGTTCCGTCGACCGATCGCTGCACCGAGAGCGTCTCGAGCGATCGGGTGCGCACGGCGCTGCTCCGCAAGCGATCGCGGAGCTCCTGCGGCAGGTCCGTCATCTCGACGGGATCGTCGACACCTCGGGCGTAGAGCCAGCCGAGAAGCTGCTCGGCGCGGTAGGCACGATCTCCTTCGGCGACGAGCCAGCCGCGAAGCGCGTCGGGATCCATGTCCTTCAGATGCAAGTGCGGGTCGCGCATGGGTCGAGGGTAGCCGTCGCTAGCCGGTGAACCGGCGCCGCCGGTACTCGAAGAAGTGCATCGGACGACCCTCGGCCCTCCACTCGAGCTCGTACGCCGTCGGCCGGCGTCCGGGCACGTCGCGAACGAAGGGCGCCGGCGCGAGCACGTTCTCGAGCGAAGGCTCGGCCGAGAGCACGGCGTCGATCGCCTCGGCGTAGCCCTCGTGGTCGGTCGCCACGTGGAGGCGCCCCTCGACCACGAGTCGCTCCGCCAGCACGCGGACGAAGCCGGCCTGCAGCAGACGTCGGCGGTGGTGACGCTTCTTCGGCCAGGGGTCGGGAAAGTTGATCCAGAAGTCGCGAACCGATCCCGGCACGACCACGTCGCGGACGAGCGTCTCCGCCATCGCGTCGACGAGCCGGACGTTTCGAAGGCCGAGCCGTGCGAGGCGTCGCGCCATCTTGAGCACGCGCTTCGTCGAGTACTCGACGCCCACGTGGGGAACCCGCGGCTCGGCCGACGCGAGGTCGAGAAGGAACTCGCCTCTTCCGAAGCCGATCTCGATCACCAGAGCGACGCCGGGATCGACCGCGTCTCCGAAGAGCGCCGGCCATCCCTTTGCCGCGACGTCCTCGGCAGTAACCCGCCAATCCTCGCCGGGGATATCTCGCTTGAGCGTCCGCGACATCAGTCCTCCCGACCTCCGAACGCCAGACCGACGAGTGCACGCAGCCCCGCGAGGCGCGGGATTCGGGGCAGGATCTCGATCCGCACGCGGTCGGAATCGGCGAGACCGGCGCGCCGCCTTGCTTCGCGGATCGCCTCGAGGGGGCCTCCGAGTCCGTCGACGAGGCCGAGCCCGAGGGCCCGCAAGCCACTCCAGACGCGCCCCTCGGCGACCCGCTCGACCGCTTCGGGCGCGAGCTTCCGGCCGTCGGCCACCCGGCGCAAGAAGGTTTCGTAGAGTGCTTCCATCTCCGAGCGGATCGCTCCGCGCTCGGCCGGCGTGAAGCCGCGCGTCTCGGAGAAGAGTCCCGCCCGCTCGCCGCGCTCGACCGCTTCTCGATGAACGCCGAGACGCGCGTAGAGGCGCTCGAGATTCAGTTTGCCGCCGACGACGCCGATCGACCCCGTGAGCGTTCCCGCCTCCGCGACGAGCGAGTCCGCCGCCACCGCGAGGTAATAACCTCCCGAGGCGGCGACGTCGCCCATCGACACCACGAGCGGCTTGCGCCGGGCCACGAGCAGGAGTTCCCGCCAGAGCAAGTCCGACGCGAGCCCGTCGCCTCCCGGCGAATCGAGCCGCAACACGACGGCGTCGATGCGGTCATCGTCGCGGACGCGACGAAGCAGCGATCGCAGCGCCTCGGTCGCAATCCCACGAAGTCCACGCCCGCGGCGGATCGGCCCACTCGCCACCACGTACGCGACCCGCGGATCGTCCCGGAGCAGCGGCAGCCAGCCCGGGTCGGCGACGCGGAGCCGGTGGTAGGACGCGAGCCCGATCGCTCGCTCCTCGTCCGCCGACGCGAGCGCGCCGATCCGCTCGTCGAGCTCGTCCGGCCACGCGGTCGCGTCGACGAGCCCGACTCCGATCGCATCGCGAGCGGCGAAGAGTCCCCGATCGACGAGCTCGCGGACCCGCTCCTCCGGGAGGCGTCTGCCTCGTGCGATCGCGGCGACGAGCCCCTCGAACAGATCGTCGAGAACGGCGTCCACCTGCTCGCGGTGCGCCTGCGACATCGCATCGCGCGTGAACGTCTCGGCCGCCGACTTGTGGCTTCCGACGCGGACCACGTCGACCTCGACGTCGAGCCGGTCGAGGAGCCCGCGCAAGAAGAGCGCCTCGGCGCGAAGCCCCGTCAGATGGACGGATCCTGCCGGGGCGATCCAGATCGCGGTCGCTGCGCTCGCGACGAAGGCGTCCCCCGTCTCGAGCGTCTCGGCGAAGACGACGACGGGCTTGCCTGCGCGACGCAACGACTCGAGCGCGCGTCGGAGCGCCTGTCGCCGGCTCCAGCCGCCGAAGCCCGTCTCGAGCTCGACGAGAACGCCGGCCACCAGCGGATCTCGCTCTGCGGCCTCGAGGGCCTCGAGAATCTCGACGAGAGCGAGCGCTCCCGCTCCCGCGCGAAGAGAAGCAGGGGAGCGCAGCTCGCCTTGCGCCGGACCGAGGCGCAGCCGTAGCCACGCGCTCCGCCCCCGCACGAGGCCGCCGCGCCGCAGCGGAATCGACACCGCTCGCCAGGCGTTCGCCGCCGCGCGTCGCGCGATCCCCCCTGCGCCACCGAGCCCGCTCATGCCCGCGCCCGCTTGCGCCGCCGTGCGAGGGAGTCGACGAGCAGGAACGAGCCGAGCTCCCGCGGCGACGTGAAGAACGCACGGCCTCGGCTCGAGCGGGTCATCCGATCGACGAAGTCGACGAGATCGGGTGCGGCATCGAGCATGAACGTGTTGATCGTGATGCCGTCGCGTGTCACACGGCGCACCTCGCGAAGCGTCGCCTCCGCGGCATGCGGAGAGATTCCGTCGGAGCCGAGCGGCCACTCGACGTGGAGCTCGCGATCGACGAGGTATGCGGTCGGCTGGCCGTCCGTGATGATCAGGATCTGCGGGCTCGGGCTGCGATGCTTCGAGATGAGCGAACGCGCCAGAGCGAGCGCCTCCTGCAAGTTCGTGAAAGGGTCTCCCATGTCCCAGCTCGCGTCGGGAAGGTCGCGCGCCCGGAGGTGGCGGGCACGCGTCGAGAAACCGACGATCGAAAAGTGATCGCGCGGAAAGCGCGAGCGGATCAGGTGACCGAGCGCGAGCGCAACGCGCTTCGCCGCCGGGAAGCGTCCCACCCAGGACATCGACCAGCTCATGTCGAGGAGCAGGACGGTCGTGGTCTCGGTCGAGTGGTCGGCTTCGGCCACCTCGAAGTCCGCGACGTCGAGCGGGATCGGAATCGGAAGCTTCGCGACGTGCGACGAGCACGCTGCGCGCAGGATCGCGTTCTGGAGGGTCCGGGGGACGTCGAGACGAAGCTCGTCGCCGAAAGCGAAGCGGCGGGTCTCGTCGGGTCGGGGTAGCGAGACCCCGCGTTCGATCGTCTCGTGCCGGCCTGGGCGGCCTTTGCGGAGCGACGAGTAGACGTTCGCGAGGGCGCTCGCGCCGAGGCGACGGATCGCCTGAGGCGTGAGCTCGGGAGCGCCCTGCCGCGAGCGGAGCCAGCCGTCGCGCTCGAGGCTCGCGCGCAGATCGCGGAGCAGCAGGATCGAGCGCGCGCCGCGCTCCGAGAGCTGGCGGGCGGCGTCTTGCTTCGAGACGGCTCCGAATCGCCCCTCGGCGATCGCCCGGGCCATCACTTCGAGCGATTCGATCTCGGTCCGGATGCGCTGCGCCGCCTCGTAGTCGGCGCTCTCCGGCCCGCGGAAGCGCACTCCGCGTCGCCGCAGGAACTCCTCGAGCTCGCGGAGCCGATCGAGCTCGGCTTCGAGGTCGCGGAGCTCCTCGGCCGCATCCTCGTCGTCGAACTCCCAGTCCCCGAAGCGTTCGATCCGCTCGGAGAGCGCATCGCCGCCTTCGCGGCGGCGGCGGAGAAAGTCGCCGAGCCGCGAGGAATCGAGCCCATGACGCGAGCGGAGCCGAGCGGCCTCCCGATCGAGAAGCGCGTCGAGTCTCGCCTCGAGGTCGCAAAGCGCCCGATCGAGCCGAACGCTCGCTTCGAGCGAACGGATGCGCGCCTCGATCTCGCGGACGAGCTCGTCGGCCCCCATCACCCGGAACTGCGAACCGGCGAGCTCGAAGCCCTCCCGCTCGAGCCATTCGAGGGCGCTTTCGAGGCGGAGCCCCTCCAGGAGGAGATCGGAAAGCGAATCGAGCACGCGCTCGGAGTCGATCCGCAGCTCCGCCTGCGTTCCGTCCCAGCGGCTGTAGACGAATCGCTTCAAGATCGCCCGTAGACCGAGGCCGCTTCGTGCGTGGTCTTGTTGAGGCGGTTCGAGAGGTGAAGCCCTTCGAGAACGAACTCGACCGCCGAGGCGAGCCGCGCCGCGACCTTCACGGGATCGAGGTCTCCGATCAGGTCCGCGACGGAAACGTCGGGGGTGGCGAGCTTTTCCGCGTAGCGATCGTCGCGGTGCACCCAGGCGATCGGCGTCTCGTCGCCCCGCTCCCCGACGAGCGCACGGGCGGCGGCCGAGATCGGGGCTGCCGGATCGTCGTGCACCTCGCTTCCCGCAACCTCGGGAATCCATTCGCCGAGCAGGCCGACGAGCGCGCGGATGAGCCGCGACTTCGCCTGACCGCGTTCGCCGAGGAAGATCACGTCGTGGCCGCAGAGGAGCGCGTTCTCGAGCGCGGGGAGCACCGTCTCGTCGTAGCCGACGATGCCGGGAAAGGGCGGTCCCCCGCTCCGCAGACGCGCGAGCAGATTCTGCCCGAGCTCTTCGTGAACCGATCGCGGGCGCCAGCCGCAGGCGCGAAGCGGGCCGAGGGCCGCGATGGACGGAGGAGAGCTTCTCAAGTCGGGGCCTTCGCCGCAGGAATGCCCTTCTCCCGCAGCGTCTCGATCACGTGCCGCAGGATCGAGAGCACCGAGCGGTCGAACTGCTGGTTGTCGACGATCGGGACGTGGAAGCGGTCGGCGAGCTCGAGGAGATGGTCCTGGATCCGCAGGATCGCATCGAGATGCTCGAGATAGTGATGCGGGGCGCGACGTGACTCGTCGCGAGCGCGGGACGCGAAGCGGGTCCGGAAGACCTCGGGATCGAGGCTCGCGACGACGAGGAAGACGATCTCGGCCCGATCGCGCCAGGCGTCGAGGTCGATCAACCCGGGGACGACGGAGACGCCGTCGACGATCAGACTCGCGTTCTCGGCGATCGCACGTTCGACCATGCCGCGGACTCCGACCGAAACGATCTGCGCCTGGTCCCGGAAGCCCTCGACGACCGCGTCGGCGTCGTCGGCCCCCTGCGCGATCGCCTTCCAGGCTTCGTAGGACGAGGCGTGGATCGCCGGAACGAGCTCTCGCGAGAGCATGATCCGCATCACCTGCCGGATCGCGTCGGTCGAGACGACGCGGCGGATGCCGAGACGCCTCGCCACCTCGAGGGCGAGCGACGTCTTTCCCGCGCCGGCGGTGCCCCCGAGGAGCAGGATGAGCGGGCGTTCGCGGTCCTGGAAGCTCCTCCAGACGAGGTACCGCTCGGCGATCGTGGCGCCGAGCCGGGTACGGAGCGCCTCGTATGCGAGCCCTCGCAGCTCGAGGCGGTCGATGCGGTGGACGTCGTCGCGCAGCAACGCGACCTCGATCTCGCGGGCCACTTCGAAGGCCACGTCCGGCTCGATCGCCGCCGCGAGCAGCGACTGCGAGAGGATCCCCTTCGAAAACGGCGCTTCGCGACCGTGTCCGGCCACGGCAATCAAGCCCGAGGCGGGACGCGCATGCTCCTCGCCGAAGGCGGCGGGGCCGATCAGCGACTTCGCCTCGGCCGCGATCTCGGCCCGGGTGACCGAGACGCGCCCCCGGAAACGGCGCCGGATCTCGTTCGCCGCAGCGAACGCCGCCTCGAACGGGATGCCTCGCGACATGAGCGAGTGGATCAGGATCCCGCGCATGAAGGGCCGGGGGCCGGCCGCATCTTCGACCTGGATCCGGCCTCCCTCCGGCGCAGGCTCGGCAGCCACGGGCGGATCGGGCTTCATGACGGCGAGAGTAGCGGCCGGGAGGTCGTGCGGCGCCGCTGCCGGACGACACAAATCCACAGCTTTTTTGTTGACATGCCCGAGGGCACGGCCCTAGCTTGGAGGCGGCCGTTGGGGGGTCCATGCCGGGAAAGTCCCGTGAGCCGACCGAGTCTCGGCTCTTCCGCTCGAGCGAGGTGCAGCAGCTCCTCGGTCTCTCGCGCCGCCAGCTCCAGTACTGGGCGGACACCGACCTCGTTCGGCCGAGTGTACGGACGCGGGGGGGACATCACCGCTACACGTTCGAGGATCTGGTGGCGCTCAAGACCGCGAAGCGGCTGATCGACGCCGGCGTCTCGGTGCAGAGGATCCGCAGCAGCATCCATGCGCTGCAGCGAAAGCTCCCGACGGTGCGCCGGCCGCTCGCGGAGCTCGTGCTCGTCGCCACGGGAGACGTGGTGCTGGTACTCCAGGAACGGGCTGCCTTCGAGGCAGTGACCGGGCAGGAGTGGATCTTCGAGGTATCCCGTTTCCAGCGCGAGATCGATCGGAAGAGCCGCCGGAACGTGCTCGCCGTGCGCCGCGCATCGCCGCGAGAGGTGGCCCGCAGCGCCTGAGCCGCAGACCCTCGAGATCTGCCGAAGGGAGAACTCGATGAGGACGATCGCCGTCGTGAACCAGAAGGGCGGCTGCGGCAAGACCACCACCGTCGTCAATCTGGCGGGCTGCCTCGCCGCCGACGGAGCGCGCGTGCTCGTGATCGATCTCGATCCGCAGGCGCACGCCACGCTCGGCCTCGGCTGCGATCCGGAGTCGGCCGAAGAGAGTCTCTACGACGTGCTCGCGGAGCCGGCGGGGGCCGTCACGCTCGATCGCGTCCTCGTCTCGACCGAATGCGGCGTCGACCTCGCGCCGTCGGGGATCGTGCTCTCGGCGCTCGAGCAGCGACTCGCGGCCGAGAAGGCCGAGCTGCGAACGGAGCGCCTTCGGGCCGCGCTCGAGAGCCTCGGCCGACCCTACGACTTCGCACTCGTCGACTGTCCGCCGAACGTGGGACTGCTCACCTTCAACGCCTTGCGCGCCGCCGGAGAGCTGATCGTTCCCCTCGAAACGAGCTTCTACGCAATCCATGGCGTACAGAAGCTGCTCGAAACGATCGGGCTCCTGGCAGAGCGGATCGGCCATGCCGTCGGCGTTCGCATCCTGCCGACGCTCTACGACGGACGAACGCGCTACGCACGAGAGACGCTGGCCGAGATCCGGTCGCTCTTCGGTGACCTCTGCTTCGACACCGTGATCCGCTCGACGGTCAAACTGCGCGAGTCCGCACGGCGGGGACTTCCCGCGATCCGTTTCGCGCCGGCGTCGAACGCTGCCGCCGATTACGGCGCACTCGCCGTCGAACTCGCGGCATCCGGACCTTCGGAGGCCGCAAGTCCGCGCGCGGACGACACCCCCCGCGAGGTGCAGGTGCGGCTCCACGCCCCCGGCGCGCGCGACGTCCGTATCGCGGGAGATTTCAACGGCTGGGTTCCCGACAAGGGCGTGCGGTCGGGCGACGATCCGCGAACCGGCGAAGGCGTCTTCACGAAGATCCTCGCGCTCCGACCGGGACGCTATCAGTACCGCTACGTCGTCGACGGCGAGTGGCGCGAGGATCCCGGAAATCCGAACGTCGCTCCCGGTCCGACGGGAGTTCGCAATTCCGTGCTCGTGGTGCGCTAGAGCCGATGGCCCGAAGCCTCGCCGACGTCCTTCACTACTTCATCCCGGAGGTTCCCTCCGCGGAGGGCGACGCCTTCGCGCGCCGTGCGGCGGCCCCCGCCGTCCCGACGCTCGCGTTGCCCCTCGGCGACGGCGACGTGGTACGCGCAGCGCTCGTCTGGAATCTCGCGGTCGAGGTCTCGCGTCTCGGGCATGCCGGCTCGATCGTCGCGCCGGCGCTCGAGGATTCTGCCTCGCTCTGGCCCGACCCGGGGGCCGGCCCGCTCGGCACGGAGCTGGTGCTCACCTTCGCCGAGGACGCCGAGGAACTCGCGACGGCGACGCTCGACGTCGCGACGACCCGCTCCGACGACGGCGCTTCGGGCCTCATCTGGGTACGCGTGCCGCCGGCCTGGATCGAGAAGGGAGCCGGCGCCCTTCCCTTTCTCGAGCACGTGCTGCTGCTCACGTCTCCGGATCCACGCGACGTGCGTGAATGCTACGCGATGGCGAAGCGCTGCATCGCCGCGGGCGGCAGGACGATCGGGGTGATCGTCCACGGCGCGCGCTCCGTGAGCGAGGCGAGCGAGGTCTTCTCGCGACTCGCTCGCACTGCAGAACGCCATCTCGGCAGGACGCTGCGGAGCTACGGACTCCTGGTCGACGACCTCCACGTCTACCGCTCCATCGTGAGCCGTCGCCCGATCGGGCTCACGCATCCACACTCGCCGGCTGCGAAAGCCTTGCGCGACGTCGCAAGATGGATCGCCGAAGACATCTCGAGGGGAGAACTTGGCTGAGCTGCGCCTCGTCGAACCGCCGCGCCGGGCCGAACTCCGGCGCGCGATCCGCTCGCGCCTCGTGGACCTCGGACTCGTGCTGCGAACGATCGCAGAGGACGTGCTCGGGGCGGATTCGTCGATCGATTGGGTGGGGCTCGACCCTCAAGGGGGCGTCGTCCTCGTCCTCGTCGCCGACGACACGGAGGATCTGGCGCTGGTCGCCCGCGCGCTCGCACAACGGGCCTGGGTGGCGGCGCGCCTTCGCGACTGGAAGCAGCTCGCCCCGGGCCTCGGCCTCGGCCCCGAGGCGCCCGTTCGAGTCGCGCTCCTCGCCCCCCGCTTCGGCGCCGCAGCGATCGCGGCTGCGCGAGCGCTCGGCGATCCCGTGGCCGCAATCGCCACCTACCGTTGCGTACGTAACGGGGGCGAGGTCGAGATCCTCCTCGAGCCCGTCTACACCGAGACGGCACGCGGCGAGCCTGCGGTGCCCACTTCGTCGTTCCGCAGCGGGCTTTGCGATGCGGACCTGAGCCTCACCGACGAAGAGCGTGCGGATCTCGGCTGACCCCCGGGGAAACCCCGAGAATTTTTCGTCTCCCGGTTACAAATTTTGACACCTCCCCTTCGGAGCCGGGCACCTCCAAGACGGGTGCCTGCGCTTTCTCGGCCGGCACCCGGCAAGGGAACCTGGGACCCGCACGGGGGAATCTGCATGGCTGCTCCGGATCTGGCCGTCGGAACCACGACGGACGAAGTGCTCGTCGAGCTCTTGAAGCAGGGCGATCGTGAGGCGTTCGAAACCCTCTACGAGCGTTACCTGCCCCGCATCTTCCAGTACGTCGACCGCCGGTTGCGAAACCGCGCCGACACCGAGGAGACCGTCCAGGAGGTCTTCATCAACGTCTTCAGCTCGATCGAGTCCTACCGCGGCGAGGCCCCCTTCGGCGCCTGGGTCTTCGGACTGACGCGCAGGACCATCGCGGCCCGCTTCAAGAAGAAGCGCCATACGACGGTACCGCTCGGTGACGACGAGCCCGAGTCCGTCGACCTCCTGATGACGTCGATCCGCCGCGAGCCCGATCCGCTCCAGGCCTACGAGGCGGCGGAATGCGTGAGTCGCCTCGATCACGTGTATCGGCGCGAACTCTCCGACGAGCAGCGGACGCTGTTCCAGTTACACCATCTCGAGAATCACCCCATCCAAGAAATCGCACGGTCGCTCCGCAAGAGCGAGGACGCCGTGAAGTCGAACCTCTACCGCGCGCGCAAAGCGCTGCTGGCGCGCTAGCGCGCCGAGCCAAGACGGTCCGGGTCGATCTCGTGAGCGGAGCCTCGCAGGCACGCGGGTGCCGCTAGACTCGGGCCCATGTCCTCGCACGCAACGCGAAGCGCCGAGCCCCTCGATCTCTGGATTCGCGACATGCCCTCGCCTCCGCGGCTGGCCGATCTCCGCCAGCAGCGCTTCGAGTTGACGAGTCGCGGCGACCGCGTCCCCGGCCGGCTCCTGCTTCCGAGCGACCGCGGCGTGCGCCATCCCCTCGTGCTCCTGCAGCACGGGGCCGGCGGCGCCAAGGACGCCGACTACCTCGATGCGGCGGCGGTCCCCTGGGTCCGTGCCGGTGCGGCGGTCGCGTCGATCGACTTTCCGCTCCACGGGGAGCGCGCGAGCGCGAAGCTCGGAATCGACCTCCTGCGCGGGCTCGTCGCGACGGCGCCCGGATCCGCCGGCGACGACTTCCGGCTCGGCCTCGTCCGCCAGGCCGTCGCCGACCTCGGCCGGACGCTCGACGCCCTCGCGGACCATCCGGAACTCGATTCGAGCCGCCTCGTCTATGCGGGCTTCAGCATGGGTGCGATCCTCGGCGCGCTCTTCTGCGCCGACGACCCGCGCCCCCGAGCGGCTGCCCTCGCGCTCGCCGGAGGCGGGATCGGGCCGACCGAGGTGGATCCCGCCGCGCACATCGCACGCTTCTCGCCACGGCCGCTGCTGTTCGTGAACGCGACGCGGGACCAGGTGATCCCGCGCAAGGCGACCGAAGCGCTCTTCGAGGCCGCCGGCGATCCGAAGCAGATCGTCTGGTTCGATTCCGACCACGCGGGACTGCGCGGGGCCGCGCTCAAGGCGATGTGGGGCTTCTTGCGCGAACCGCTCGGCCTTTGAGGGCCGCCCGGGGCCTTGTGCTAGCGTGCGCCGCGCCCCGCCAAGGAGATGCCATGAGCCGCCTCGCAAAGGTCGCCTCGCTTCCGCTCGTCGCGATCGTGTGTCTCGCTTGCAACGCGCCGCAGGAGACCGCGGCCCCCGCGGCGACGCCCACGACGTCGCAGGATTCGGCAACGGTCGTCGCCCGCGTCGCAGGAGCCCCGATCACGGCGGGAGACCTCGACGCCTGGATCCGCGACGATCTCTTCGCGCGCGAGTTCGCGGACAAGGGGCGCGCGGAGGTCTTCGAGATCCGCTCCGACGCGCTCGAGCGGATGATCGACGAGCGGCTGCTCGAGGCCGAGGCGAAACAGCGAGGCGTCGGCGTCGAACAGGTTCTCGCTCAGCAGCTCACGAATCTCGCAGAGATCCAGGACGCGGACGTCCGATCGTTCTACGAGGAGAACAAGTCGCGAATGGGATCGGCGACGTTCGAACAGATCGCGCCGAGGATCCGGCGCTTCCTCGAAGAGCGCGAGGCCGGAGAGGCGCGGCAGGAGTTCGTACAGTCCCTCCGGGAGAAGGCGAAGGTCGCGGTCGAGCTCGCGGCGCCGCGAATCGAGGTGGCCGCGGACGGACCGTCGCGAGGCGCCGAGAACGCGCCGGTGACGATCGTCGAGTTCAGCGACTACCAGTGCCCCTTCTGCAAGCGCGCCGAGCCCGTGATCGACGAAATCCTCGCGAAGTACCCGGATCGCGTTCGCGTCGTCTACCGCCACTTCCCGCTCGATCAGATCCATCCGCGCGCACGGCCCGCCGCAGAGGCGTCGCTTTGTGCGGGCGAGCAAGGGAAGTTCTGGGAGTTCCACGAGAAGCTCTTCTCGGGCGAGGGCCTCGAGGAGGCCGACCTGGTCGCGTACGCGGAGGCCGTCGGCCTCGACAAGGCGAAGTTCGAAGCGTGCGTCTCGGAGCGGCGCTTCCAGA
Organism: Myxococcaceae bacterium; assembly: GCA_905339255.1. GTDB lineage: Bacteria > Myxococcota_A > UBA9160 > UBA9160 > UBA9160 > MYXO. The sequence continues at coordinate 13,525 of CAJPFO010000219.1, forward strand.
AGCAGGTCGAAGCCGACCTCGCTGCAGCGCGCGCCGCGGGGGTTTCGGGTACTCCCGCCTTCTTCGTGAACGGGATCATGCTCTCCGGGGCGCAGCCCGTCGAGAAGTTCGTCGAGATCATCGAGCGCGAGCTCGCGAGCGCGCCGCAAGGTTAGCGGGGTCGTCGCAGTCGCCGAGGACCGGCGCCCGGATCGCGACCCGGAGACCGACCCAGGACGGGTCGGTTCTATCCCGCGGCCTCGATCCGAGCGAGCAGCCGGTCGCGCTCGCGCACCATCCGCTCGTGCGTGGTGGCCTCGAGGTTGAGCCGGAGCGCAGGCTCGGTGTTCGAAGGCCGCAGGCTGAACCACCAGTCGGGATACTCGATCCGAAGCCCGTCCATCCTCGAGACCGATCCGCCCGCCGCGTAGTCGGCCTCGATGGCGTCGAGGAGCGAAGCCACGTCGCCGACGCGGCGGTTGATCTCGCCCGTCGCGTGGTACCGACGCAAGGGCGCCACGAGCTCCGAAAGCGGACGCGGTTCTGCGGCGAGCCGGTCGAGCAGCGCGACGAACGCGGCGCAGGCATCGTCCGCGACGAGATCCCCCGGAAAGCGGAAATAGAAGTGCCCGGAAAGCTCCCCGCCGAAGATCGCGCCGGTCTCCCGCATCGTGGCCTTCACGAACGAGTGGCCGACTCGACACATTTCGGAGACACCTCCCGCCGCTTCGATCGCCTCGCGCGTGGCGCGGCTCGAGCGGAGATCGAAGAGCACACGCCCCCCCGGCTCGCGCCGGAGGGCGGAAGCGGCGAGAAGCCCGGTGACGAGATCGCTCGAGACCGGTCGTCCCGTCTCGTCGACGAAGACCGCCCGGTCGCCGTCGCCGTCGAAGGCCACGCCGAAATCGGCGCCGGTCCGGACGACGGCCGCGCACAGATCGCGGAGATTCTCCTCCTCGAGCGGGTTCGCCTCGTGGTTCGGAAAGCGACCGTCCGGCTCGAAGTAGAGTCGCTCGACCCGGAGCGGGAGTCGCTCGAGGATCGGCTCGAGGCCCACGGCGGCCATCCCGTTTCCGCAGTCGATCGCGACGCGAAGCGGCGGACACGGCCGCGTCGCGAGCGCGAGCACGTGATCCGCATAGCCCTTCTCGAGCGAGACGCGTCGCCGCTCGCCGCGAGAAGCTCCGGGCTTCTCGCGGCCGATCGTCTCGAAAAGACGTTCGACGTCGCGAAGCCCGCTCGCCGCACCGATCGGAATCGCGCGCTCGCGGCAGAGCTTGAAGCCGTTGTAGCGCGACGGATTGTGCGACGCCGTCACGCTCACGCCCCCGGCCGCGCCCGTCGCGGCGACGCCGTAGTAGACCATCGGCGTCGAGACCATTCCGGCGTCGAGGACGTCGACTCCCTCGTCCGCGATCCCGCGGACGAGGGCCTCGGTGAGCTCGGGAGAGCTCGGGCGAGCGTCGCGCCCGACCAGGAGCGGCGAGGCACCGATCGAGCGCGCCACGGCACGCCCGATGCGATGCGCCTCGTCCGGGCCGAGTTCGTCGGGGACGACCCCCCGGATGTCGTATGCCTTGAAGATCGGCACGGCGCGCACCTTAGGGGAGGCCGGGGCCACCTGCATCGAAATGGGTCCCCTCCCGGGTCGGGTTGACCCCGGGCATCGGGAGCGCCACCCTCTGCCGCATGTTCGGATTGGGCCTGCCCGAGATCCTGATCATCGTTCTCCTCGTCGTCGTCATCTTCGGCGCCCGGCGGCTCCCGGAGGTCGGCGCGGGCCTCGGCCGCGCGATCAAGAACTTCAAGGCCGGCGTGACCGGGAAGGACGAGATCGACGTCACCCCGAAGAAGGAGGAGGTGACGGAGGGGAAGGGTCAGCCGTAGGCGCCTCGGCGCGAGCGGTCTCGAGCTCGACCTCGAGGAGCGCATCGCCACGCGGGGGAGCCTCGAGCACGGCCTCGAAGGCCCGCCGCTCACCGGGCCCGAGCGGCCTCGAGAGCAGTGCCGCGGAATCCGACGTCTCCTCCGGGGGGCGCTCGCGAAGCGCCTCGTGATCCCTCGGCGCCCCCGCCTCGGACGACACGGCGCTCCCGGCCACTCGAACGAGGAGCCTCGAGTGGCTCTCGATCGCGACGTTTCGGGGATTCGTGACGAAGCCGCCGACCACGAGCACGGGGCCCGCCGCGAGGTTCTCGAGGCGTCGTGCCGAGAGTTCCTCGACGACGAGGCCCCCGGGAAGCCCGACGCTCCGCACGAGCGGCGGCGATTCGCGCCCCGTCCAATCGATTCCGCTCGCGATCGCAACGAGCAGCGCGATCGTCACGATCCACCCGATGCGCTCGACGCGACGGTCCGCAGGGGACGGAGGAGCGAGCGCCTCGGGAGCGCTCGTTTCGGCCTCGCGAGCCACGCGAACCAGCGCAATGCGCCCGATCGCGACGGCGCCCGACGCTCCCACCGCAGGCGAAGCCGCCCGTGGGGTCCGTGCCGACGCGAGATCCTCGGCGACGAAGCTCCAGCTCTCGGGGCTTCCGAGCGAATCGAGCTCGAGGACCTCCGGAGGCTTCTCGGGCTCGAGAACCTCTTGCCAGGCGTCGGCGACGGGTTCGCGACGCTTGCGCCGGGCCTCGGGCTTCTCCTGCTCGGCAAATTGCCATTCCTGATCTTCGGGCTCACTTCGCGACGTCGCCGTCGCGAGATCCTCCGTGACGCCTGCCGGTGTCGGAGCCCCGCGCCGGACCGCATCGGCCGCGAGCGCGTGGACGGTCTCCTCGGCGCCCGAGTCCGGGGGAAGCACGAGGAACGCGTGCTTGCACTTCGAGCAGCGCACGCGCGCACCCGTCGACGCGACGCGCGAGTCGTCGAGCTGGAAGCGGCTGTCGCAGCGCTCGCAGGTGACGATCACGTGCGTTCCCCTGTGCTAGCGTCCGGCCTTCCCTCGGTTTTCGGCGGAAGGGCCGGACCGCTTGAGGAGTCCGGGTGAGCCCTGCGCCGACGCCGCTACTCGACCGCCGTCTGGTGATCGTGACGGGCAAGGGGGGCACGGGGAAGACGAGCGTTGCCGCGGCACTCGGCCTCGCCGCAGCACGGAGCGGGCGCCGCGTACTCGTCGCAGAGGTCGGACGCGACGAGCACGTACCAAGGCTCCTCGCTCCCGGATCGGCGCCGGTCGGATACGCGGGCCGCGAGCTCGCCCCCGGCCTCACCGTCCTCCGCATCGACCCCTTCGAGGCGCTCGGCGAGTACCTGGGGCTCCAGCTCGGCGTTCGACCGGTCGTCGATCTCGTGTTGCGAAACCGCGCATTCCGCCAGCTCATGGAGGCATCGCCCGGCTGGCGCGAGCTGATCACGCTCGGAAAGGTCTGGCATCTCGAACAGATGCAGCTCCCCGACGGATCGCCACGCTTCGATCTGATCCTCGTCGATGCTCCCGCGACGGGACACGGACTCACCTTCCTCGACGTTCCCCGCGTGGTCGGAGCCGCCGTCCGTGCCGGGCCGCTGCGCAAGCACGCGGGCCTCGTCGAGGCGATGATCGAGGATCGCGAGCGAACGCTGCTGCTTCCGGTGGCTCTCGCCGAGGAGCTTCCCGCGCGCGAGACCGCGGAGCTCGCGCTGCGGGTGCGGCGCGACGTCGGCATCGCGGTCGACCGCGTCGTCGTGAACGCCGTCGCCGGGGCACCCTTCCCTCCCGGTCTCGACGATCTCGACCGCCTGCTCGCGAAGCTCCCCGAAGCGACCGCCCTCGAGGGGCTTCCCTCCGCGAAGACGCTCGCCTCGTGCGCCGCGCATCTCCGCTCGCGTTTCGAGCTCAACCGCTACTGGGCCGCCGAGATCGGACGGATGACGGAGCTGCCGATCGTCGAGCTCCCTCACCTCGCGAGGGGGATCCGCGGCCCGCTCGACCTCGAGCGTCTCGTCCCCGCGCTCGTCGGCGCGCCGAGGGCCAACGCCGCATGAAGGACGTGCGGGATCCGGGCGCGCTCGTCCGCGCGCGCCGAATCGTCGTCTGTGTCGGCGCCGGCGGCGTCGGAAAGACGACGCTCGCTGCGGCGATCGCACTCGGCGCGGCGCGCGAAGGCCATCGCGTGCTCGTGCTCACGATCGACCCGGCGAGGAGGCTGGCCGATGCTCTCGGAGTCGGGGCTCTCGGCAACGAGCCTCGTGCGATCGATCGAGACGTCCTCGGACGTCTCGGTGTTCCCGAGCACGCGGCGCTCTCGGCGCTCATGCTCGACATGAAGCGAACGTTCGACGATCTCGTCGAGCGCTTCGCCGAGAGCGAAGAAGCCCGCGAGCGGATCCTTGGAAACCGGATCTACCAGCACGTTTCCGATGCGCTCGCCGGAAGTGCCGAGTACTCGGCGATGGAGAAGGTCTTCGAGATCGCGTCGTCGGGGGAGTTCGACCGGATCGTCGTCGATACCCCACCTTCGCAACACGCGCTCGACTTCCTCGAGGCACCGCAGCGCTTGCTCGAGTTCCTCGACAGCGCGCTCGTGAAGCTGCTGCTCCATCCGGCGTTCGCCGCGGGTCGCTTCGGCTTCCGGATCTTCCAGAGAAGTGCGCGGCGCGTGCTCCAGGTGATCGAGAAGGTGTCCGGAATGGCGTTTCTCGAGGACGTCTCGGAATTCCTGCTGGCGTTCGAGGGCATGTCCGAGGGATTCCGCGAGCGCGCACGGAAGGTCGAAGCCCTGCTGACGGGCCCGCAGACCGGTTTCGTCCTCGCCGCCGGTCCGGCGGCCGAGTCGGTGGCGCACGCCGAGTCGATGCTCGGAAGGCTCGAGGCCTCGGGGGTTCCCCTCGCCGGGATCGTCTTGAACCGCGCCCGACTCTGGCCCGAGCGCGGGTCTCCTCCGGCGGAGATTCCCGAGCCGGGAATGCTCGACCGGGCGACGGAATCGCTCGCCCGCGCGCTCGAAGCGCTCGACGAGCGACCCGCCGACGCGAGGGCGGCAGCGAGCGCTGCGATCGCGGCCGCGTCGGAGTACGCTCGGTTGGTGCGGCGCGACGAGGAGTCGACCCGCTCGCTCCGCGAGCGCGCGGATCGACTCGCCTGCTTCTATTGTCGCGTTCCCGAGCTGCCGCGCGACGTGCACGAACTCGACGGCCTGGCGCGGATCTCGGCGGCGCTCTTCGGAGGGCGAAGCGCTGCTCGATGAGAAGTCCCGCGAGGAGATCGAAGCGGCGCTCGCCCGCGCCCGACGGCACGGGCGCGCCGCCGCCGGCGAGAGTGCGCTCGCGTTGCGTGCGCTGCTCGATGCGCTCTCGCTCGTCACGCAGGGTGTCCCGAGCGATGCGAGCCGCTGGCTCGCCTTCGCAGCAGGAGCGCTCGACGATGCCGCGCGGGGACTCGGCCGAGACGCTCCCGGGGATGCCTCGCTCGTCGGGGCGATCTCCGAGGCCCTCGACGCCGAGATCCGACGCTGGGAGGCGCGCGCCGGGGTCGACCGCGACGCGCGCGCCGTCCTGCGCGCGTACCTCGGGCTCCGCGAGATCCTC
>CAJPFO010000220.1 GCA_905339255.1 Myxococcaceae bacterium
ATGTCGAAGGCGAAGTTCGAGCGCACGAAGCCGCACGTGAACGTGGGGACGATTGGGCACGTGGACCACGGCAAGACGACGTTGACGGCGGCGATCACGGCGCGGCAGGCGAGCAAGAGTCTGGCGCAGAAGGTGGCGTTCGATCAGATCGACAAGGCGCCCGAGGAGCGGGAGCGCGGGATCACGATTGCGACGGCGCACGTGGAGTACGAGTCGGCGAAGCGGCACTACGCGCACGTGGATTGTCCCGGGCACGCGGACTACGTGAAGAACATGATCACGGGTGCGGCGCAGATGGACGGGGCGATTCTGGTGGTGAGTGCGGCGGACGGGCCGATGCCGCAGACGCGGGAGCACGTGTTGTTGGCGCGCCAGGTGAACGTGCCGCACATCGTGGTGTTCTTGAACAAGTGCGACATGGTGGACGATCCGGAGCTGCTCGAGTTGGTGGAGCTCGAGGTGAGGGAGCTCTTGAGCAAGTACGAGTTTCCTGGGGACACGATTCCGATCGTGAAGGGGAGCGCGCTCAAGGCGTTGGAGAATCCCGGGGACGCGGAGGCGGGTCGTTGCATCGACGAGCTGATGGAGGCGCTCGATTCGTCGATTCCGGAGCCGCAGCGGGCGCTGGACAAGCCGTTCTTGATGCCGATCGAGGACGTGTTCTCGATCACGGGTCGAGGGACGGTGGTGACGGGTCGGGTGGAGCAGGGGATCGTGAAGGTGGGCGAGGAGGTGGAGATCGTCGGGATCAAGCCGACGCAGAAGACGGTGGTGACGGGGGTGGAGATGTTCCGGAAGCTGCTCGATCAGGGGCAGGCCGGGGACAACATCGGGTGTCTGCTGCGGGGGACGGGCAAGGCGGACGTCGAGCGCGGGCAGGTGTTGGCGAAGCCCGGGTCGATCACGCCGCACACGAAGTTCAAGGCGCAGGCGTACATCCTGACGAAGGACGAGGGGGGTCGGCATACGCCGTTTTTCAACGGCTACCGGCCGCAGTTCTACTTCCGGACGACGGACGTGACGGGGGTGGCGAATCTTCCGGAAGGGACCGAGATGGTGATGCCCGGGGACAACGTCGAGATGGTGGTGGAGCTGATCACGCCGATCGCGATGGACAAGGAGCTGCGCTTCGCGATCCGCGAAGGCGGCCGCACCGTCGGCGCCGGCGTCGTCTCCGAGATCCTGGTCTAGGCAACGAGAAAGGCGGGAAGAGAACGTCATGGCGGACCTCGCTTCGCAGAAGATCCGCATCCGGATGAAGGCGTACGACTTCAAGCTGCTCGACCAGAGCGCGGGCGAGATCGTCGATACGGCCGTGAGGACGGGTGCGCGCGTCGCGGGGCCGATCCCGCTTCCGACGGCGATCAACAAACTCACGGTCCTTCGCGGACCGCACATCGACAAGAAGTCGCGAGAGCAGTTCGAGATCCGGACGCACAAGCGGCTGATCGACATCCTCGACCCGACGCCCCAGACCGTCGACGCTCTCATGAAGCTGGAGCTCGCGGCGGGCGTGGACGTGGAGATCAAGCTCTAGCCATGCCGACCGTCGACGTCGTCACGATGAACAATGCCAGCGCAGGCACCGTCGAGCTCTCGCCGGCGGTGTTCGCGGCCGCGACGAAGCCGCATCTCCTCCACGCGGAGGTCCGGCGACAGCTCGCCGCACGCCGCGCGGGAACCCACTCGACGAAGAATCGAGCCGCGGTATCGGGGGGCGGGATCAAGCCCTGGAAGCAGAAGGGGACGGGGCGTGCCCGGCAGGGGACCATCCGTGCTCCGCAGTGGGCGGGAGGCGGGGTCGTCTTCGGTCCGGTGCCGAGGAGCCACGAGCACACGCTGACCAAGAAGATGCGGCGTGCGGCGCTTCGGAGCGCCCTCTCGGGGCGGGTGTCGGAAGGGGCGCTTCGGGTGGTCGATTCGCTCGCGATCGACGGCTTCTCGACGCGGAAGATGGCGACGCTTCTGGCAGGGCTCGGCTTCGGGGAGCGCGATGCCGTGCTGGTGGTGCTCGTCGAGTCCGACGTCCACGTCGAGCGGTCGGCTCGCAACCTCCCCTGGGTGTCGGTGATCCGCGCCGAGGGGTTGAACGTCTACGACGTGCTGCGGCACCCGAAGCTCCTGATGACGAAGGCGGCGGTCGCTGCGATCGAAGCGAGACTCGGCGAAGGCGATCGGGAGGACGCGAAGTGAGGCCGCACGAGGTGATCCGCAAGCCGCTCGTCACGGAGAAGAGCAACATCGGCCGTGAGGAGAAGAACCTCGTCTCCTTCGCAGTCGACCCGCGGGCGACGAAGCCGGAGATCCGGAACGCCGTCGAGCTCCTCTTCTCGGTGAAGGTCGTCGACGTGCACACGATGCGGATGCCGCGCCGGTCACGCCGGGTGGGGCGGACGATCGGGTACAAGCCGCAGTGGAAGAAGGCGCTCGTCCGACTGGCAGAAGGCCAGCGGATCGAATTCTTCGAGGGAGTCTGAGACGCCATGCCGGTGAAGGTCTACAACCCGACGTCGCCCGGACGGCGACAGATGAGCGTGTCCGACTTCGCGGAGATCACGAAGGGCAAGCGCCCCGAGCGCGGGCTCGTCGAAGGGCGCTCGACGCAGACCGGCGGGCGCAATGCGCACGGGCGGATGACGTCGAGACACCGGGGCGGCGCGGTCAAGCGGCTGTTCCGGAAGATCGATTTCAAGCGCGACAAGCACGGCATCGCGGCCCGCGTCGCGGCGATCGAATACGACCCGAATCGCTCGGCGAGGATCGCACTGCTGCACTACCAGGACGGCGAGAAACGCTACATCCTCGCGCCCGTCGGACTCGAGGTCGGCGCCACCGTGGTTTCCGGGCCCGGAGCCGACATCAAGCCCGGCAATGCGCTCACACTCGCGAGCATCCCGCTCGGGACGGTCGTCCATGCGGTCGAGATGCGACCCGGAAAGGGGGCGCAGCTGGTTCGAGCGGCCGGAGTCGGGGCGCAGCTCATGGCTCGCGAGGGAAGCTACGCGACCCTCCGCATGCCGAGCGGCGAGAACCGCCTGGTGCTCGTCGCTTGCCTCGCCACGGTCGGGCAGGTCGGCAATCTCGAGCACGAGAATCGCAGCATCGGCAAGGCGGGTCGCTCGCGGTATCTCGGCAAGAGGCCGCACGTTCGAGGCGTCGCGATGAACCCGGTCGACCACCCGATGGGAGGAGGCGAGGGGAAGACGTCCGGCGGACGGCATCCCTGCACGCCGTGGGGAGTTCCGACCAAGGGCTACAAGACGCGCAAGAACACGCGCACGGATCGCTACATCGTCAAGCGTCGAGGGAAGAAGTAATGGCGCGTTCGCTTCGTAAGGGCCCCTACGTCGAGCCGAGTCTCCAGCGGCGCGTGGATTCGCTCCAGCGCTCCGGGGCGAAGCAGGTGATCCGTACCTGGTCGCGGCGCTCGATGATCACGCCGGATTTCGTCGGACTCACGTTCCAGGTTCACAACGGAAAGCTCTTCATGCCGGTCTTCGTGACGGAGAACATGGTCGGACATCGGCTCGGCGAATTCGCGCCGACCCGGAAGTTCACCGGTCATGCCTCCGATCGGAAAGTGAAGACCGGACCGGGTGGAAGGTGATGCGAGCCTATTTGAAGGGATACCGGGTGAGCGCGCAGAAGGCGCGGCTCGTCGCCGACCAGATCCGAGGCAAGGGCGTCGAGGATGCCCTCGGTCTGCTGTCGCTTTCGACGAAGCGCTTCGCGAGGCCGCTCGCGAAGCTCGTGCGGTCGGCCGTGGCGAACGCCCAGGAGAAGAACGAGCGCGAGAAGGCAGGGATCGACATCGACAATCTGGTCGTGAGGACGGTCATGGTCGACGAGGGGCCGCGCTCGTGGCGGATCATGCCGCGCGCGCAGGGGCGGGCGGCGTGGATTGCTCGCAGGAGCGCGCACGTCACCGTCGAGCTCGGCGAGAAGTAGGAGAGTTTCGTGGGACAAAAAGTCCATCCGTACGGATTCCGGCTCGGCACCCTCTACGGGTGGCAGTCCAACTGGTTCGCGGAGCGACGCTACGCGGAGCAGCTCCACGAGGACGTGAGGATCCGGAGCTTCATCAAGAAGAAGCTCTATCACGCCGGAATCTCGAAGGTCGTGATCGAGCGGACGGGTGACAAGCTCGTCGTGAACATCCACACGGCCCGGCCCGGGATCCTGATCGGGAAGCGCGGGGCCGAAGTGGAGGTGCTTCGCAAGGAGCTCCGGCAGTTCTCGCCGCGCGAGATCTTCATCAACATCAAGGAGATCCGGAAGGCCGAGCTCGACGCGCAGCTGGTCGCCGAGAGCGTGGCTCTGCAGCTCGAGCGACGCGTCGCATTCCGTCGAGCCATGAAGAAGGCGATGACGGCGACGATGAAGTTCGGAGCCGGAGGAGTGCGGATCGCCTGCGCGGGAAGGCTCGGCGGTGCAGAGATGGGCCGCCGTGAGTGGTACAAGGAAGGGAGGGTCCCGCTCCACACGCTTCGCGCCGACATCGACTATGGCTTCGCCGAGGCGAAGACGACGTACGGCGTGATCGGAGTGAAGTGCTGGATCTTCAAGGGCGACGTCGCGGACAAGGACATCCGCAAGGGCGCTCTGTCGCAGCGGCTCCAGGACGAGCCGGCGAGGTAGGAAATGCTCGCTCCCAAGAAGGTCAAGCACCGCAAGCAGCAGAAGGGCCGGGTGCGCGGCAAGGCGCACCGCGGCAACACCCTCGCGTTCGGCGACTTCGGTCTCCAGGCGCTCGCCTGCACGTTCCTGACGGCGCGGCAGATCGAGGCGGCAAGAATCGCGATGACCCGCCACGTCAAGCGAGGCGGAAAGGTCTGGATCCGGGTGTTCCCGGACAAGCCGATCAGCAAGAAGCCTGCCGAGACCCGGATGGGAAAGGGCAAGGGGAACCCCGAGGAGTGGGTGGCCGTGGTGAGGGCGGGCCGCGTGCTCTACGAGATGGAAGGCGTGTCTCCCAAGATCGCCCACGAGGCGATGCGGCTCGCGGCGCACAAGCTCCCGGTGAAGACCCGCTTCCTCGCGCGGGAGGAATCGGCGTGAAGGCGAAGGATCTGCGCGAGCTTTCGGCGGACGAGCTCGCCGAGAAGTCGAACCAGCTTCGGACGGAACTCTTCTCGGCACGGATCCGTCACTCGACGGGTCAGCTCGAGGACACGGCGAAGCTCAGGACGTTGCGACGCGACGTGGCGCGCATCGAGACGATCCTGCACGAGAAGCGCGGAGGGAAGCCGTGACGGAGAGCAAGCGCGGTCTGCGACGCACACTGGTCGGCACCGTCGTCAGCGACAAGATGGACAAGACCGTGGTCGTGCGCGTCGAGCGGATGTTCCAGGATCCGGCGTACAAGAAGTACGTGCGACGAGCGTCGAAGTTCATGGCCCACGACGAGCAGAACGGCTGCGTCGTCGGGGATCGCGTGCGGATCGTCGAGCACCGCCCCCTTTCGAAGCAGAAGCGCTGGAAGGTCCAGGCGAAGCTCACGGGTGCCGGGACGAAGTAGCCGGCAGCGGGGCCGGGGGAGAGAGTCATGATCCAGACGGAGTCGACCCTCGAGGTCGCGGACAACTCCGGGGCTCGCAGGGTGGCCTGCATCCGCGTGCTCGGGGGCGCGCACCGCAAGTTCGCGTCGGTCGGCGACGTGATCGTGGTGTCGGTGAAGGACGCGATCCCGAACGCACGCGTGAAGAAGGGCGAGGTGAAGAAGGCAGTGATCGTCAGGACGCGAAAGGAGATTCCGCGCCCCGACGGATCGTACATCCGCTTCGACGACAACGCGGCGGTGCTGATCGACAACCAGCGCGAGCCGATCGGGACCCGCATCTTCGGGCCGGTCGCACGCGAGCTGCGTGCGCGGAAGTTCATGAAGATCATCTCGCTCGCGCCGGAGGTGCTGTAGATGAGCCCGCGGCTACAGCGGCGCTACCAGACCGAGGTCGTTCCGAAGCTCTCGAAGGAATTCGGCTACGGCAATCGGCACGAGGTCCCGAAGATCACGAAGATCGTCGTGAACGTCGGTCTCGGCGCTGCGACCCAGAATCCAAAGCTGATGGAAAAGGCGACCGAGGAGCTCGCGGCCGTGACCGGGCAGAAGCCCCTCGTCCGGAAGTCGCGCAAGTCGATCGCGAACTTCAAGCTCCGCGAGAACCAGGCGATCGGGTGCATGGTGACGCTGCGGCGCGAACGGATGTGGGAGTTCCTCGATCGGCTGATCAGCGTGGCCTTGCCGCGCGTGCGGGACTTCAAGGGGGTGTCACCGAAGGCCTTCGACGGCCGCGGTAACTACACCCTCGGTGTTCGAGAGCAGATCATCTTCCCGGAGGTCGACTACGACAAGGTCGAGCGAATCACCGGGATGAACGTGACGGTGTGCACGACGGCGGGGACGGATGCCGAGGGTCGAGCGTTGCTCGCTCACCTCGGGATGCCGTTCCGGTCGTAGGAGACGAGGATGCTGACCGATCCGATCGGAGACATGATCACCAGGATCCGGAATGCGGGCCGCGCGCGGCACCGCGAGACGAGCTGCTCGTCGTCGCGGGTCCGGCTCGCGATCGCGCGGGTCCTCGCCGAGGAGGGGTTCCTCGGCACGGTGCGCGTCGAGGCGCGGGAGGGCAAGCCGGTCCTCGTCGTCGGCATCCGCTACGACGAGAACGGAAAGCCGATCATCGACGGGATGCGCCGCGTGAGCCGGCCCGGGCGCCGGGTCTACGTCGGGCAGTCCGACGTTCCGAAGATCCGCAACGGCCTCGGAGTCGCGGTGGTGTCCACGTCGAAGGGGGTGCTCTCCGACCGCGCGGCGCGAGAAGCGGGCGTGGGCGGCGAGCTCCTCTGCGAGGTCTGGTAGGCATGTCGAGAATCGGCCGACTCGCCGTTGCGATCCCGGGCGGTGTCGAGGTGCAGCAGGACGCGGGGACGCTGCGCGTGAAGGGTCCGAAGGGACAGCTCGAAGCGCCGCTCCCGGCGGGGGTCTCGCTCGCCATCGAGGGAGGAGTCGCTCGCTTCACCCGGGCCGAGGAGAGCAAGCCCTTGAAGGCGCTCCACGGCCTTTCGCGCGCTCAACTCGCCAACATGGTGAAGGGCGTGACGCAGGGATTCGTCCGCGAACTCGAGATCGAAGGAGTCGGCTACCGGGCCGAGGTCGACGGCAAGCGTCTCAAGCTTTCGGTCGGGTTCTCCCATCCGGTGCTCATCGAGGTGCCGGCGGGGCTCAAGGTGAGCGTCGAGCGAAACGTGGCGATCCGCATCGAGGGCATCGACCGGGAAGTCCTCGGGCAGTTCGCCGCCAATGTGCGTGCGGTGAAGCCGCCCGAGCCGTACAAGGGCAAGGGGATCCGGTACTCCGACGAGCGTGTTCGGCGCAAGGTCGGCAAGGCCGGCGCGGCGTAGGAAGGGCCATGCAGAGGAAGTCTCGCAACGCCAAGCAGAGTCAGTGGGAGGCACGGCGCGCGCGCGTGCTGCGCAAGATCGGCCGCGGGGAGCGCGTGCAGCTCACCGTCTTCCGGAGTGCGCGACACATCTATGCGCAACTCGTCGACGGGGAGTCCGGGCGGACGATCGGGTGCGTCTCGACGCGTTCGGACGCGATCGCGACTGGCCTCGCCTCGACGGGAAACGTCGAGGCGGCGAAGAAGGTCGGGGCCGCGATCGCGGCGCTGGCTCGCGACAAGCAGATCGAGAAGGTGGTCTTCAACCGCAACGGCTTCCTCTACCACGGCCGCGTCAAGGCGCTCGCCGAGGCTGCGCGCGAAGCCGGGCTTCAGTTCTAGAGAGAAGGTTCCATGCCCGAGAGAATCAATCCCAACGACTACGAGCTCACCGACCGCGTCGTGCACATCAACCGCGTCGCGAAGGTCGTGAAGGGCGGCCGCCGCTTCAGCTTCAGCGCGCTCGTGGTCGTAGGCGACGGCAACGGTGTGGTCGGCGTGGGGCTCGGCAAGGCGGGCGAGGTTCCCGAGGCGATCCGAAAGGGTGTCGACCGCGCGCGCAAGAACCTGATCCGAGTTCCGCTCATCGACGGGACGCTTCCGCACGAGGCGCTCGGCGCATTCGGCGCGGGGCGGGTCCTGCTCAAGCCGGCCTCGCCCGGAACGGGAGTGATCGCCGGAGGTGGGGTTCGTGCGGTCGTCGAATCGGCCGGAGTTCGCGACGTGCTCACGAAGACGCTCGGAACGAGCAACCCGCACAACGTCGTGAGGGCCACGCTCCAGGCGCTCACTCAGCTTCGTTCGCCCGAGGAGCGCCTGCGGGCGCTGGGACGTGCGTCGTGAGCAAGACGGGGAAGAAGGTTCGGATCCGCTACGTGCGAAGCGAGATCGGGTACGACCGTCGACAGCGTGCAACGCTTCGGGGTCTCGGCCTCACGAGGGTCCAGCAGACGGTCGAGCTCGAGGACACGCCGGCCGTTCGCGGCATGATCGACAAGGTGAAGCACCTCTTGAGCGTGGAGGGGTAGGGGAATGCTGGATCGCCTGCAGCCGAACCCGGGATCGACGCACCGCCGCAAGCGGGTCGGTCGCGGCCCCGGCTCCGGACACCGCAAGACCTCGGGCCGGGGCATGAAGGGCCAGGGCAAGCGTTCCCCGGGGCGCGAGACGCCGCGTTACTTCGAGGGCGGGCAGATGCCGCTCGTTCGACGTCTGCCCAAGCGCGGCTTTCACCCGCTTTCGCGCGAAGCGGTCGAGATCGTGAACGTGGGCTCGCTCGCGAGCTTCGAAGCGGGATCGAGGATCGACGCGCAGGCCCTGTTCGCGAGCGGGCTCGTTCGCGGGTCCGGGGCTCCGATCAAGCTCCTCGGCGACGGCGAGGCGCCGAAGGGCGTCACCGTGGTCGTGCAGCGGGCGAGCGAGTCGGCGCGTCGCAAGATCGAGGCGGCCGGCGGAGCGGTGGAGATCGTCGCTTGACCGGAGGCGTCCAGAACATCGCCCGAATCCCCGAGCTGCAGAGGCGGATCCTCTTCACGCTGGGGATGCTCGCCATCTATCGCGTCGGAGCGCACGTGGCGACCCCCGGGATCAACCCGGAGGTCATCAAGCAGTTCTTCGAGCAGATGTCGGGGTCGGTGTTCGGCCTGTTCAACCTCTTCTCGGGAGGCGCCCTCGAGCAGCTCTCGATCCTCGCGCTCGGCATCATGCCGTACATCAGCGCGACGATCATCTTCCAGCTGCTGGCGGTGGTGATCCCGTCGCTCGAAGCGATCCAGAAGGAAGGAGAGCAGGGGCGCAAGAAGATCTCGCAATGGTCGCGCTACGCGACGATCGTGTTGGCCCTCGTCCAGGGGCTGCTCCTCGCGTTCGCTCTCGAGAACGGCCAGTTCGGACAGGGAGCGGTGATCGAGCCGGGTTGGAGCTTCCGGCTCATGACGATGCTCACGCTCACCACCGGAACCGCGTTCATCATGTGGCTCGGTGAGCAGATCACCGAGCGGGGAATCGGAAACGGGATCTCGCTCATCATCTTCGCGGGAATCGTGGTGCGGATACCGTCGGGGCTCGGCCAGCTCGTCGAGCTGATCCGGACCGACCAGTTCACGCTCCTCGGCGCGCTCCTCTTGCTCGCCTTCATGGTGTTCGTCGTCGGGTTCGTCGTCTTCTTCGAGCGCGGTCAGCGCCGCATCCCCATCCAGCACGCTCGGCGCGTGGTCGGTCGCCGCGTCACGCAGGGAGGAATGAGCTACTTCCCGCTGCGGGTGAACACGGCCGGAGTGATCCCGCCGATCTTCGCTTCGTCGATCCTGATGTTCCCGCTCACGATCGGCCAGTTCGCCCATTCGCCAGCACTGCAGCAGTTCTTCCAGGACTACCTCTACATCGGCGGCTGGCTCTATGAGTCGATCTACGTCGTCCTCATCATCTTCTTCGCATTCTTCTACACGGCGGTGGTGATCAACCCGACCGACGTCGCCGAGAACATCAAGCGCTTCGGAGGCTTCATCCCGGGGATCCGTCCGGGCAAGAAGACGGCCGAGCACATCGACCATGTCCTTTCGCGGATCACGCTGATCGGGGCGCTCTACGTTGCGGCCGTCTGCGTGATGCCCTCGGTGCTCTCGGCGCAGCAGGGGGTTCCGTTCTACTTCGGCGGCACCGCGCTGCTGATCGTCGTGGGGGTCGCGCTCGACACGATCGGACAGATCGAGGCCCACCTCGTCTCCCGCCAGTACGAAGGCTTCGTCAAGGGGACGCGGGTGCGCGGGAGGCTCGGACGGTGATGGCGCGGCGATTGCTCTTCCTCGGCCCGCCGGGCGTGGGCAAGGGCACGCAGGCGCAGCGGCTGGTGGGCGAGCTCGGCATCCCGCAGATCTCGACGGGCGACATGTTGCGTGCAGCGGTCGCGGCCGGAAGTGAGATCGGAAGGCGCGCGAAGAGCTTCATCGATCGCGGTGAGCTGGTGCCGGACCAGGTCGTGATCGGCGTGGCCGAGGCGCGCCTCGCCGAGCACGATGCGTCCGCGGGCTTCGTGCTCGATGGGTTCCCGCGGACGGTGGCGCAGGCCGAGGCCCTCGATCGGATCCTGGAGCGCCTCGGGCGAGAACTCGAGCTCTGCGTGGTGATGGAGGTGGCCGAGCCGGCGCTCGTCGAGCGGCTGCTCCGCCGCTCGAAGCTCGAGGGACGCAGCGACGACAACGAAGAGACGATCCGGAACCGGATGCGCGTCTATCGCGAGCAGACCGAGCCGCTCGTCGCCCATTACCGGCGCCGGGGGATCGTTCGGGAGCTCGATGGGCTCGGTTCGATGGACGAGGTCGCCGAGCGGATCCGGAGGGCGATCGCTGCATGATGGCGTCCGCCGGGAGCATTCCGATCAAGGCGCGTCGTGAACTCGACCTCATGCGCGAGGCGTCGCGCCACGTCGGTGAGATCCTGCTCGAGGTCCGGGAGCGCGCGCGCCCCGGCGTGACGACGGGCGAGCTCGGGGAGGTGGCCGCCCGGGCGATCCGGCAGCGGGGGGTCGAATCGTCTTTCCTGGGCTACGGTCCGCACGGGCTCCCGAAGTATCCGGCGGTGATCTGCATCTCGGTCAACGAGGAGATCGTCCACGGGATCCCCGGGCCGCGGGTGCTGGTCGAGGGCGACATCGTAGGCCTCGACTTCGGCGTCTCGGTGAAGGGCTGGCACGGAGACTCCGCCGTCACGATCCCGATCGGGAGAATCGACGGAAAGGCGGCACAACTGCTCGAGACGACGAGGGAGGCGCTCTACAAAGGCATCGAGCAGATGGTGCCGGGCAAGCGGCTCTCGGACATCGGCCACGCGATCCAGGCCCACGCCGAGCGGGCGGGCTTCTCGATCGTGCGGCAATTCGTGGGACACGGAATCGGAAAGAAGCTCCACGAGCCTCCGCAGATTCCCAACTTCGGCGAGCCGGGGCGCGGGCCCAGGCTTCTTCCCGGGATGGTATTCGCCATCGAGCCGATGGTGAACGTCGGTTCTGCGGACGTGAGGATGCTCGAGGACGAATGGACCGCGGTGTCGGCGGACGGTTCGCTCTCGGCCCATTTCGAACACACGATCCTGATCACGGAGAGCGGCCCCGAGATCCTGACGCGGTTGCCGGGCTCGCATTGAGCCGGGGAGTGAGGGAGAGAGCTCGATGAAGGTGCGATCCTCGGTCAAGAAGATCTGCGACAAGTGCCGGATCATCCGGCGCAATGGGGTCGTTCGCGTGATCTGCGAGAACCCCAAGCACAAGCAGCGCCAGGGCTAGCCGGGCGAAGAGGAGATCTGGCATGGCACGCATCGCGGGGATCGACCTTCCCCGGAACAAGCGCCTGGAGATCGCGCTCACCTACATCTTCGGGATCGGACGCACGTCGGCGCGCAAGATCTGCGAGAAGGTGAACGTCGACAAGGACACCAAGACCGACCAGCTCAGCGAGGGAGACCTCGTGCGGCTTCGCGAGACGATCGAGCGCGAGCACAAGGTCGAGGGAGACCTCCGCCGGGAAACCGCCCAGAACATCAAGATGCTCATGGACATCGGCTGCTACCGGGGGCTTCGCCATCGGCGCGGGCTGCCGGTTCGTGGACAGAGGACGCACACCAACGCGCGAACCCGGAAGGGCCCGCGCAAGACCGTCGCGGGCAAGAAGAAGGCCCCGACCAAGAAGTAGTGAGACCGTGAAAAAGGGTACCAAGAAGAAGGTCAAGAAGAACGTCCAGACCGGGATGGCGCACATCCAGTCGACGTTCAACAACACGATCATCACGATCACCGACGTGGGTGGGAACACGCTCTCGTGGGCCACCGCCGGCGGAGCCGGCTTCAAGGGGTCGCGCAAGTCGACTCCTTTCGCGGCGCAGGTCGCCGCGGAGGAGTGCGCGAAGAAGGCCATGGAGCACGGGGTCCGCTCGCTCGGCGTCTACGTGAAGGGTCCGGGCGCGGGCCGTGAGTCGGCGCTTCGGGCGCTGCAGGCCGCAGGGATGCGGATCACGATGATCCGCGATGTGACTCCGATTCCGCACAACGGATGCCGCCCGCCCAAGCGGCGCCGCGTGTAGGGGGCAAGGACGGATGGCGCGCTACACCGAATCGGTCTGCCGGCTCTGCCGCCGCGAGGGATCGAAGCTGTTCCTGAAGGGGGACCGCTGTTTCAGCGAGAAGTGCTCGGTCGACCGACGGGCGTATCCGCCCGGGCAGCACGGCCAGGCTCGACCGCGGTTCTCGGACTACGGGATGCAGCTTCGCGAGAAGCAGAAGGTCAAGCGGATGTACGGGCTGCTCGAGCGGCAGTTCGAGAAGACCATGGCGCAGGCTTCGAGGATGAAGGGCCGGACCGGCGAGAACCTCCTCTCGCTCCTCGAGCGCCGGCTCGACAACGTCGTGTTCCGGCTCGGTTTCGCGACGTCGCGAGCCGAGGCCCGGCAGCTCGTGCTCCACGGACACTTCCAGGTGAACGGCCGCAAGGCCGCGATTCCGTCGATGCTGGTCAAGCCCGGGATGCTGATCGTGCTGCGGGAGAGCTCGAGGCAGGTCGCCCGGATCGTCGGGGCACTCGAGACGCTCGAGCGCCGCAGCGTCCCGTCCTGGCTCGAGATCGACAAGGACAACTTCGCGGGCGTCGTGAAGGCCATGCCGGTGCGCGAGGAGATCACGCTCCCGATCCAGGAGCAGCTCATCGTCGAGCTCTACTCGAGGTAACCATGCAACAGGACCTGATCGAGAAGAACTGGGGAAGGCTGATCCGTCCGCGCCGCCTCGAGGCGGAGGAGGGAACGCTCTCGACCCATTACGGCCGCTTCGCCTGTGAGCCGCTCGAGCGGGGCTTCGGGCAGACGCTCGGCAACGCGCTTCGGCGCGTGCTGCTCTCGTCGTTGCAGGGAGCCGCCATCACGTCCGTCCGCATCAACGGGGTGCTCCACGAGTTCTCGACGATCCCCGGGGTGATGGAGGACGTGAGCGACATCATCCTGAATCTGAAGGAAGTCCGGCTCCGCATGCACGCAGAAGGGCCGCGGGTGCTTCGCGTCCACAAGAAGGGCCCGGGGCTCCTCACGGCGGGGGATCTCGTTTCCGACGACCAGGCGATCGAGATCCTGAACCCGGGGCACAAGGTCGCCACGCTCGCACCCGAGGCCGACGTCGAGATGGAGCTCACGGTCGACATGGGCAAGGGCTACGTCCTGGCCGAGCGGAACAAGAGCGAGGAGATGCCGATCGGAGTGATCCCGATCGACTCCGTCTTCTCTCCGATCCGTCGGGTGAATTACACGGTGACGCCGGCTCGTGTCGGTCGCGACACGGATTTCGATCGCCTCAATCTCGAGGTTTGGACCGATGGGGCCGTCTCGCCGAGGGATGCGCTCGCGTACGCGGCGAAGATCCTGAAGGAGCAGCTCTCGATCTTCATCAACTTCGAGGAGAGAGCCGAGGCGGCAGCTCCGACGAGCGAGGAGACGACGCCGGTCAATCCGAACCTCTACAAGTCGGTCGACGAGCTCGAACTCTCGGTGCGTTCGGCCAACTGCCTGCAGAATGCCAACATTCGCTACATCGGCGAGCTCGTCCAGAAGACCGAGTCCGAGATGCTGAAGACCAAGAACTTCGGACGGAAGTCGCTGAACGAGATCAAGGATGTGCTCCAGTCGATGGGGCTCTCTCTCGGGATGAGGCTCGATGGCTTCCCGGCGAGGAAGGATCTCGAGAAGTTCAAGGAGCGCGAGGCCTAGGATGAGGCATCGGAACTACGGCGGAAAGCTGGGTCGGACGAGCGCGCATCGCAAGGCGCTGCTTCGGAATCTGGTGACGGCGCTCCTCGATCACGAGCGGATCGAGACCACCGACGCGAAGGCGCGTGAGCTCAAGCGAGTTGCGGACCGGATGATCACGCTCGGCAAGCGGGGAGACCTCCACGCGCGAAGGCAGGCGCTCGCGGTGATCCGCAGCCGGGAGGTGACCGCCAAGGTGTTCGGAGACCTCGCAGAGAGGTTCCGCGCCCGACCCGGGGGCTACACGAGGACGCTCAAGGTTCGCGTTCGCCCGGGGGATTGCGCCCCGCTCTCGATCGTCGAGCTGGTCGGCGCCGAGGCGGCGTCGGGCGCGAAGAAATCGGGAGGGACGGCGGCCTCCAAGGCGCCGGCCAAGGCGGCGAAGGGCGAAGCCGGGCGGGGCGGGCGCAAGAAGACCGCCGCCGGGAGCGCCTAGCGGGGAGGCGCGATGAGAGGTGGGGTCCTCGCGGTCGCGGTGGTCCTCGTCGCCGGCGCGGTGTTCGCGCTGCTGTCGCGCGATTCGACGCCGCCGCCGATCTCGGCGGGGCAGGCCGCTCCAAGGTTCGAGCTCCGACGCCTCGACGGAGGTGCTTCGATCCGGCTCGACGATCTCCGGGGCCGGGTCGTGCTCGTGAACTTCTGGGCGACGTGGTGCAAGCCGTGCGAGGATGAAATGCCCTCGATGGAGCGCCTGCACCGGCGTCTCGCAGGCGAGCCCTTCGACCTGCTCGCCATCTCGGTCGACGACGACGAGGCTGCGGTGCGCGCCTTCGTCGAGCGGCTCGGCCTCACGATGCCGATCCTGCTCGATCCCGAGAAGCGCTCCGCGGCGGCGTATCAAGCGTATCGCTTTCCGGAGTCCGTGCTGATCGACGCGAACGGCTCGGTGGCGGGTCGCTTCATCGGCCCGCGGGATTGGGATTCCGAGACCTACGTCGAGAGCATCCGGGCGCTCCTTCCCGGGGGCGCGGCGGGCGCGGGCGGGCTCTGATACTTTCCCGATGCGCGTTCGCGCCGGGGGGGACGTGAAGCGCTTCTGGCTCGTGCCGCTCATCCTGCTCATTGCCGCGGCGTACGCGTGGCTCGACACGCGATCGGGGCTCGGGGCGGCTCTACGCCTGCGATCGGATCTCGGCGCGGCGAATGCCAGGATCGAGGCGCTCAGGCGCAGCAACGACGTCCTCCGCGAGCAGGCCCGCGAGCTGCGCGAGGAGCCCTTCGCACGCGAGCGGGCGCTGCGTGAAGAACTCGATCTCGCGAAGCCCGGCGAGATCCTCGTGCGGATCCCGCGAGATGAGCCCGAAACCCCGCGGATTCCTTGACGCTCCGGGCTCTCCGGGCGAGACTCCGCGGCGATGAAGGAGCGGCTCGTCGCAAAGCTCGCGGAGATCGTGCGCCGCGAGCTCGATGCGGTCGGGGATACCGCACCGGCGCCCGTGCCGAGCGTCGAGGTGCCGCGTCAGCCCGAGCACGGGGATTTCGCCACCAACGCGGCGCTCGTGCTCGCACGGCGACTCGGGCGACCCCCCCGCGAGACCGCGGAACGGATCGCCTCCGCGCTCGCGGCAGACCGCTCGGTGGCTGACCGCGTCGAGGTCGCCGGACCGGGTTTCGTGAACGTCTGGCTCGCGGGCGACCGGTGGCACGAGGTGCTGAGGCAGATCCTCCGCGACGGCGCGCGGTTCGGCTGCCCGGCAACGCCGCGAGGCGAGCGCGTCCAGGTCGAGTTCGTCTCGGCCAACCCGACGGGTCCGCTGACACTCGGACACGGCCGCCAGGCCGTCCTCGGCGACACCCTCTCGAGGCTGCTCGAAGCGACCGGCGAGTCGGTCACGCGCGAGTTCTACTTCAACGACGGGGGGCGCCAGATGCGCGTGCTCGGCGAGTCGGTGAAGGCGCGCTACCTCGAGCAGCTCGGCGTCGCGGCTCCTCCCCCGGACGAGATTCTCGATGCTCCTGAAGCCGCGTGGCCCGATGAAGTCGACGGCCTTCCGGTCGCATTCCCGAAGGGCGGCTACCTCGGCGACTACGTCTCGGACATCGCGGCCGAGCTGCGAGCGAAGCACGGGAGCTCGCTCGTCGAAGAACCCGGGGACGGGATCTTCCGCAGCGAGGCGCAGGCGCGGATCTTCGACGAGTTCCGCGCGACGCTCGCTGCGCTCCGCATCCGATTCGACGTGTTCTACAACGAAACCTCGCTCTACGAGAACGGCAAGATCGAAGAGGCGCTCGGGGATCTCCGCGAGAAGGGCCTCGTCTACGACGCAGACGGCGCCGTCTGGCTTCGCGCGAAGGATCTCGGCCTCGATCGCGACCGCGTCCTCGTCAAGAGCAGCGGCGAGCCGACGTATCTGCTTCCGGACATCGCGTACCATCGAGAGAAGTTCCGGAGGGGTTTCGAGAGGGTGATCGACGTGCAAGGTGCCGATCACATCGATCAGTTCCCGTACGTTCGCAAGGCGGCCGCCGCACTCGGATGCCCCGAAGAGCGGATCGAGCTCGTGATGAACCAGTTCGTGACGCTCACGCGAGGAGGCGAGACCGTCAAACAATCGAAGCGCCGAGCGAACTACGTGACGGTGGACGAGCTCGTCGAAGAGGTGGGCGCCGACGTCTTCCGTTTCTTCATGATCCAGCGCAAGGCCGACGGGCACCTCGACTTCGACGTGGATCTCGCCCGCGAGCAGGATTGGAAGAAGAACCCGGCGTATTACGTCCAGTACGCGCATGCTCGAACGCACGGAATCGAGCGCAAGGCGCGAGAGGCCGGCGTGTCGATGCCGTCGCTCGAGGAGATCGACCCGGCGCGGCTCTCGCTGCCCGAGGAGATCGACCTGCTGCGCAAGCTCCGAGAGTGGCCGGAGGTGATCGAGCACGCGGCCGAGTCGCGCGAGCCGCATCACGTCGCCTACTACCTTCGGGAGCTCGCAGGGTTGTGGAACCCGTACCTCCAGGACGGTGTGCGTCACCGGGTGCTTTCCGACGACCCCGACCTCCAGGCGGCCCGGCTCGGCCTCGTTCTCGCCGTGCGTACCGTGCTCGCGGGAGGCCTCGACCTGCTCGGCCTCTCGGCGCCGGAGCAGATGTGAGGGAGGACGAAGACGACGACGTTCGCGGCGGACCGGGCTGGTTCGCCACGGTGATCGGGGCGGCGCTGCTTCTTGCGGCAGGCTTCGCGGTCGGTGTCGTCGTGGGTGCCGTTCGGGAGGAGCCCGCGATGGTGCTCCAGTACGTCTCGGGCAAGACGGCGAGCGTTCCGGCTCCGGTCGCGAGGGAAGCGGCGCCCGCCGAAACCCCCGCGGCGGTGGAGCCCGCGCCCGCCGTCGAGGCGCCTCCGCCGGCGGCGCGAGCGGTCGTCGTCCGGGTCCCGGATCCGGAGCCCGCAGAGCCGACCACTCCGAAGGCTGGTGTTCGTTTCGCCGTGCAGGTGGGGGCGTTCTCGCAGTCGGCCGAGGCCGAGCGCCTCGAGTCCTCGCTCAAGAGCAAGGGCCTTCCCGTCTACGTCGAGCCATCGACCGGGGCTCGCGAGTCGCGCTGGCGCGTCCGGGTCGGTCCTCTCGCGTCGAGGGCCGAGGCGGATCGGGTCGCCACGAAGCTCAAGACGCAGGACAAGCTTCCCGTCTGGATCCTCGAGGAGAACGGGAGCTAGCCGATGAGATGGATGGTCACGGGGGCCGGCGGGCAGCTCGGTCGCTGCCTGGTGCGACGCCTCGAGGCCGAGAGTCGTCACTGCCTCGCAGTGGCGCCGGCGCACGCGGATCTCGATCTTTCCGATCGCGGTTCGCTCTGCGAGATCCTCGAGCGCGAGCGACCCGACGTGGTTGCGAACGCGGCCGCCTTCACCTTCGTCGACCGCTGCGAGACGGAGCCCGAACTCGCGCATCGGATCAACGCGGAGGCCCCGGGCGTCCTGGCCGAGGAGTGCGAGGGCCGCGGGATCCGACTCGTCCATGTTTCGACCGACTACGTCTTCGATGGGCGTGCGCGGAGCCCCTACGCCGAGGGCGATCCTCCGGCGCCGACCTCCGAGTACGGGCGGAGCAAGCTCGAAGGCGAGCGCCGTGTCGAGGCCGCAAATCCCTCGGCACTGATCCTGCGCACGAGTTGGGTCTTCGGACCTGGGCGGAACTTCGTCGCGACCATCGTCCATGCGGCGGGCGCGCGTCGTGCGTCCGGGACGGGCGAGCCCCTGCGAGTGGTCGACGATCAGTTCGGGTCCCCGACCTACGCCGACGACCTCGCTGGGTGGACGATCCGCCTGGTGGAGGGGGAGGCGTCCGGCGTCTATCATTTGGCGAATCGGGGCATCGCCACCTGGTGGGAGGTCGCCCGCGAGGCTCTCGACCGGGGAGGCTTTTCCGACCTCGCCATCGAGCGGGTCGCTACGAGCGAGTTTCCGCGGCCCGCGCCGCGCCCGGCCTGGTCGGTGCTCGATTGCCGGAAAGCCGACGAGGCGGGGATCCGGCGCCGTGGCTGGCGAGAGGCGCTCGCCGCCTATCTCGAATCGGACGACTCGCCCCTGCGGGCACTCGGGGAGATGCGATGACGCTCGGACCGTGGCCGAAGCGCGTACTGGTGACGGGAGGCGCGGGTTTCATCGGCTCGCATCTGTGCGAGCGGTTGCTCGAGGCCGGAAGCCGCGTCCTCGTCTTCGACAACCTGCTCACGGGCCGGATGGAGAACGTCGCCCACCTGCTCGGGCACCCGCGCTTCTCGTTCGAGCACTACGACGTCACGAACTATCTCTTCGTGTCCGGTGAACTCGATGCGATCCTCCATTTCGCATCCCCCGCGAGCCCGGCCGATTTCGAGCGCCTCCCGATCCAGATCCTCAAGGTCGGGTCGCTCGGCACGCACAAGGCGCTCGGCCTCGCCAAGGCGAAGCGCGCGAGGCTCCTGATCGCGAGCACGTCGGAGTGCTATGGCGATCCCGAGGTCAATCCCCAGCCCGAGTCGTATTGGGGGAACGTGAATCCGATCGGGATCCGAGGAGTCTACGACGAGGCGAAGCGTTTCGCAGAGGCCATGACGATGGCCTATCACCGGCACCACGGCGTCGACGTCCGGATCGTCCGCATCTTCAACACCTTCGGGCCGCGAATGCAGCTCCGCGACGGACGGGCGATCCCGAACTTCTTCTATCAGGCGATTCGAGGCGAGCCGATCACGGTCTACGGAGACGGATCGCAGACCCGCTCCTTCTGCTACGTGGACGACCTCGTCGACGGCATCCTGCGGCTCCTCCGCTGTGGCCATGTGGGCCCCGTCAACATCGGCAACCCGAACGAGATGTCGCTGCTCGAGATGGCCAAGAAGATCATCGAGATCACGGGCAGCCGCAGCGAGATCGTCTACCGGCCGCTACCTCCCGACGATCCGAAGGTCCGGCGTCCCGACATCACGCTCGCGCGGCGCGTGCTCGACGGCTGGGAGCCGAAGGTGTCGGTCTCCGCGGGCCTCGACCGAACCCGGGATTACTTCGTCGAAGCGCTCGCGCGGGAGGCAAAGAGCTCCGCGTGATCGACTCGTCGCGCATCCGCAACTTCTGCATCATCGCGCACATCGACCACGGCAAGAGCACGCTCGCCGATCGGCTGCTCGAGGCCACGAAGTCGGTCACCTCGCGCGAGATGCGAGCCCAGTTCCTCGACAAGATGGATCTCGAACGGGAGCGGGGCATCACGATCAAGGCGCAGACCGCGCGGATGCGCTGGACCGCACGCGACGGCCGCGAGTACGTGCTCAACCTGATCGATACCCCGGGGCACGTGGATTTCTCCTACGAGGTCTCTCGTGCCTTGCAGGCCTGCGAGGGGGCCGTCCTCGTCGTCGACGCCTCGCAGGGGATCGAGGCGCAGACGCTCGCCAACGCGTACCTCGCGGTCGAGGCCGGCCTCGAGCTCCTTCCCGTGTGCAACAAGATCGATCTCCCGGCGGCCGACCCCGAGCGCGTCGCGCAGGAAGTCGAGGACGTGATCGGGCTTCCGGCCGAGGACGTTCTCCCGATCTCGGCGAAGGAAGGAACGAACGTCGAGCAGCTGCTCGAGAAGATCGTCGAACGCGTTCCGCCGCCGGTCGGAGACGCTTCCGCGCCGGCCCGGGCGCTCGTCTTCGACGCCTGGTTCGATCCCTACGTGGGAGTCGCGGCGCTCGTCCGCGTGAAGGACGGCGAGCTCCGCAAGGGAATGCGGATCCGCTTCATGGCTACGCGGCAGGACCACGAGATCGGCGATCTGCACGTCGTCGATCCCCATCCACGCAGGGTCGAGTCGCTCGGAGTGGGTGAGGTCGGGATCGTGATCGCGGGCGTGAAGACGCTCGCCGACATCAAGATCGGAGACACGATCACCGAGGCGGCACGCCAGGCGACGGAAGCTCTGCCGGGATTCCGCGAAGTCAAGCCGATGGTGTTCACCGGCCTCTATCCGGTGGATGCCGACGACTACGAGGGTCTCAAGACCGCGCTCGAGAAGCTTCGCCTGAACGACGCATCGATCACGTTCGAGCCCGAATCGAGCGCAGCGCTCGGCTTCGGCTTCCGCTGTGGTTTTCTCGGGTTCCTCCACGCCGAGATCGTCCAGGAGCGTCTCGAGCGGGAGTACTCGCTCTCGCTCATCACGACGGCGCCGACGGTCCGTTACCGGGTGATCCGGACCGACGGAGCGGTCCTCGAGATCGAGACGCCGGCGGCACTCCCGTCGGCGACCGAGATCGACCGCATCGAGGAGCCGATGATCACGGCGACGATCCACGTGCCGGCCGAGTACGTCGGCGCAGTCCTCGCGCTCTGCCAGGACCGACGCGGCATCCAGCGCGACATGGTTCAGCACGGGAGCCGCGTGCAAGTGCGGTACGACATGCCGCTCAACGAAGTGGTGATCGACTTCCACGACCGGCTGAAGTCGGCGACTCGAGGGTACGGGTCGTTCGACTACGACCTGATCGGGTATCAGCCGAGCGACCTCGTGAAGCTCGACATCCTCGTGAACGGAGATCCCGTCGATGCGCTCTCGCTGATCGTCCATCGCGACAAGGCGCATGCGCGTGGGACCGAGCTCGCGAGCAAGCTGAAGGAGTTCATTCCGCGGCAGATGTTCGACGTGGCGATCCAGGCGGCGATCGGGTCGAAGATCGTCGCGAGGACGAACGTGAAGGCGTTGCGGAAGAACGTGACGGCCAAGTGTTACGGCGGGGACATCACGCGAAAGCGAAAGCTCCTCGAGAAGCAGAAGGAGGGAAAGAAGCGGATGAAGCGCGTGGGTTCGGTCGAGATCCCGCAGGAGGCATTCCTCGCGGCGCTGCGGTTGGGCGACGGATGAGCCCGCCGGTGCCTCGAGCGGCGACCGCCGCGGGGACGACGGAGCGAACCGAATCGAACCGACCCGGATGGATTCGCAGCGCCTGGGATCAGGGAGGGACTCTCGTCGTCGCCGTCCTGCTCGCGCTCTCGATCCGGGCTTGCATCATCGAACCCTTCCGGATCCCGTCGAGCTCGATGTTTCCGACGCTCCTCATCGGAGACCATCTCTTCGTCAACAAGCTCGCGTACGGGGCGAGGATCCCGTTCACGGATCTGCGGCTCCCGTCGTTTCGAGATCCGGCGCGTGGGGACGTCGTCGTCTTCGACGTGGCACGGAACGGCTCGGGAATCGTTCCGGCCGACCGCAGGCCGGATCTCCCGCGCGACACGTTCGTGAAGCGGATCGTCGGAATGCCCGGGGACCGTGTCGAGGTCCGAGGGGGCGTCCTCCATTTGAACGGCGAGCCGGTCCCGACGAAGCCCGTCGCGGAGAAGTTCGTCGACGAGCACGGCAGACGGCTCGACGAGGCGATCGAGACGCTCGGCGAGGTCGACCACGGAATCCTCGACGCGCCGGGCTCCCCGGGGCTCGACTTGCGACCGATCGTCGTCGAGCCGGGTCGCTACCTCATGATGGGCGACAACCGCGACAACTCGCGGGATAGCCGCGAATGGGGAACGGTTGCCCGCGAGGACATGCGGGGCCCGGCGATGTTCCTCTACTGGTCGTGGGACTCGGAGGGGTACGGCTGGCTCGGGATGCTGTCGCCGCTCACCTGGTGGGACCTGCTGGTGAACAAGATGCGTTGGGAGCGGCTCGGGGATCCGGTCCGCTGACGGAAGGGCCGGGAGCGCCGCTCCGACTTGCGGCGGCTGCCGCTCGGGCGCTCGGTCTTCTCTCCGCGAATCGGTCGGACCGGATCGCCCGTCGCCGACTTGCGGTGCGTTCAGGTCGGGAGGTATGCTCGGCCCGACCTCGACCACGCCCTTTTAATTCCGTCCCGCGAGGCGGAGAAAGGCGAATCGTTTGGCGCAGTCCGAGAGCCCTGCAGGGCCCCACACCGAGGGCCAGCGAGCGGCTTCCGAGCCGGTGGGGCGAGTCGTCCTCGACGACGCCGCGATCCGGCGCGCGCTGGTTCGGATCGCGCACGAAGTCGTCGAGCGCAACGAGGACGTTGCGCGTCTCTACCTGGTGGCGATCCCGAACGGCGGTGTCCCGCTCGCCCGCCAGCTCGCCGCGAACCTCCTCGAGATTGCGGGCCATGAGCTTCCGGTGGGCGTTCTCGACACGACGCTCTATCGCGACGATCTCACCCGACGCGGAGAGCGACCGCCGCTGCGGCGGACCGAGATGCCTTCCGCCGTCGACGAAAAGATCGTCGTGCTCGTCGACGACGTGGCGAGCACGGGACGGACGATCCGGGCGGCGATGGACGCGCTCATGGACTTCGGCCGGCCGCGTGCGGTGCAGGTCGTGGCGCTCGTCGATCGCGGGCACCGGGAGCTTCCGATCCGGATCGATTACGTCGGAAAGAACGTCCCGACCGCGGCGTCCGAGAAGATCGTTCTCCATGGCCATCGCGGGACGCTCGAGCCGCCGCTCGAGGTACGCGTGGAAGCAAGGGAGCAAGGATGATCGGTCGAGACCTCCTCGGAATCGAGGATTTCGATCGGGCCGACCTCGAGCGGATCCTCGAGACCGCGGCTCACATGCAGGAGGTCGGTCTTCGCGAGGTGAAGCGGGTCCCGACGCTCCGTGGACGGACGATCATCAACCTCTTCTTCGAATCGTCGACGCGAACTCGAACGAGCTTCGAGATCGCCGGCAAGCGTCTCTCGGCAGACGTCATCAACTTCTCCGCCGAGAGTTCGAGCCTCTCGAAGAGCGAATCGATCCTCGATACGGCGCGGACGCTCGACGCGATGGCGCCGGACGCCGTGATCGTCCGGCACAAGGTCGCCGGCGTACCGAAGCGGATCGCCGACGCGCTCGATGCCCCCGTGATCAACGCAGGGGACGGAGCGCACGAACACCCGACGCAGGCGCTGCTCGATCTCTTCACGGTGTTGCAGGAGAAGGGCAGGATCGACGGCCTCACCGTGGCGATCGTCGGAGACATCACCCATTCGCGAGTTGCGCGGTCGAACATCTACGGGTTCACCAAGCTCGGCGCCGACGTGCGGGTCGCGGGGCCGCCGACGCTGCTGCCCCCCGCGGTCGAGTCGCTCGGCGTGAAGGCCTTCACGTCGCTTCGCGAGGCCATAGAGGGCGCAGACGTCGTGATGGCGCTCCGCATCCAGAGCGAGCGGCTACAGGGCGCTTATGTTCCGAGCGTGCGAGAGTACTCGGCGATGTGGGGCCTCGATCGCGCGAAGCTTCGCTATGCGAGGGAGGACGCGATCGTGATGCATCCGGGGCCGATCAACCGGGGTGTCGAGATTGCGCACGACCTCGCCGATCGCAGGCCGAGCGTGATCCTCGAGCAGGTGCGAAACGGCGTCGCCGTGCGGATGGCGGTGCTCTACTTGCTCGCGGGACGCGCGCAGGCAGGGCAGGAGGGGGCTCGATGAGCCGCGTGTGGATCGCGGGGGGGCGAGTGCTCGACCCCGCGTCGGGGATCGACCGGGTGGCCGACGTGGTCATCGAGGACGGGCGGATCGGTGCGGTCGGCAGCGGTGTCGAGGTTTCCGGTGCGGAGAAGGTCGATGCGACCGGCTGCTGGGTGACGCCCGGTTTCGTCGATCTCCACGCGCACCTGCGCGAGCCGGGACAGGAATACAAGGAGGACATCGCGTCGGGCGGGCGGTCTGCGGTGGCGGGGGGGTTCACGCTCGTCTGTTGCATGGCGAACACGCAGCCGGTGAACGACGACCCCGCCGTCACGGATTACATCCTCGATCGTGCGCGCAACGATTCTCCGGCGCGCGTGCTTCCGATCGCCGCTGCGACGAAGGGGCTCGAGGGCAAGATCATGACCGAGATGGCTGCGCTCCAGCGAGCCGGAGCGGTCGCGTTCAGCGACGACGGACACACGATCATGGACGGCGCCGTGATGCGCCGCGTCCTCGAGTACGCGCGGATGATCGGCGCGCCCGTGAGCGTCCACGCCGAGGACCGTCATCTCGTGGGCCAGGGGGTGGTGAACGAGGGGCCCGCTTCGACTCGCCTCGGACTCCCCGGGAATCCGGCAGCGGCCGAGACCGTGCTGGTCGCACGCGACCTCCTGCTGGCGGAGCTGACGGGAGCGCATCTCCACGTGGGGCACGTTTCGACCGCCGGAGCCGTCGATCTGATCCGGGCGGCCCGCGAGCGCGGAGTCCACGTGACGGCCGAGGTGACGCCGCATCACCTGGCGCTCACCGAGGACGCGACGCTCGGCTACGACACGAACACCAAGATGGCGCCGCCGCTTCGTTCGAAGGCGGACGTCGAGGCGTGCCGGCGTGCTCTCGCCGAAGGCGTGATCGATGCGATCGCGACCGATCACGCGCCCCACGCGCCGCACGAGAAGGACGTCGAGTTCACGGCCGCACCGCCCGGGGTCCTCGGCTTCGAGACGGCCTACGCCGTGGTGATGGACCTCGTGAGAGCCGGCGAGATCTCGCCGATCGAGCTCGTGGCGCGGCTTTCGACCGGGCCGGCGCGCGTCTTCCGTCAGCCCTACGGGAGCCTCGCGAAGGGTGCGGTGGCGGATGTCGCGATTCTCGATCCCGATCGTGAGTGGCTCTACGACCCGCTCAAGGGGTATTCGAAGAGCCACAACTCGCCGTGGGCGGGTGGGACGCTCCGAGGACGGCCCGTCGTGACGCTCGTCGGCGGACGAATCGTCTACGACGTCGAGCGTGGAGTCGTCGCGCCGTGACGCCGGGATCCCGCTTCTTGCGACCGGCGCTCCTCGCGCTCGCCGACGGAACCGTGTACCGAGGCGAGGGCTTCGGCGCCGAGACGGTCGGTGTCGGCGAGGTCTGTTTCAACACGAGCATGACCGGGTACCAGGAGATCGTGACGGACCCCTCCTACGCGGGACAGATCGTCACGATGACGTACACGCAGATCGGGAACGTCGGTGTGAATGCCGAGGATGCAGAGGCCGCGCGGCCGTTTCTCGCGGGCTTCGTCGTGAAGGAGATCTTCAGGACTCCCTCGAACTTCCGATCGACCGGCGATCTCGACGGGTACCTCGCCCGCCACGGTGTCCCGGGGATCTGTGGGATCGACACGCGCGCACTGGTCCGCCGGATCCGCGACGGCGGCTTCCAGACGGGCGTTCTCTCTTCGGATCCGAAACGGCAGGACGAACGAGCTCTCGTCGAGCGCGCGCGATCGGCTCCGACGCTCGACGGTCGCGACCTCGTCGCGACCGTCACGACGAGCGAGCCGTACCGTTGGCACGAAGGGGCGTGGAAGGGTGTCGAGGGGCAGCCCCCGAGGCCCTCGCCGCCCACGGAACGGCTTCGGCTCGTGGCGTACGATTACGGAGTGAAGCGGAACATCCTGAGGCTCCTCGTCGAACAGGGATTCGACGTCACGGTGGTACCCGCGCGAACTCCCGCGCGCGAGGTGCTCTCGATGCGCCCCGACGCGGTCTTCCTCTCGAACGGCCCGGGCGATCCGGCTGCGGTCGCGGACGCTCCATCGATCGTTCGCGAGATCGTTCACGCGGACGTTCCCGTCTTCGGGATCTGTCTCGGCCATCAGATCCTCGGCCTCGCTCTCGGGGGCGAGACGCGAAAGCTCAAGTTCGGCCACCATGGCGGAAACCAACCCGGGCAGGACCTCTTCACCGGGAAGGTCTCGATCTGTGCCGAGAATCATGGGTACGCGGTCGATCCCGAGTCGCTTCGCGCCGCCGGCGAGCCGGTCGAGATTACGCATCAGAACCTGAACGATGGCACCGTCGAGGGGCTCGCGCACAGCAAGCGTCCCATCTTCTCGGTGCAGTACCACCCCGAGGCCGCGCCGGGGCCGCATGACGCCTCGTATTTCTTCCGCCGCTTCCGCGAGATGGCCGAGCGACGTCGCCGCGGTGAACCCGTGACCGGCGCGACGATCGCGCGCGGGCAGTGATCGCAGCTCCCGAGGAAGCATGCCCAAGAGAGTCGACATCCAGACCATCCTCGTGATCGGCTCGGGACCGATCGTGATCGGACAAGCGTGCGAGTTCGATTACTCGGGAACGCAGGCGTGCAAGGCGCTCCGCGAGGAGGGCTACCGCGTCGTCCTCGTGAACTCGAACCCGGCGACGATCATGACCGACCCCGAGACCGCCGACCGGACCTACGTCGAGCCGATGACGGTCGAGAGCGTCGAGAAGATCATCGAGCGCGAGCGGCCCGACGTCCTGCTCCCGACCATCGGAGGACAGACGGCGCTCAACCTCGCCGTCGCACTGGCGGAGCAGGGCGTGCTCGCGAAGCACGGGGTCGAGCTGATCGGAGCCCGGCTTCCCGCGATCCAGAAGGCCGAGGACCGCGACCTCTTCCGCGAGGCGATGCGCAAGATCGGCCTTCGCGTTCCGAGGTCGGGGGTCGCGCGTTCGCTCGACGATGCGAGGCGGATCCTCCCCGAAGTCGGACTCCCGGCGATCATCCGGCCGAGCTTCACGCTCGGCGGAACCGGCGGCTCGGTCGCGTACACGGCCGAGGAGTACGAGCCGCTCGTGGCGTACGCGCTCGCCCAATCGCCGAGGACGCAGTGCCTCGTCGAGCAGAGCGTCCTCGGCTGGAAGGAGTACGAGCTCGAGGTGATGCGCGACGGCGCGGACAACGTCGTGATCGTCTGTTCGATCGAGAACTTCGATCCGATGGGGGTCCACACCGGAGATTCGATCACGGTCGCGCCGGCGCAGACGCTCACCGACAAGGAGTATCAGGTGATGCGAGACGCCGCCGTCGCGATCATCCGAGAGATCGGTGTCGACACCGGCGGATCGAACATCCAGTTCGGGGTCCACCCGCAGACGGGCGAGCTCGTGGTGATCGAGATGAACCCGCGGGTCTCCCGCAGCTCGGCGCTCGCGTCGAAGGCGACGGGATTCCCGATCGCGAAGATTGCCGCGAAGCTCGCGGTCGGATACACGCTCGACGAGGTCCGCAACGACATCACGCGCGAGACGCCGGCCTCGTTCGAGCCGACGATCGATTACGTGGTGACGAAGATTCCGCGCTTCACCTTCGAGAAGTTTCCGAGCGCCGACAACCGCCTCACGACGCAGATGAAGTCGGTGGGCGAGGTGATGGCGATCGGCCGTACGTTCAAGGAGAGCTTCCAGAAGGCGCTTCGTTCGCTCGAGATCGGACACGCCGGTCTCGAGCGGCCGGCGGTCGCAGAGGGCGAGGAGGGCCTCGCAGCGCTTTGGGCGCAGATCGAGGTTCCGCGGCCGGGAAGGGTGTGGGCGATCGCCGAGGTCTTTCGCCGCGGCGTGTCGGTCGACGAGGTCCATCGCCGATCGCAGATCGATCCGTGGTTCCTCGGAAACCTTGCAGAGATCGTCGCGCTCGAGCGGGATCTCGCCGCAGCGCCGGCGCTCGATCGCGAGGTGTGGCTGCGGCCGGCCAAGCGCGCCGGGTTCTCCGACCGGCGTCTGGCCGCGTTGTGGAACGTCGGCGAGGCCGACGTTCGCGCCGCGAGGCATCGGCTCGGAATCCGCCCGGTCTACAAGCGGGTCGATACCTGCGGCGCGGAGTTCGAGGCGCACACGCCGTATCTCTATTCGACGTACGAAGACGAGTGCGAGGCGGCGCCGAGCGATCGGCGCAAGATCATGATCCTCGGAGGCGGACCGAACCGGATCGGGCAGGGGATCGAGTTCGACTACTGCTGCGTCCACGCGGCGTTCGCGCTCCGCGATGCGGGCTTCGAGACGATCATGGTGAACTGCAACCCCGAGACCGTCTCGACCGACTACGACACGAGCGACCGGCTCTACTTCGAGCCGCTCACGCTCGAGGACGTCCTCGAGATCGCCCACCGCGAGAAGCCCGAGGGGGTGATCGTCCAGTACGGGGGGCAGACGCCGCTACGGCTCGCGGTTCCGCTCGCGAAGGCGGGGGTCCCGATCCTCGGCACGCCTCCCGACGCGATCGACCGCGCAGAGGATCGGGAACGTTTCGATGCGCTGCTCGAAGCGATCGGACTGCGTCGGCCGCCGGGGGGCGTCGCACGCTCGCTCGACGAGGCCGAGGCCGTGGCGCGGCGGATCGGCTACCCGGTGCTGGTCCGGCCGTCCTACGTCCTGGGCGGGCGCGCGATGGAAATCGTTCGTGATGCCGAGGCGTTGCGCGCCTACATGCGCTTTGCCGTCAAGGCGTCTCCCGAGCATCCGGTGCTCGTCGATCGCTTCCTTGCCGACGCGATCGAGGTCGACGTCGACGCGGTGGCCGACGGCGAGCGGGTCGTGATCGGCGGAATCATGGAACACATCGAGGAGGCGGGGATCCACTCGGGAGACAGCGCGTGCTCGCTCCCGCCCTACTCGCTACCGAAGCCGGTGATCGACGAGATCCTCGACTCGACACGTCGGCTCGCGACGGAACTCGGCGTCCGGGGCCTCATGAACGTGCAGTACGCGGTCAAGAGCGGCGAGGTCTACGTGATCGAGGTGAACCCTCGCGCATCGCGCACCGTTCCGTTCGTCGCAAAGGCGATCGGCCGACCGCTCGCGAAGATCGCCGCGCTCGTGATGGCCGGGCGGAGCCTCGCCGACCTCGGCTTCACCGAGGAGGTGTGGCCGCGGCACTTCTCGGTGAAGGAGGCGGTGTTCCCGTTCGTGAAGTTCCCCGGCGTCGACGTCTTGCTCGGCCCGGAGATGCGGAGCACCGGAGAGGTGATGGGAATCGACTCGGATTTCGGCCGAGCGTACGCGAAGGCGCAGATCCAGGCGGGCAACTCGCTCCCGGCGCGAGGTCGCGTGCTCGTCTCGGTGAAGGAATCCGATCGTGAGCGGGTGACCGACGCGCTCCGGGACCTCGCTGCGATCGGCTTCGCACTTCTCGCGACTCCGGGAACCGCAGCGCACCTCGCGGCGGCAGGGCTCGTGGTCGAAGCGGTTGCGAAAGTGGGCCAAGGGAACCCCGATGTCGTCGAGCGGATCGAGAGCGGCGACGTCGACCTCGTCATGAATACCGTCGGAGCCGATCCCGTCTCGGTACGGGACTCGTATTCGATGCGCCGCGCAGCGTTGCATCGGGGGGTTCCTTACTTCACCACGGTCGCGGCGATCCGGGCGGCGGTCGGAGGAATCCAGGCGCTGCGGTCGGGATCGATCGGCGTCCGCTCGCTCCAGGAGATCCACGGCCGGGCGTAGTTGCGGGCGGCACGGAGTCGACGAAAGCTCCTCGCATGGCGAGGAGCCCGCTTCGAAGCGCGATCGGGGAGGTCGTCCGACCGCTGGCTTTCGCCGCGGAAAGGGTGCCCGCGGCACGTCCACGGGGGCTCGAGGCTGCGGTTCGTGGGGCGGCCGAGCGGGCTGCGGCACTCGCCGTTCCGAGGGATGCGAGGCTCGCGTTCGAGGCGGTGGCGAGGCGGTTCTCGGGCGCGCTTGCGGGCGAGGAACTCGGCGAGGCCATTCGCCGGACTCGAGACGATCTCGGTCGGTTCGAGGATCCGGCGTACGCGGAGGCCGTCCTCGAGAGGCCGCTCACGGTCCTTCCCGGCGTGGGCGATCGTCGCGCGGAGGCGCTCGCGAAGCGCGGCCTCGCCACGCTCGGCGATGCGATCTTCTTGCTCCCGATCCGCTACGACGATCGGCGGAATCTGGTTCGCATCGCCGATCTCGAGGTTGGGCGACGCGCGACCTTCGTGGCGAGAGTGCTCGCGGCGGAGTTCGTCACGGTCCGGGCGAGGGGGCGTCCGCTACGCGCGCTCGAGTCGCTCGTCGGCGACGAGAGCGGGGTCGTGAAGCTCCGCTGGTTTCACGGTGGAGAGCACCTCCATGGGCGGCTTCGCAAGGGGACGACGCTCCTCGTGACGGGGGACGTCCGCCGCTTCCGATTCTCGAAGGAGATCCTCCACCCGGAGATCGACGTCCTCGACGACGGCGAGGTGGACGAAGCCGCGAACGGCGCGGAGAGCGCTGCCGACCGCGACGGCCTGCGTCGGATCGTTGCGGTCTACCCGACCATCGAAGGCATTCCCCCTCGAACCCTCCGGCGGCTCGTCGAGTCCGCCCTCGAATCTTGTGTCGACGTGGTCGAGGGACATCTGCCGTCTGCGTTCGTCGACGGGCGCGCGCTCCCCGAGCCGGCCGATGCGCTGCGGCGAGTCCATGCGCCGCCACGCGACGCC
>CAJPFO010000221.1 GCA_905339255.1 Myxococcaceae bacterium
CAGCTCGAAGAGCTGGTGGCCAGCGACTCGCCCGGATGGCAAATGTGGGTGCAGCTCCAGCAGTTCTTCCCGGCCTAGGCCCAGCTTGACAAACCGCCCCGGCGCGAGCGGGGTCTGAATGCCCCCCGGAAAGTACCCCGTCATGGCGTGCGCCGGTCTGGAAAGAAGCTAAAATAACGGCCTCGCAGAATCCCGCCGCGGGCCCGCGCGGCTCTGCCCGAACTCCAGACCCATCCCGGCAGCGGCAACTTTCGAAACCCGTGAATCCATCCTTCGCGCGATCGCATCGTCCTCACGGAAGCTTCAGCCTGCCAGGCGTCCGGCAGGCCGGTTCCGCCGGGTACCGCCGTGTCCACCGCGGCGAGCGGCATGAGGTCGAACGTGTGCCGCCGCGGGGCATCGAACCAGGCCTGGCGGGCAGGCGCGCGACGCCGCCTCAACCGGTGTCGCGCGCATGAGCCCGCCACTGACTTTCACGGGAGAGCGCTTTCTACCGGGTTGCGCCGGCGAGATTGCTTACGAACACTGGCATCGCTATGCCTTTGCCGGAGCCTTTGCCCGGGGCCGGCGGGTGCTCGACCTGGCTTGCGGCGAAGGTTACGGCACAGCGCTGCTCGCGCGGGCGGGGGGGCGGGTTCTGGGTGTCGACCTGTCACACGTCGCGGTTGCGCATGCCGCACGCACCTACCGCGACCTTGCTGATTGCAGCTTTCTCGCGGCACCTTGCGACCGACTCCCTCTGCCCGATGGGAGCTTCGACCTGATCGTATCTTTCGAAACCATCGAGCATGTCGATGCCGCGACCCAGCAGCGCATGATCGGAGAATTCGCGCGTCTCCTGGCCCCCGGGGGACTGCTGATCATTTCTTCGCCGAATCGGGCGACGTACAGCGACAGCACCGGCTACCGCAATGAGTTTCACGTTCAAGAGCTCTATCGTCATGAGCTCGCCGCGCTGCTCACGCCGTTTTTTCCGGCGCAGCGGTGGTTTGGTCAGAAGATTCAGTCCTTCTCCGCGTTGTGGGCAGAAGACGGCCCGGGGGGCGCGTTTCAGGCCCTGGAACTCTCCGGCGCAACAACGCGCGACTACCGCGGACCGGAGCCGCTCTATTTTGTTCTGCTGCTCGCCCGTTCGCCTGGCGACTTGCCGCATCCACTGCCAGCGCTTTCCCTGTTCCTGGACGCGCCCGAGTCTCTCCAGGCCAGCCATTCCGGGGCGCAACGCGACCTCATCGAACTGGGCGAGCGTTTCAGCGCCGAGCGCAGTCGCCTCGAAGCCGTCGTCGCCGCTCGCGAGCGCGCGCTGGCCGATCGCGACGTCGCGTTCGCGCATCTGGAGTCGCTCAAGACCCGTGCCGAAAGCGTGGTGGTCGAGCGCGACGCTCAGCTCGCCCAAGCCAATGGGCACGTCGTGCACCTGGAAGGGCTCGTCGCCGAACGCGAGCATCTGGTCGAGGAAAGAGACGCGCAGATCGAAGCGCTCCAGGAACTGCTGCGCGAGGAGCAGCAGGCGCACGCCCAGCTGGTGGTGGAGTTGCGCGACAGCTTGCAGGCAAAGTTCGAGCTCAATGCAACGCTGCAAGGAATCGAGGCGGAACGAGCCAAGCTCGTCCGCGAAGTCAACGAACAGGTTCAGCGCCTTGCTGACCGGGAAAAGGAAGTGGGGGAATGTTACCGATTGATCGCCGACCTGCAAGCTACGGTGCTTTATCGCCAGAGCTTCCGATGGTGGCTGCGCCTGCCGCTGGCACGCATGAAGATGACGCTGCGGCAGACATGAGCGTTGGGCAGGACCCGGTCGACATCGTCGTGCCGGTCTACAACGCGGTGAACGATCTGCGCCGCTGCGTCGCCAGCATCGCCGCGAGTACGCGCACGCCGTATCGTTTGATCCTCATCGATGACGCCTCACCCGACCCCGAGGTCAGGCGCTATTTCGATCAGCTCGCGCGCGACTTGCCCGCCCATTGGCTGCTTTTGCGCAATGAGCAAAACCTCGGTTTCGTCGGCACCACCAACCGCGGCATGGCGCTTTCCGAAAACGACGTGGTCCTGCTCAACTCCGATACTGTCGTCACCCATCGCTGGCTCGAAAAAATCAAGCGCTGCGCGGCCTCCGACCCTCGCATCGGCACCATCACACCGTTCTCGAACAACGCCGAGATCTGCTCCTATCCGCGCCTGTGCGAAAATAATCCCTGGTCGGAGCGAGATGACCCGGAACTCCTGAACCTCGCGCTGGAGCGCGCCGCCGTACCGATCTACCCCGACCTCCCCACGGGCGTGGGCTTCTGCTTCTATATCCGGCGCGATCTCATTCGCCAGATCGGTTTTTTCGATCCGGTGTTTGGCCTGGGCTATGGCGAGGAAAACGACTTCTGCATGCGCGCCGCGCGCGCGGGTTACCGCAACGTCCTCTGCGAAGACACCCTCGTGTTGCACCTGGGCAACCGCTCCTTCGACGCGAAGAAGCAGGCGCTCTCGGAGCGCAACACGCAAATTCTTCTGGAGCGCTATCCCGACTATTCTTTGAGAGTGATGGAGTTCATTCGCGCCGACCCCTTGAAACCCCTGCGCGACGCGGCGCGAACCCAACATTTCATCGCCGCGGGCGGCCGCCATCGCCCCGGCGTGTTGCATATCCAGCACGGCAAGGGCGGGGGCACGGAGAATCATATCCGTCGCCTCATCGAGGCCACCAGCACGGAATTCAGGCATTACCTCTTGACCACCGTGGGCGAGTCCTGGGAGCTCGAGGACCATAGCGGAGATGGTGTGCGGCACTACCACTTCCGTCATCGTCAGGACGAGATATGGAGCGATCTGCTACGTGGCCTGTGCGGTAGCTTCGGCATCGGCTTGGTGCATGTCCACCACTTGTCGGGTTGCCGCGAGGGGCTGCTCGCCGCGCTCGCCGAAGCCGGCGTGCCCTACGGTTTCACGGTGCATGATTTCTACCTCGCCTGCCCGACGATCACCCTGCTCGATGCTCGCGACGTCTACTGCGGGGCCCAGACCGACTTGGCGCTTTGCCAGGCCTGCCTGGATGAGCAGGCCCACTTCCGCGGCGCTTCGGCGGCGGTCTGGCGCGCGCAGCATGCGCGTTTCCTGGACCAGGCGTCTTTCGTGCTCTCGCCCAGCCAGTTTGCCGCGGACACGCTGCGGCGCTATTTCCCTATGCACGACCTTGCCGTGGTCCCGCACAGTTCCACCGACCTGCCCGGCAATGCACCGGCGGGCCCGCGCACAGTGCTGTTGCTGCCCAAGGACGGCGTCCCCAGCGTCGGTGTGCTCGGCGCCATCGGTCCGGTCAAGGGTGCCCGCTGCCTGGAACGCCTGGTGGCGCGCACGCGGGAACGCAAACTCCGATTGCGCTGGGTGCTGGTGGGTTATCTCGACCGGCAGTATCAGGCGCATCAGGACAGCGACTCGGTGTTTACCGTCCACGGGCCTTATCGGCCGGGAGATGTGCCCGCACTGCTGGACCACTATGGCATCGATCTGGTGGCGTTTCCTTCCGCTGGACCGGAGACCTTCAGCTTCACCCTGAGCGAAGCGTGGGCTGCGGGTCGACCGGCCTTGGTACCGCCTATCGGTGCCCTCGCCGAGCGCATGGCGGAGTTCCAGGGCGGCTGGCTGTTCGAGGACTGGACCGACGCGGATCGCATGCTCGACCAGATACTGGGCATCCTCGACCCAAGCCAACGCGAAGGCTTGGCCGCCGCTGCCGCGAAAGCCCGTCAGGCCGCGGCGACGCAGGGCGCCAGCATGACCGCGGATACCGCCAGGATCTACCATCATTACCTCGACGGGCGCATCGAGACGCAACGCCCGGGCCTCGCCCGTGATCGCGTGCTCGGCGCCCTGCGCAGCGCGCATGACCACGGTCTGGCCAAGCCACGGCGCCAGTCCGGCCCGATGGAACGAGCGCTGCTGAGCCTCGCGCATGCCGGCCTGAGGCTGCGCTACACGACCATCGGACGAATCCTGTATCGCATCGTGCCCCAATCCATACAACGCGGCCTCAAGCGGCGGCTCTTAGCATGAGCGCCCCCGCCCGGCCGCCCGAAGGGGGCGCAAGCCAGTGCCCGGAGCGGGCGGAGCCCGCGAACCGTCCTCACCCCCTCCCAGCGGGTGGGGGGCGGGGGGAGGGT
>CAJPFO010000222.1 GCA_905339255.1 Myxococcaceae bacterium
GCGGCCAGAAGCCGGAGAGCCCGGCGAACGCGGCTCCCGTTCCGGCCATGAGCAGGCAGGCCACGAACAGGATCCGCCGCGCGGGGATCCGATGCGCGAGCAGTCCTGCCGCGATCGTGAGTGCGGCCGAACCGAGCAGCGTCCCGGTGACGATCACGCCGATCTCGAAGGCCGAGAGTCCGAGCGCGACCAGATACGCCGGAAGGAGGACGCTCACGACCCCGTCGGAGAATGCGCGAATCGAACGCGCCGTGACCAGCCAGGAGGCGTCTCGCGTCGCGCTCGCGGGAAGCAGCGCGGGGCTCAGTCGGACGCCTCGGAGCGGCCCATGCGGCGGAGTTCCGAGCGGATCGTCGCGGCCGCGCGATCCATCCCGGCGGGATCCGGGTTGCGCTCGGCCTTCGAGAAATCGAAATCGCCGAGACCGTGCACGGGCACGAGGTGGAGGTGCACGTGGGGTACCTCGAGGCCCGCGACGATGAGCCCGACCTTGACGGGCGCGAAACCGGCCTGGATCGCCCGGCCGAGGGTCTGCGACACGAGCATGAGATGGCTCGCGAGCGCCGGATCGAGATCGAGCCAATGGTCGACCTCCTCGCGGGGCACCACGAGCGTGTGTCCCGGCCGGAGCGGGTTCACGGTCAGGAAGGCCACTGCGCGGTCGTCCTTCCAGACGAAGCGAGCCGGGAGCTCGCCGCGGATGATTCGCGTGAAGATGCTCGGCACGTTTCCTCCTCGCGTCGGGCGGCCGGTACGGTACTCTCCCCGGGTCGCAGATTACCGCGGAGATCCCCCATGCACTTCCTCGACCTCCTGATCGCGCTGGCCGCGGGCGCACTGATCGGCATCCTCGTCGGCCGTCGCGCGAGCCTCGATCGCCTGCGCTGCCAGGAACTCGAGGCCGAGCTCGCTCGCGTCCGCGACGGAGCGACCCGCTACCGCGAGGACGTCGCCGAACACTTCACCAAGACCTCCGAGCTCGTGAAGGGCCTCACCCTCCAGTACCGGAGCGTCTACGACCACCTCGCCGAGGGCGCACGGACGCTCTGCCCCGAGCGGGTGATCGAGCTTTCGCAGGGCGACTCCGCGAGCGCCTTCCTCGGATCGGGAGGCGAGGCCGCGGACGAAGAGGCGGGCGCGGAGGTGCGCGGGGAGATCGCGCCGACCCCGCCCACTGCGCACTGATCCAACCACCATCCACGAGGAGAGAACCCCATGGGCCGCAAGGTCTACGTCGTCGGTGTCGGAATGACCAAGTTCGAGAAGCCGGGCTCCCGGCAGTGGGATTACCCGGACATGGCGAAGGAGGCCGGCGAGAAGGCGCTCGCCGACGCCGGCATCCCCTACGACCAGGTCGAGCAGGTGGCGGTCGGCTACTGCTACGGCGACTCGACCGCCGGCGAGCGCGCCGTCTACACGCTCGGGCTCACGGGAGTTCCGATCTACAACGTGAACAACAACTGCTCGACCGGGTCGACGGCGCTCTTCATGGCGAAGCAGTTCGTCGAGGGAGGCCTCGCCGAG
The DNA here is from genome assembly GCA_905339255.1 of Myxococcaceae bacterium. Classification (GTDB taxonomy): domain Bacteria; phylum Myxococcota_A; class UBA9160; order UBA9160; family UBA9160; genus MYXO. Next base: position 1,525 of record CAJPFO010000222.1, read on the forward strand.
TGCACGATGGCGCTCGGCTTCGAGAAGATGGAGAAGGGCTCGCTCGGGGTGAAGTTCACCGACCGCACGAACCCGATGGACCAGCACTTCAAGCTGATGGTCGAGCTGCGCGGCTTCGCGCAGGCGCCTCCGGCCCCTCAGATGTTCGGAAACGCCGGCCGCGAGCACATGGAGCGCTACGGAACCACCGCCGAACAGTTCGCGAAGATCGGCTGGAAGAACCACAAGCACTCGGTCAACAACCCGTACTCGCAGTTCCAGGACGAGTACACGCTCGAGCAGGTGAAGGGCGCTCCGATGGTCTACGACCCGCTCACGAAGCTCCAGTGCTGCCCGACGTCGGACGGCGCCGGGGCGGCGATCCTCGCGAGCGAGGATTTCGTGAAGAAGCACGATCTGTGGAACAACGCCGTCGAGGTCGCGGGAATGGCGATGGCGACGGACCTGCGCAGCAGCTTCGACGACAAGAGCTGCATCAAGATGGTCGGGGCCGACATGACGCGGAAGGCCGCGCAGAAGGTCTACGAGCAGTCGGGCCTCGGCCCCGAGAACGTCGACGTGGTCGAGCTCCACGATTGCTTCTCGTGCAACGAGCTCATCACGTACGAGGGGCTCGGCCTGTGCCCCGAGGGCAAGGGCGGCGAGCTGATCGATTCGGGGGCCGTGACCTACGGCGGCAAGTGGGTCGTGAACCCGTCCGGCGGACTCATCTCGAAGGGCCATCCCCTCGGAGCGACGGGGCTCGCGCAGTGCGCCGAGCTCAACTGGCAGCTTCGCGGGCTCGCCGAGAAGCGCCAGGTGAAGGGCGCGAAGGTGGCCCTCCAGCACAACCTCGGCCTCGGCGGCGCGGCCGTCGTGACGATGTACCGCAAGGGCTGAGCGGATCCCCCGCGCCATTCGGCGATTGACCGCGCGCCTCGGCGGGTGAGAGAGTGTGCCTGGAGTCGCC
>CAJPFO010000223.1 GCA_905339255.1 Myxococcaceae bacterium
TCCATGCGCGTTCGGGATCCACTCGCCTTCCTTGCGCTAGTAGTCTAGGTATAGCATCGACGCGACGGCATCGACCCGGAGGCCGTCGGCGTGGTAGACCTCGAGCCAGTAGAGCGCACTCGAGAGGAGGAAGCTCCGCACCTCGTTGCGGCCGTAGTTGAAGATGTAGCTGCTCCAATCCGGGTGGAAGCCCTGCCGCGGATCACCGTGCTCGTAGAGGTGCGTCCCGTCGAAATACGCGAGGCCGTGGCCGTCGCCGGGGAAGTGCGAGGGCACCCAGTCGAGGATCACTCCGATACCCCGCTGGTGCAGGTGGTCGATCAGGAACATGAGGTCCTGTGGAGTGCCGTAGCGGCTCGTCGGAGCGAAGTAGCCCGTCGTCTGGTAGCCCCAACTCCCGTAGAACGGATGCTCCATGATGGGAAGGAGCTCGACGTGGCTGAAGCCCATCTCGATCGCGTAGTCGGCGAGCAGCGGAGCGATCTCGCGATACGAGAGCCAGCGGTTGCCGTCCTCGGCCTTGCGTCTCCACGAGCCGAGGTGAAGCTCGTAGATCGAAACCGGCGCATCGAGCGCCGAGCGTTGGCCGCGACGCTGCATCCAATCGTCGTCGCCCCAGTCGTGATCGAGCGTCGCAATGATCGACGCCGTCCGCGGCGGGACCTCGGAGCGGAACGCGAACGGATCGGCCTTCTCGGCCGCGTGGTCGTGGTAGCGGGAGCGGACGAAGTACTTGTAGTGCATCCCGACGGAGACGCCGGGAGCGAAGCCCTCCCAGATCCCCGAGTTCCCGCGAGGAACGAGGACGTTCGCTCCCGATCGCCATCCGTTCCAATCGCCGATCACCGAGACCGACTCCGCGTCCGGCGCCCAAACCGCGAAGCGTGTTCCGTCGGTCCCGTCCTCTCGAACTGGATGGGCTCCGAGCCTCTCCCAGAGCCGCAGGTGGCTTCCTTCGTTGAAGAGGTAGACGTCCTCGTCCGAGAGCAGCGAGCGTCCGCGCCTCGGCGCCGTCGCGACCGGAAACGGTCTCGCGGTCATGCGGGCACCGGCGGGCGGGTCGACGGAAGGCGGCGGCCGCCCGGGGAGAAGATCGGAAAGCTCGCCCAGCCCCTGCGCTCCGCGTAGAACTGCAGCGAGACGCCGAGGACACCGAGGCCGTAGCGCACCGAGCGTCCGAAGTTGATCGAAGAAGCCTCTTCGAAATAGGCGCACGGGCAGCTGATCTCGCCGACTTCGAAACCCGCGTAGAGGATCTGAGCGAGCATCTGGTTGTCGAAGACGAAATCGTCCGAGTTCTCGAGGAGCGGCAGCGATTCGAGGACCCGACGCGAGAAGGCGCGGTACCCCGTGTGGTATTCGGAGAGCTTCGCCGAACAGAGCACGTTCTGCGCCGCGGTGAGCGCACGGTTCGCGACGTACTTGTAGAGCGGCATGCCTCCGCGACGTGCCCGTCCGCCCAGCACGCGCGAGCCGAGAACGACGTCGAAGGGACCGTCCGTGATGAGGCCCGCCATCGCGGCGATCAGCTTCGGCGTGTACTGATAGTCGGGGTGGAGCATCACGACGACGTCGGCGCCGAGCCGAAGTGCCTCGGCGTAGCAGGTCTTCTGGTTGCCGCCGTAGCCCCGGTTCACCTCGTGAACGAGGGTGCGGATCCCGAGGCGCTTCGCGATCTCGACCGTCTCGTCGTGGCTCGCATCGTCGGTCACGACGACCTCGTCGACCAGGTCGAGCGGGATCTCGCCGTAGGTGCGCTCGATCGTCTTCGCCGCGTTGTACGCAGGCATCACGACGACGATTTTCTTCCCATGGAACACGTCCGGATGTTACCCTCCGGGGCCTTCGAGCGCAGCGACGGCTCGGGCCCGGGTGGCGAAACGGGCAGACGCGGGCGACTTAAAATCGCCTGGCCTTCGGCCGTGCAGGTTCGAGTCCTGCCCCGGGCACCCCCGCGCAGCGGCGTGTGCGCCGAGCGCTAGAGAGAGGAGCGTCGGACGCGCTCGAGAACTTCGTCGGCGTCGAGGAGTCGTTCGAGCGACTCGCGATCGAGGAGCGTGACGCGCTGGTAGCCGAGTGCCGGCACCTCGAGCTCGACGCGGAAGATCTCCCGAGGGTCCGCGAGAACACGACGGATCCGGAGTTCCCCGCCTTCGACGATTTCCGTCCGCAAGCTGTCCAGAATCCGGCGCACGCGGCGCTGGCTGCGCGCGGCGGGATGCAGCGTCGCCTCGAACGAGCGCGCACGCGCCGAGATCTTGTACGCACCGGGGGGCTTCATGGCGCGCGGGAGCATACCCGGGACCGGCCGGCCGGATCAAGACGATTCGCGGATGCCACGTGACGTCACGCGAGCATGCCTCGCGCGACTCGAGCGCGCTCCGATCCGGAACGGAGAAAGCGTTCGATCGCCGCGGCATCGTCGCGAGAAATCGCGAGGAACTCGATGCCGACGCCTCGAGAATCGGCATGATCCGTCGCTGCGAGGGGACGCCGCGTCCACGCGACGCGACCGACCGCTTCGATCGTCCGATGTTCGGCGAGCGTGATCTCGAGCAGGAGGCGTCGACCCGCGCCGAACGGTTGGTCGGTGCGGAGGAAGAGCCCTCCCCGCGAGAGATTCGTGCTCCACTCCCGAGACGCGCGGAAGAAGGGCCTGCGCGTGGCCGGATCGATCTCGGGGTCGACGGTCGAGACCGTGACCGGAAGGACGACTCCCTCGCGGCGATGTTCGCGGCGGCGTGCGCCGGGCTTGCCCAAGGCGGTGACCCTCCGCACAATGGATCGGTCGCGCCGGTTCGCGCTTGAGGAGAGAAGGTGCCGGAGGCCCGCACCGGGGCGGCAGGGCGCGAGCGGCTCGTCGGGCAGCACGTCGTCCGCGAAGCGCTCCGAGCGCGCCGGCGAGTGCTGGTGCGACTCATGCTCGACGCGGGGCGTCGCGAGCGGGCCGAGATCGAGTCGCTCTCGGGGCTCGCGTCGCGCGCGGGGCTCGAGACGGTCTGGCTCGCGCACGAGCGTTTCGCCGCGCTCGCAGGCAGCGAGGAGCGAAGTCAGGGGGCGCTCCTCGAGGCGGGGCCGCTCCCCGAGCTCGCGCTCGCGGAACTCGTCGGCGGCGAGAGAGGCACCCGGCTGCTCGTGGCGCTCGACGGCGTGGAAGACCCTCAGAACGTGGGCGCCGTCGCTCGAGCGGCAGAGGCCGCCGGGGCGGGCGGACTCATCGTGACGCGCCACCGCGCCCCACCGCTCAGCCCTGCAGTGGCGCGGGCGAGCGCCGGAGCGCTCGAGCACCTGCCGGTGGCGCGCGTCACCAATCTGCCCCAGGCGCTCGGGACGCTCGCCAAGGAGGGCTTCTGGTCCCTCGGCGCCGACCCCGGCGCGAGCATCGACCTCTTCGAGGCGACCGATCGCCTGCTCACGGGGGATCTCGTGGTCGTGCTCGGCGCCGAGGGACGCGGTCTGCGACGAGGAGTGCGCAGCGCGCTCGACCACGAGGTGCGCATCCCGATGGCGGGCAGTGTCGCTTCACTCAACGTGGCAGGAGCTGCCGCGGTCGTCCTCTTCGAACTCTTGCGCCGTCGCAGGGCGGCACCGGGGACACGTCTGCCCCGCGGGGAGTAGGTGTTGCCCGCGACGCCGCCCGTTGCGGGCGGCAGCTCACGGCTCTATCCTGCGGCGGTTCCTCTCCAGGCTGGCGTAGCTCAATCGGGAGAGCAGCTGATTTGTAATCAGCAGGTTATGGGTTCAAGTCCCTTCGCCAGCTCCGGGTTCGGGGGGCGCTTCCAGAGGTCGGCAGGGCATTCCGCCCGGCCAGGGTTTCGCACGATCGGATCTCCCGCTTTCGTCGGTGTGCCCGGAGTAGAACGAAGGGTGGACCGGGGGGCGGGTGTCGACGTGTCTTTTTTTCGCGATGAGGAGAAGTTCTTCGGGTTCGCGGGCAGAGGCTTCGTGGTCCATGAGCGGAGAGGTACCGAAGCGGTCAAACGGGGCAGACTGTAAATCTGCTGGCTCACGCCTTCGAAGGTTCGAATCCTTCCCTCTCCACCACGAGTTGGTCGCTCGGGACGACGCAGCCCGGTCGCGCGCGGGCGGGAATAGCTCAGCTGGCTAGAGCACGAGCCTTCCAAGCTCGGGGTCGCGGGTTCGAATCCCGTTTCCCGCTCCACGCGCGCCGGGCGCGGCGGGGTTTGGCGGTCGAAAGGGCCGGGAGGTCGGCCCGGTGCGAGGAGAGAGGCAGCGGACCGAGGGGCAGCAGGCATCGGCCCACGTAGCTCAGTCGGTAGAGCACGTCCTTGGTAAGGACGAGGTCAGCGGTTCGATCCCGCTCGTGGGCTCCAGACAACCAGGGACCCGCCGGTCGGGTCGGGACAAACCGGAGAGAAGGGACACGAGGGATGTCGAAGGCGAAGTTCGAGCGCACGAAGCCGCACGTGAACGTGGGGACGATTGGGCACGTGGACCACGGCAAGACGACGTTGACGGCGGCGATCACGGCGCGGCAGGCGAGCAAGAGTCTGGCGCAGAAGGTGGCGTTC
>CAJPFO010000224.1 GCA_905339255.1 Myxococcaceae bacterium
GAAGCGCCGGCGTCGGGATCGTGAAGCGCGCGCCCTTCATGTGCGTGGCGTGGGCGCTGCCGTCCTCGGCCATCGAGCGCAGGAAAGGGAAGACGTGCTCGGCGACGATCTCGAACATCTCGCGCGGCGGCCTGTTCTTCAGCCGCGACCAGCGCATCTCCTGGAAGGCGACGCCGCCGCCGGCGCCGATGCCGTCCTTGCCTTCCGGGAAGATCCGGCGGCGCATCGCCTGGCCGGTGCGCGTCGAGCGGTTCTCCTCGAGCTGCTCGGCCTGGTCGAGCCCGCGCATGAACAGGAGATAGGTGATCTGCTCGATCACCTCGATCGGATTGGCGATCCCGCCCGCCCAGAAGGCGTTCCACACCTGGTCGACCTTCGAGCGCAGTTCACCTGTGATCATTTCAAAATTCCTTTTCCGAGGACTTTCACTGGGGAGCGCTATTCACGGTAACGAATCCAGCTAGTAGGTTATAAAAAAGCAAGGAGAAGCACATGTGGAGGCCCGCATATCAAGGTTCTCTCGATGGACTTTGTGGTCTCTATGCCATGGCCAATGCGCTGTGGATATGCGGCTACGACGATGGTGAAGCGGTTCTACGCGAGGCAGCGAAGGGGCTTCCGAAGTCCCGGTGGCCGGACGCGCTGTTTGGCACATACTTTGCGGACATGCAGAGAATTGCGCGGCATCTACGCACTGCAAACGGATTTGAACGTGTCCGTATACGCTTTCCGTTTGCAAGGAACACCCCGAGGAGCGATGCCGAATACTGGGTGCGGTTCGATGCTCTGTTCGAGCAACCGGATGCGCGCTGTGCCATCATTGGTATCGAAGATCCTTGGCAACATTGGATCGTTGCCGGCCCAGACGGCACGCGTATCCAACTGATGGATAGCACCGCTGAAAACCAGCTGGTCCGGAAGAATCGCAAGAGTTTGCACGCCGGCTCGCGAGGACGGAAATCAGCGCAGTGGCTAATTAACCCAAGGCAACTGATTCTATTCTCGCTGAGCGCGGAAAAGTGAATTGATGATCTCGCGTCCAGCTGATAACTGTTTCGCGGTTGTCGAAAAAATCACATGCATAGTGGGTCATCGATTCATCTCTGGAAATCGGGGTATATGGAGAGAACCCGCACAAGTCGCTTCCGAGACCTTGGTCTCTCTGATCTTCCGGTGCGCCGTTAGTTAGTATTCCCAATCGGCGTCGCGGCGCCTTTGTCGCCAGGGACACTCAACCTGTAGCGCCCGAGGCCTACGGTCGTGCCGCGGCCGACATGGGCGAGTTCGCCGAGCTTCAGAACAGGCCAGATGGCGCTTAGATCCCCTGCGATGCGGAACGAGGCCGGGCGGTTCACGCGATTGGCGAAGCGCTGCCCGCCCTTGGCACGAAATGCTCTGCCGACCAGTTCTTCGGTTTCAATCCGCCAGTTGCAATCTTCGGAGGAGAGCATCGCACTGGCTGACGAGCGCGTGTCGATACCGTGCCACAGGCCGACCAGCGCCACCCGCGCGACGAGGCGCCCGGCCAGGAGCGACGGACTAGTGAGCATCTCGCCACGCTCGGCGTCGAAGGCGGAAACGAAATCGATCTCGGCCTCTTCGGGAGGCTCCCCTGGGAGGAACGCATCGTCTTCCTCGCGAACGTCTTGCGGATTCGTTGAGGCGAGCCCGCTCGCGCCCACGTCTTGCGCCAAGAGGTCCCAGAACACCCTGTCGCCGACCGCCGTGACGAGCGCGCCGGCAACGGCGCTGGTTCGGGAGCGGGCGAAGCCGAAGATGCGGCACTTCACCAGGAGAGCGCCGTCATTGGTCTTTTCCGCCCACAGGGCGAATGGCTTTGGCACCTCGTTGCGCTCTCCGGCCACTGCAACGATGGGCCTTCTGCCGAAGAAGACTTCGGCCGTGCAGGCCGTGCGCCAGGTGCATGGCTTACGCTCCTTAACCGCCTGGGATGCGCTGCCCAGCAGCACGGTTCCGAGTGCGCCACGCAGCTTGTTGCCTATGCTCGGCGCGTCGGCAAACGCGGCCATGCCAGCCAGCCGAAGGGTGATTGTCGTGCTCTTCCACGCGGCGACGAGTTCGTCGATCCCTGCTGCACGGGCGCGCACAAGACGGAGATCGAGGGCCCGGCCGGTCACAACAGATAGAACTCGCCCTCTTCGGGCAGTGGCGCGCCGCCCCAGACTCGGCTCTTTTCCAGCCCCGACCGCGTCATCACATACATGCGCAGCGAATCGCCTACGTCGAGATGCCGGCAGGTTCCGTCGAAGAGGCGGTTGGCCTGCGCCGCCGTTAGGCGGCCCTCGAATACGCTCTTCTGCACGCGGACGAGATGGTCCTCCAGGAAGCCCGAGACGCGGCGGCGCGTCTTCGCCCGCTCGACATCATAACAAAGCACGACCGTCATCTCCCGCTCGGCCATGGCTCAGTGCTTCGCTACATGCGGCTGATAGGCGACGCCGGTCTCGCAAGCCTTCGCATAGGCGAACGCCTGTTCGACGAGGAGCCGGCGAAAGGCGACGCGGCGCCTGCCGTCATGGGCTGCCGTCAGCATGTTCATCCGCGACTCGTAGGCGCGGATCAGCGCATGCTGGCCTTCTTGGCGCAATGCCAGCGCGTCACCCTCCTGCACGAACATGTCGGCCCGGAGAATTCTCCGATTGGTGAGATAGACGAAGAGCCCTTCGACCATAGTTGCGCGAAACTCTTCCATGAGATCGTAGACGCAGGCGTCCTGGTTGTCGCTCGACGTATGGAGCGCCCCGATGCCGGGATGAAGGCCCGAGCGGGTCACGGCGACGCGGGCATCGCGGTGGAGAAGCCAGGCGAGGAAGTCGAGAGCGATGCCCGCTCTGTGCTCCCGCTGGCGGCGCGCGCGCGTCTGGAAGGCGAAGGACGGATCGCACAGGCGCCCGATCGCCTTCCAGTAGGCGGCACTCGCTGCACCTTCGTAGCCCATTGTCGCTGCGATCGACGGGGCGTGGCGGATTCGACTGGTGTCTCCGCGGCCGATGATATGGGTGATCTCGGCAATGGCGTGCGTCGCGTCCGGCGGCGGGCTGTCGATCTCGCGCAGCAGCTTGCGCAGCAGGGAGCGCTGGTTGCGCAGGCGCCCTTCGACGATGGCTCGCGCGAAGTCGAGCCTTCGCCCTGTATCGAGTGCCACGGCGGCCTGCGCCAGATGTCGTCCCGCGCGCTCGCCGAGCGAAGCGGCCAGAAAGCCCTTCGTCGCTCCGAAGCCGTCGACGAATGCGACGACCGTGTCCGTGGCGAGTGCGTGTTCCAGCGCCTGCGGCGTATAGTCGACGCCGGGGTGCAGGTCGATACGATCGAGCTTCTGGTGCGGTATGGCCAGGAGCTCGAACCACTCTTCCGTTCCGTCCGGCGTGGCCCCGGCGCCGAGCGAGCGAGGCTCCTCGACCACGAACGCCTGGTTGCGGATGTTCAGCCGGCGGCCTCGCTCGGTCACGTGGAGGTT
>CAJPFO010000225.1 GCA_905339255.1 Myxococcaceae bacterium
CCGGTCGCTTTTAATGTCAGCCCCAATCTGACTATCGGCGGCGCCCTCGACTACAAGTGGGCGGGCATGGATGTGATGATGCAGCTGCCCGGTTCCACCATGGCCGGGATGATGCAGCCCGGAGGCAGCGGTGTGGGCAGCATTTCGGGGGGCATGGTCAACGGCTTTGGCTTGGCGATGATGCCGGGTTCGGGTGGTCCGGGCGTGGCGATGTTGAGCGACCTCAATTGGGGGCAATTCAAGTTCTCCAATCACAACGATTACACCGGCCGTGCCAATGCCACGGGCTGGGGCGGGCGGTTTGGATTGGTCTACAAGGCCAGCCCGGAACTGAGCTTTGGCGCGAGCTATCATCTCCAGTCGCAGATCGCCGACCTCGAAGGCCGTGCCGACCTGGCGATGAACGTCAATATGATGAACAACGCCATGACCCATGTGCCGGTGAACATTTCTGGACGTATCGCGGTTCATGACTTTCAATGGCCTTCGATGTTCGGGGTGGGGGCGGCCTATCAGGCGGGTGGCCAATGGCTGGTTGCGGCGGACTACCGGCGCATCAACTGGAGCGAGGTCATGGACAAGTTCCGCATGACTTTTACCGCCGACGCGCAGCAAAGCGATCCCGCCGCCCAGGGCATCTTGCAGTTCATGGCCGCCAACGGCATTACCTCCGGTGACTTGAGCGCGGTCTTGAACCAGAACTGGAAGAACCAGAATGTCTTCCAAGTCGGTGTGTCCTACCGGGCAAGCGATGCGCTGACCCTGCGCGCCGGATTCAACACCGCCAACAATCCGGTGCCCAATGACACCGTGAACGCTCTTTTTCCGGCAACCGTGAAAACGCATTACACCTTAGGTCTGGGATATGCCTTCAGCAAGGCTTCCGAGCTGAACTTTTCAGCGACCTTTGCGCGCAAGAACACCGTTGAAAACGCGGGCGCGGGAATGAGCATCAGCCACAGCCAGTTCAATTGGCAACTGATGTACACTCATCGCTTGTAGGGCGGCAATGGACCCCATGACTCACCCAGTGACCAAGCCGCTTTTTTTTGACTTCGCTGCGCAGCCCGAGACCTCGACCCGACATCGCCTGCCGGGCGCGCGTCTTCTTTAGCCGTCAGCTGACGATTCAAACCCTGGAGGACCCTATGTTGAGTCAACGTCGCCGAGTTTTGCGCTGGGGTGCCGGCGCCTTGTTGGCGGGAGTCGCCGGCCTGGCGATGCCGCTGCGCCTGCTGGCCGCGGAGTGGAAAAAATCCGCCTTCACTGCACGCGACCCCAAGGCCGCACTCACCGAGTTGGGTATCGGCAACTACACCGAAAGCCGTGAAGTGCTCCTCAAGGCGCCTGACATCGCCGAGAATGGTGCCGTGGTGCCCATCGAAGTCACCAGCCTCTTGCCCAACACCAGTGAAATTCTCATCGTCGGCGAGAAGAACCCGGTGCCGCTGGTGGCGCGCTTCATCATCAACCCGGGCATGGCGCCGGAGATTTCGCTGCGCATGAAAATGGCTGAAACCGGCAAAGTGCGTGCGCTGGTGAAATCGGGTGGCAACTATTACAGCAGCGCCAAGGAAGTGAAAATCACCATCGGCGGCTGCGGCGGCTAGAGGCAAGGAGCGATCATGGCAGATTCGATCAAGGTGCGCGCCCAGATGCAGGGCAGTGGCGCCGAAGTGCGGGTGCTGATCAATCACCCGATGGAAACCGGGGTGCGCAAGGATGAAAAAGGCGCGGTGGTGCCGGCGCATTTCATCCAGACCCTGCGCATCACCCACAACGGCAATCCGGTGCTGGAGTCGCTATGGGGGGTGGGCATTTCGCAAAACCCCTATCTGCGGCTGAAGCTCGCTTCGGCCAAGCCGGGCGACAAGATCGGTGTGGCCTGGGAAGACAACCTCGGGAAGAAGGACGCGACGGAGGTGGTCGTGCAATAAGCGAAATTGCCCCAAGAACAAGACCTGGGGCGAAAAGGAGGGGAAGATGAATAAAGCGCTTTGGGCGGGCCTGATGCTCGCCATTCTCGGTAGCCTCGCCGCTTGCCAAACCGGCAAGGACTCCGCCGGACCAAGCCCCGCGCCCTTGGCGCTAGAGGGTTCCGCCGCACCGGTGCCCTGGAAACGTTATGTCGTCGAGCCGCTGGGCGTACGCTGGCCGCAGACCGATTGGAAGAGCTTCAACAATCTAGTGCAAACGGCGTCTCCGCCGGTGGGCGCACTCCCGAAAATCGACGGGCCCATCGCCGGCAACGCCGAGAACGGCAAGAAACTCGTGCTCGACCGCAGCCGCGGCGGCGGCTGCATCACCTGCCACATTTTGGGCAACACCGGCTCGCAGCCGGGCAATCCCGGCCCCGACCTTTCCATGATCGGCGCGCAGCGCACGCCGGAGTGGTTGTTCGCGCAAATCTGGGAGCCGCGCCTGACCAACCCGCAAAGCTTTATGCCGCCCTGGGGCACGCATGGCGTGTTCAGCGTGGAAGAGGTCCGGGACATGGTGGCCTTCCTCATGACCCTCAAAACCCCTGCCGAATTCAAGAGCGACAAAGAAAACCCCAACAAGCGACCGGCCCCGGTGGAAACGCGGCCCAATCTCGACCCCACGGAAAACCCCGCGGCCTTCATCGCCGACAAAGGTGCGGCGGCCTTCCGCGCCGCCGGACCCAAGGGTCAGGCCTGCATCGACTGCCACCGCGACCCGGCCCAGGCCTTCGCCGTTTGGGGCGCGCAAATGCCGAGTTATGAACCCCGCCTCGACAAGGTGCTAGGCGTGGAGGAATTCGTCACTCGCCATGCCCGGGCCACCACCGGCGGCGAATTCCCCATGCAAAGCGAGACCAACCTCGCGCTGGCCATCTACCTGCGCGCGCTTGCCAATGGGCAGCCCATCAGGGTCGATACCCGCAGCCCCGGCGCGACCGCCGCGCTGGCGCGCGGACAGGCGCTGATGGACAAGAAAGTGGGGCAGCTCAACTTCTCCTGCCGCGATTGCCACGATCCGGAAAGAGGCGGCAATCACTGGTTCCGCGGCCAGTACGTGAGCGGTCTGCCCAATCTGCTGGGCCATTTCCCCACCTGGCGCACGGCCCGCGGTGAAGTTTGGGACATCCGCAAGCGCTTTCAGTGGTGCAACGTTTCCGTGCGCGCCAACGAACTGCCGCCCGACGCACGCGAGTACGGCGACATCGAGCTTGCACTCACGACCATGAATGCCGGCCGCAAGCTCTCGGTGCCGGGGATTCGCCATTGACCCCAAGCCCCGCCACGGTTGGGTAGGCGCGGCCTGGCCCGCGAACGGCGGTCGCAAGGAGGCGCCACCCCTAGGCGGGCCGGCCAGCTCCTGCACAACCCAATCTCGGCGCGGGTTCGCGCCATGAACCGCCGCGAGTTTCTCAACGTGCTTGCCGCAGCCGGCGCCTGCGGTCTCGATTGGCGCCACGCCAACGCGGCGCAGGCGGAAAGCCGGCTTTACGACCCGCCCCCGTTTGGCCAGGTTTCGCTGCTGCATTTCACCGACTGCCACGCGCAACTGCTCCCGAGCTACTACCGCGAGCCATCGATGAACCTCGGCGCCGGCGCCGCGCGCGGGCGCCCGCCGCATTTGGTGGGCGAGGCGCTGCTCAAGCACTTTCAACTCGCCGCCGGCAGTCCGCAAGCGCATGCCTTCACCTACCTCGACTTCGAGCGCGCCGCGCGGCGTTTTGGCAAGGTGGGCGGCTTCGCGCATCTCGCCACGCTGGTGAAGCGGCTCAAAGCCTCGCGCCCCGGCGCCTTGCTGCTCGATGGCGGCGACACCTGGCAAGGCTCGGCGGTGTCGCTGTGGACCCAGGGCCGCGACATGATCGAAGCGGCCAAGCTTCTGGGCGTCGAGATCATGACCGCGCATTGGGAGTTCACCTACGGCGCGGCGCGGGTGCAGGAAGCGATCGCCAAGGAACTCGCCGGACGCATCGAATTCCTGGCGCAAAACGTCAAGACCCAAGATTTCGGCGACCCGGTTTTTCCCGCCTCCACCCTGCGGCAAGTGAACGGGGTGGCGGTGGGCATCGTCGGCCAGGCTTTTCCCTACACGCCCATCGCCAACCCACGCCACCTTGTTCCCGAATGGACCTTCGGCATCAATGAAGACGACCTGCAGGCCGCGGTCAACGCCTTGCGCGGCAAGGGTGCCGCGGCCGTGGTGCTGCTGTCCCACAACGGCATCGACGTGGACATGAAGCTCGCCACCCGGGTGCGCGGGCTCGATGCCATCCTCGGCGGCCACACGCACGATGGCGTGCCGCAAGCCTTGATCGTGAACAACCCCGGTGGCAAGACCGTGGTCACCAACGCCGGCTCCAATGGCAAGTTCCTGGGTGTGCTGGACCTCGAAGTGAAGGGCAAAGGCGTCAGCGATTTTCGCTACCGCCTGCTGCCGGTGTTCTCCGACCTGCTGCCCGCCGATGCCGCCATGAGCGCACTCATCGAAAATACCCGCGCCCCCCATCGCGCCAAGCTCGAAGAACCGCTCGCACGCACCGAAGGCCTGCTTTATCGCCGCGGCAACTTCACCGGCTCTTGGGACCAATTGATCCTCGATGCCCTGATGGCCGAAAAAAACACCCCCATCGCCTTTTCACCGGGCTTTCGCTGGGGCACCACCCTGCTGCCCGGCAGCACCATCACCATGGAAGATTTGCTCACCCAGACCGCCATCACCTACCCCTACACCACCGTCACCGAGATGAGCGGGGCAATGATCAAGACCATTCTGGAAGATGTCGCGGACAACCTCTTCAACCCCGACCCCTACTACCAGCAAGGCGGCGACATGGTGCGCGTGGGCGGCCTGAAATACCGCTGCCAGCCGCACGCCGCGATGGGCACGCGCATCAGCGACATGCAGCTCGCCGGCAAGCCCATCGAAGCCGACAAGATCTACCGTGTGGCCGGATGGGCGCCGGTGGCCCCCGGCGCCAGCGGCGAACCGATCTGGGAACTCGTCGCCCGCTGGCTACGGGCGCAAAAGACCGTTGCCGCGAAGCAAGCGAATGTGCCGGAGTTGACTGGAGTGGCTGGCGATCCGGGAGTGGGGTAGGCGGGAGACCCTCGGCGCAATCGCTTGGACTCAGCGCGAAATTCTCCAGTCGAGGACCAGCGTCCCGCCTTCGATGTTCTTGCTCAGCGAGCCCGACTGAACCCCGCCTTTCACTGGGCCCCAGGGCGTCGGTTCGAATCTCTGGGTCAACCCGACCCGTGGCTTGGATTGCGTGGTGCCGGCCCGGTAGCCGGTCCGCACGGTTTTTTTGTCGAGCGGCAGGGCTTCCGCCTCGTTGAAGCGATAGAGCGTCTGATTGCGGGCAAGGTCGTGCTCCACATAAAGGCCGAGCCAGCCTTTGAGTCCGCCTTCAGGAAGGGTGGCGGTGCCCGTGATGGTGGAGCGCGCTTGGTAAGAGAGGTTCCCACCGTCCTTGATGTCTTCGGTGTACACATCGTCGGCCGTGAAGGCACCGCTGCACGACTGCGGATACCATACCTGTACCGCGCCTTCGACCTCGGTTTCTTTGGGCTGGAAGTCTTGCTCCGACATTTTCTGCGCGAGCGCCATCAGGCAGGCCTGATTGCCTTTGCACTTGGCGTGCTCTTTTTCCAGGCTGGCCATGCCCGGGTCCTTCTTCTTCATCGCCTTTTCTTGCTGCTTGCTCGGCCCATCCAGTCCATAGGGCACCACGGCGCCGGCTTGAAGCTGGCAGCGGCCTTTGAGCACACGATGGACCGCGCTGGTGGTCAGCGCGTTGGCGCCATCCTGAAAGCGGCCTTTGGTCTTGACCGTGGCAGTAAACTCGGCGATCAGTTTGCTGCCTTCGCGAGCGGCGGTCTGCGTCTGAGCGGCGCTGGGCAGGGCAAGCATCAAAGCCGGCAGGCCGGCGAGCAAGATGGTTCTCATGGCAACTCCCAGGGTGTTATTGCGTTTCTCGATCGGTCGGCGCGGGTGGGTGCATCAGACCTGCAGCGGGAGTTGCGGGCGCAAGGCCAATGGTTCAGTGTCGAAGCGGAATTGTCTGAGTTCGGCATCGACCGCAACACCCGAGGACCCGCGTCTTGTCGCCCGCTCAATTGGCTCAACGGGCTTTCGCTGCGGACGGTGCCAGAAACTGCCGAGATTTGTTCCAACCAGCGCAGCAAGTGAAGGACTCTCCTCCTGCTGGCGCCGCGAAGCGGCACACACCTGAGGGTGCCCCAACGGGGCGCCCTCAGGTGTGTTGTAGCTCCCTCTCTCACCCCGGAA
>CAJPFO010000226.1 GCA_905339255.1 Myxococcaceae bacterium
GCCGCGGCGCCGCCCCGAGCTCCCGCTCCGGCTCCTCGTTTTCGGCGGGAGCCAGGGAGCCCGCCAGCTCAACGAAGCCATGATCGCAGCGCTCGGGGACCTCGACCTTTCGAAGCTCGAGATCTTCCACCAGACCGGGGCGGCCGACGCCGAGCGCGTCGCCGAGGCGTATGCGAGGGCCGGTGCGCGCGCCGAGGTGAAGGCGTTCGAGACCGACATGCCGTCGCGCTACCGCTGGGCCGACCTCGCACTTTGCCGATCGGGAGCGCTCACCGTCGCCGAGCTCGCGCTCGCGGGGCTCCCGGCGCTGCTCGTTCCCTACCCCCATGCGGCGAACGACGAGCAGAGTGCGAATGCGCGCGAGCTCGCGACGGCGAAGGCGGCGCGGCTGCTCGCCTCGGCGAGCTTCGACGCCGGCGTCCTCGCAAGCGAGCTTCGCGTCTTCCTCGACGATCCCACGCGGCTCGTGGCGATGTCGGCCGCCGCGAGCAAACTCTCCCACCCCGACGCCGCCGAATCGATCGTCGACGCGTGCGCAAAGCTCCTCGAAGCATGAGAATCCAGGGCGGGCGTGAGCCCGAAGCCACGAGGTCGCCGTCCATGTTCCGACGCATCCAGCGGATCCACTTCGTCGGGATCGGGGGCATCGGCATGTGCGGCCTCGCCGAGCTGCTGCACAACCAGGGCTACCGCGTCTCGGGGTCGGACCTTCGCGAGGGGCCGACGGTCGCGCGGCTGCGAAGCCTCGGCGTCGAGATCGCAATCGGGCACGAAGCGGCGCATGTCGGGAGCGCGGACGTCGTGGTCTACTCGTCGGCGGTGCGCCCCGGGAACCCCGAGCTCGTCGAGGCCGATCGGCGCAAGATCCCGGTGATCCCGCGCGCCGAGATGCTCGCCGAGCTGATGCGGCTCCAGCACGGCATCGCCGTCGCGGGGACCCACGGCAAGACGACCACCACCTCGCTCGTCGCGCACGTGCTCGACCAGGCGGGCCTCGACCCGACCGCCGTGATCGGCGGGCGCGTGCTCGCTCCGGGAACCGACCCGACCGGTGCGCGGATCGGCCGGGGCCGCTTCTTGGTCGCCGAAGCCGACGAAAGCGACGGATCGTGCCTTCGGCTCGCCCCCGTGGTGGCCGTGATCACGAACATCGACCCCGAGCACCTCGAGCACTACGGGAGCATCGCGGCGCTCCACGATGCGTTCGTCCGCTTCGCCAACCAGGTCCCCTTCTGGGGCGTCGCGGTGCTCTGCCTCGATCATCCGGGGGTCCAGGCGATCCTGCCCCGCACCACGCGGCGAACGACGACCTACGGCTTCGCGCACCAGGCGGATTTCGTCGCCACCGATGTCGAGACGGTCGGCTGGGGGATGCGTTTCGAGGCGCGTCACCGCGGCGAGAAGCTCGGAACCGTCCGCCTGCGGATCCCCGGACGCCACAACGTCGCCAACGCGCTCGCCACGCTCGCGGTGGCGCTCGAGGTCGACGTCCCGTTCGCGACGGCCGCGGAGGCGCTCGAGAGTTTCGTCGGAATCGAGCGCCGCTTCGAGAGCAAGGGGGAGGCGCGCGGAGTCCGCGTGGTCGACGACTACGGCCACCACCCGGCGGAGATCCGTGCGACGCTCGGCGCCGCACGAGGCCTCCACGACGGCCGCATCGTGGTCGTCTTCCAGCCGCACCGCTACACGCGGACCCGCGATCTCTTCGACGAGTTCGCGACGGCCTTCATCGACGCGGACGTCCTGTTCCTCACCGGGATCTACGCCGCCGGCGAGGAGGCGATCCCGGGGATCGAGGCCTCGGCGCTCGCAGAGGCGGCGCGTGCGCACGGGCATCGCGACGTCCGCTTCGTCGCGGACCTCGACTCGCTCGCCGGAGCGGTCGCGGACGAGTCGCGGCCGGGCGATCTCGTGGTGACGCTCGGCGCAGGCAATGTCCACACGGTCGGCCCGGCGTTGCTCCGCATCCTCGAAGGAGTGCCGTCGTGATCGCGCCGGCCGTGCGCGAAGCGCTCGTCGAGCTGCTCGGAGATCGCGTCGCGTTCGACGTGCCGCTCTCGCGACATACGGCGCTCCGGATCGGCGGCCCCGCCGACGCGGTCGCCGAGCCTGCCGACCGCGACGAGCTGCTGCGCTGCCTGCGGCTTTGTGCCCGCGCAGGGCTTCGCCACACGGTGCTCGGCTCGGGCTTCAATACCCTCGTCCTCGACGGCGGAGTCGCGGGCCTCGTGCTGCGGCTCGTTCGCCTGCGAGGGCTCGAAGCGAAGCCCGAGGGCGCGCTTCGCATCGAGGCGGGCGTCTCGCACGCGACGCTCACCAATTACTGCATCCGCAACGGCCTCACCGGGCTCGAGTTCGGCGCGGGAATCCCGGGAACCGTCGGGGGCTGGACGTTCATGAACGCCGGGATCGGCAGCCGCGAGATGAAGGATGTCCTCGTCGAGGCCGAGGTCGCGAGCCGCGACGGCGCGCAGCTCGAGACGCTCCGAGCTGCGGAGCTCCGCCCTTGCTATCGCGTGCTCGCGGGCCTGCCGGACGCGAGCGTGATCGTCTCGGTCGTGGTCCGGGTCGAGGCGGCGGATCCCGACGTCGTGCGCGCCGAGGTCGAGCGGCTTCGAGCGCGTCGCGCCGCGACGCAACCGCTCGACCTGCCCTCCTGTGGATCGGTCTTCAAGAACCCGCCGGGGGATTTCGCCGGGAGGCTCATCGAAGCAGCGGGCCAGAAGGGAGCGCGGGTCGGCGCTGCCGAGATCTCGCCGGTCCACGCCAACTTCATCGTGAATCACGGCGGCGCGCGCGCGGCCGACGTGCTCGCGCTCGTCGAGCGTGCGCGATCGGCCGTCCTCGAGCGCTTCGGCGTGGCCCTCGAGCCCGAGGTCCGCGTGATCGGGAGGTCCGCATGAGGATCCAGCCCCGCCGGCACCACGCTTCGGGCGACCGCAACCTCTGGCTCGATCCGGGAGCGCGGCGCGGTCGCCGAAGCGAGGGGGCGTCGCCCGAGCCGAGGCGTCGCCTCACGCTCCGCGCGAAGCTTCTCGTCGGTGCGCTCTCGCTCGCGCTCGCTGCGGGCTCGCTGGCGTGGTTCTCGACGACGGAGACCTTCGCCGAGGGGCGCGCACAGTTCGACGAGATGCTCGCGCTCGAAACGATCTCCGTCGAGGGGAGCCGGCGGGCCGAGCCGGACGACCTGGTGACGACGTCGGGGCTCGTCGCGGGAACGCCGCTCCACGAGATCGACGTCGAGCAGGTGAGGCTCCGACTCGAGGCGCATCCCTGGGTCCGCTCCGCCCGCGTCGTCCGGGTCCCGCCCGCCGTCGTCGTGCTTCGCATCGAGGAGCGCACCCCGGTCGCGGTGGCTGCGGAGGCGGGCGAAGAGCCCTGGCTCGTCGACGCCGACGGCCTGCCCTTCCACGCCGCCTCGCCCGACGACGTTTCGTCGCTTCCCTGGATCGAGTCCCCGCATCCGATCCGTCTCGGTGAGGCGAGCTCCGAGCTCGGGCTCGCCGCGGCGCTCGCCGAGGCGCTCCGCGGCAGCTCGCTCGCCGAGGGGGCCGAGATCCGCATTGCAGCACCTTCGGATCCGGAGGGGCTTTCGCTGCTCGTCGAAGGCCTGCGCGGGCGAGTCGTCCTCGGCGCGGGCGATCTCGCGGACAAGCTCCGCCGGCTCGAACGGCTGCGGCAGGAGCGGGTCGCGCTTCCCGAGACCGCGAGCGCCGAAGTGATCGATCTCCGCTTCGCGGACCGTGCGGTCCTGCGAAGCCAGGCGCCGCCCGAGGCGGCGCAACACAGCCTGGGGATGCCCATGGGAGGGGCTTCCCCGCCACCGGGCCGCCGCCTCTAGATCGAAAGAAGCGGCGGTCCTCTCGAGGGGGGTGAGAGGGCATGGCTCGCAGCGAGGACCTGGTCGTCGGGCTCGACATCGGCACCACGAAGATCTGCGCGATCGTGGCGGAACGCACCGAGCGTGGCCTCGACATCGTCGGAATGGGAACCCATCCGTCGAAGGGGCTCCGCAAGGGGGTCGTCGTCGACATCGACGCGACCGTCGAGTCGATCAAGAAGGCCGTCGAAGAAGCAGAGCTCATGGCCGACTGCGAGATCTCGTCGGTCTACGCCGGGATCTCGGGCGGTCACGTCCGGAGCTTCAATTCGCACGGAATCGTCGCGGTGAAGGACAAGGAGGTCCGGAGCGGGGACCTCAAGCGCGTCTTCGACGCCGCCAAGGCCGTCGCGATCCCGATGGACCGCGAGGTCATCCACGTGATCCCGCAGGAGTACATCGTCGACGATCAGGAGGGCATCCGCGAGCCGCGCGGGATGAGCGGCGTGCGACTCGAAGCCAAGATCCACATCGTGACCGCTGCCGTCACCAGCGCCCAGAACATCGTGAAGTGCTGCAACAAGGCGGGGCTCAACGTCCTCGACATCGTGCTCGAGCCGCTCGCATCGGCCGAGGCCGTGCTGTCGGACGACGAGCGGGATCTCGGGGTGTGCCTGCTCGACATCGGTGGCGGAACGACCGACATCGCAGTCTTCTGCGGTGGCTCGGTCAAGCACACCTCGGTGCTCGCGCTCGGCGGCTACCACATTTCGAACGACATCTCGGTCGGTCTCCGCACGCCGTTCGAGGAAGCCGAGCGGATCAAGAAGAAGTTCGGCGTCGCAGCGGCGCGCTTCCTCGGCATGGACGACGTGCTCGAGGTGCCGAGCGTCGGCGGCCGCAGGCCGCGACAGGTCTCCCGCAAGATCCTCTGCGAGATCATCGAGCCGCGGGTCGACGAGATCCTCTCGCTCGCGAGACAGGATCTCGAGAAGGCGGGGCTCCACGATCGGATCCCTTCGGGAGTGGTTCTCACGGGAGGCTGCTCGGCGCTCGAGGGGATGGTCGAGCTCGGCGAGGAGATCTTCGAGACGCCCGTGCGGCGCGGGACCCCGATCCACGTGACGGGCCTCCAGGACGTGGTGCGGAGCCCGATGTACGCGACCGGAGTCGGGCTCGCGCTCTACGGGCTCACTCCGACCGGCCGGCGTTCGCAGAGCCCTTTCCGGATCCGCGACGAATCGATCTTCTCGCGTGTTCGGGAGCGCATGCGCGCGTGGTTTTTCGGCGAGGAGGACTGACACAAATCGCGAGTGTTTGTGTACATTTCTCTCGCGAGTCGGCTCGAGGGGGGGTCACGATGGCGCAAGACGATCGTCCGCGGGGATCTCGAGGGGAGCAGCGGGGAGGTTCGGGACCGAAGGGCGCGGACCTTCTCGAGCTCGGCCCTGCCGACGACCTCGAGAGCGGCCTGCTCGAGTTCGAAGAGACGTCGCGGCTCCAGGCCTCGATCAAGGTCATCGGCGTCGGCGGGGGGGGTGGCAACGCGCTCGACACGATGATCCGCGCGGGTCTCGACGGCGTCGATTTCGTCGTCGCCAACACCGACGCGCAGGCGCTCCAACACAGCCGCGCGCCGCTCCGCATCCAGCTCGGCCCCGAGGTGACCCGCGGCCTCGGCTGCGGCGCCAACCCCGAGAAGGGACGCGCTGCGGCGCTCGAGGCGCGCGAGCGTCTGCGCGAGCTCCTGACGGGAACCGACATGGTGTTCGTGACGGCGGGACTCGGCGGCGGGACGGGCACCGGCGCGGCCCCCGTCGTCGCCGAGATCGCACGCGAGGTCGGCGCCCTCACGGTCGCCGTCGTGACCAAGCCCTTCCAGTTCGAGGGCAAGGTGCGGACGAAGCATGCCGAGCGCGGCCTCGAAGAGCTGCATCGGGTGGTCGACACCCTGATCACGATCCCCAACCACCGGCTGCTCGCGCTCGCCGGGAAGTCCGCAACCGTGAAGGATGCCTTCCGGCTCGCCGACGACGTGCTCTTCAATGCCGTGAAGGGGATCTCCGATCTGATCACCGTCCATGGGCTGATCAACCTCGATTTCGCCGACGTCCGCACCATCATGAGCGAGATGGGGATGGCGCTCATGGGCACCGGCATCGGGCGGGGCGAGACGCGAGCCGCCGAGGCCGCGCGCAGCGCGATCTCGAGCCCGCTGCTCGAAGATCTCTCGATCGAGGGAGCGCGCGGCGTGCTCATCAACATCACGGGCGGGTCGGACATGACGCTGTTCGAGGTGAACGAGGCCGCGACGCTCGTACAGGAGGCGGCGCACGAGGACGCAAACATCATCTTCGGCGCGGTCGTCGACGAGCGGCTGGCCGAAGGCGAGCTTCGCGTCACGGTGATCGCCACCGGGCTCGACGACGGCCGCATGCGACGGGATCCGGGTCGCGAACGCGACTGGGATCGCGGCGGCGTGGCCGCCGACGTCTCGAACGTGACCCCCCTGCGGCCCTCGACGGCGCGTGGAGCCGAGGGCGCCCCGGCCGCGCAGCAGTCGACGCTCTTCGATTCCCCGGCGGTCCCGCTCGCGGCCGAGCCCGAGAGGACGCTCGCGCAGGCCCCGCTGCCCGAGGAGCCGGCGGCGCTCGACCTCGCGAGCGCGGAGGACTTCATGTCGCCTTTCGAGGACGAGATGGACGTTCCCGCCTTCCTGCGTCGCGGTCGTGAGCGCGCGCGGCGCCCGGCCGAGGACGAGGACATCGAGGCGCCGGCCTTCCTGCGCCGCTCCGCCGATTGAGCCGGCCTTGAGCGCGCCGCTCGTTCTCGAGGAGCGCCATGGCGCGGTGGTCGTCCTCACGTTCAACGACCCCGAGCGGCGCAATGCCATGACGGCGGCGATGGGGGCGGAGCTCAAAGCGCGTGTGGACGGGCTGCAAGCCGACGGCTCGCTGCGGGCCGTCGTGCTCGCCGGAGCGGGTCGGGCTTTCTCTGCCGGCGGGGATCTCGGAATGATCGGGGCGCGCGGCGCCGAGGGGCGATCCGACGCCGCCGGCCAGGCTCGAAGCCGAAACCGGGACGGGATGGAGGCCTTCTACCGCCTCTTCCTCTCGGTCCGCGACCTGCCCTGCCCGACCGTGGCCGCGATCCACGGCGCCGCGATCGGCGCCGGCCTCTGCGTGGCGCTCGCTTGCGACCTCCGGGTCGCAGCCCTCGAGGCAAAGCTCGGCCTCAACTTCACGCGGCTCGGGATCCATCCGGGCATGGGTGCGACCTGGACGCTGCCGAGGATCGTGGGCCCGGCGCGCGCCGCCGAACTCCTCTACACGGGCCGGGTGATCGATGGCGCCGAGGCGGCTCGCATCGGGCTCGTGAACGAGGCCGTTGCGAGAGACGAGACGCTCGCGCGCGCTCTCTCGCTCGCCAGCGAGATTGCCGCGAGTGCGCCGCTCGCGGTTCGAGGGGTCCGCGAGGCGCTCGTCCGATCGCCTCGGGCGACCCTCGACGAGCAGCTCGCCTTCGAGGCCGAGCGGCAGGCCGAGTGCTTCGAGACCGCAGACCTCGTCGAGGGGATCCGGGCCGTCCGCGAGAAGCGCAGGCCGGATTTCTCGGGCCGCTGACACGAAACTGTGATGACGGCGACGCCGGAGGCTGCTACCCACTCAAGTGCAGGCCGCCATCGAACGATGCACGGCATGAGCGACGTCTCGAGGGGGGGATTCGATTGTCGCGTGCGCTCCGCAACCAGAGCCTCTGGCTCGTCCTGACCTACATCGGCCTCTTGCTCTTGATCGCCCACGGACAGGGATAGCCTCCGGGCTGCCGCCCCCCCTACGAGCCCGCGAGGGCCTCGACCGGCGCCTGGATCTCCGTGGCATTGAAGAAATAGGCGATCTCGACCCGGGCCGTTTCCGGCGCGTCCGAGCCATGGACTGCGTTGCGTTCGATGTCCGTCCCGAAATCCCCGCGAATGGTGCCCGTCGGCGCCTTGGTCGAGTCCGTCGGCCCCATGAGCTCACGGTTCTTCGCGATCGCATCGGGCCCTTCGAGCACGCTCATCACGACCGGGCCCGAGGTCATGAAGGCGACGAGATCCGCATAGAAGGGACGGCTCTTGTGGACCGCGTAGAAGCCGCGGGCGAGCATCTCGGTCATCTGGACGCGCTTGAGCGCGATGATCCGCAGCCCGGCCGCTTCGAAGCGGCGCAGGATCTCGCCCGTGGCGCCCTTCGCAACGGCGTCGGGCTTGATGATCGAAAAAGTTCGCTGGATCTCGGCCACTTCGTCCTCCTCGGGAGCTTCGGGGCCGCGGAGGGTAACGCCGGCCGCGCCCTGCGTCAGGGCATCCGCAGCACGATCTTTCCGAAATGCTCGCTCGCCTTCATCGCCCGATGCGCGGCGGGCGCCTCGGCGAGTGGGAGGACGCGGTCGATCACGGCCCGCAGACGCCCGGCGCCGAGCGCGGGGCCGAAACGCTCGAGGAAGGCGCGAACGAGAGCCCCCTTCTCCTCGGTCGATCGCGTGCGAAGGGTCGAACCGATCACGCTGAGCCGGCGGACGAGAAGCTCGCCGAGTGCGATCTCGGCCTTCGCACCCCCCATGAGTCCGATCAGGACGAGCCGGCCTCCCGTCGCGAGCGAGGCGAGGTTCTTCGCGAGGTACGGAGCGCCGATCGAATCGAGCACGACGTCGACGCCCCGCCCACCCGAAAACGCCTTCGCCTCCGCGACGAAGTCGCCGCTGCGGTAGTCGACGGCCGCGGTCGCACCGAGCTCGAGGCAACGGCGGCACTTCTCGTCCGACCCGGCCGTCACGAGGAGCTTCGCGCCGGCCTCGCGAACGAGCTGGATCGCGGCGGTGCCGATCCCGCTTCCGCCGCCGTGGACGAGCGCAAAGCTCCCCGCACGGAGCCCTCCGAGCTCGAAGAGGTTCAGAAAGACCGTCAAGAAGACCTCGGGAATCGCGGCGGCCTCCTCGAAGCCGAGAGGCTCGGGGATCGGCATCGCGCAGACCGCCGGAACGACCACCTCCTCGGCGTATCCGCCCCCGGAAAGGAGCGCCATCGCGCGATCGCCGACTCGCCAGCCGGCGACGCCCTCTGCGACCTCGATCACGCGACCCGCGCATTCGAGGCCGAGGATCGGCGAGGCTCCGGCAGGCGGGGGGTAGAGTCCCTGGCGCTGGAGCAGATCCGCCCGGTTCACCGCCGATGCGACGACGCCGATGCGAAGCTCCCCCGCGCCGAGCGAGGGCGAAGGCGCCTCACCGAGCGTCATCACGCTCTCGTCGCCGGGCTTCTCGATCAGGATCGCGCGCATCGGCCCTCCTTCGCCCCGCGCAGGGAGCCCGGGCGAATCCAGTCCGCTTCGAGCGCCTCCGACGACGGCGCGCAGCATCGAACCCCGCGCCGGCGGGGAGATCGCGCCTCGAGACCGCGCAGCGGCGTCACCGCCGTGCGCTCCTCCCGGGTCCGCAGATCCACCACGTCACGGATCCAGAAGCCGGTCTCGAGGCGCTCGAGAGGCCCTGCTACTTGAGCTCCTTGCTCGTGTAGCCGAGCAGCGAACGCGCGAGGATGAGGCGCTGGATCTGCCCGGTGCCCTCGTAGATGTCGGTGATCCGCACGTCCCGGAACCACTTCTCGAGCAGATGCTCGCGCGAGATCCCGAGCGGCCCGAGCAGCTCGATGCACCCCTGCGTGATCTCGCGAACCGCGGCTCCCGCCTTGGCCTTGCAGATCGAGGCCTCGTCGTTGTTCGGCTGGCGGTTGTCCCCGAGCCAGGCGGCGTGGAGCGTGGTGAGCTTCGCGGCTTCGAACTGCCCTTCGAGACGCAGGAACTTCTGCGCCGCGGCGGACTGGCCATGGATCCCCGGCCCGTACTCGATCCGGGCACCCGCCTTCTCGAGCTGCTCGCGCGTGAAGTCGAGCGCCGCCTCGGCCATGCCGAGGCCGATCGCAGCGACGCCGGGCCGCGTCATGTTGAAGGTCTTCATCACGCCGCGGAACCCGCCCGAGCCCTGGCGCGGGATCGACTCGTCGAGCCCGAGCAGGTTACCGCGCGGGATACGGCAGTTCTGGAAGACGTACGCCGCCGTGTCGTCGGCACGGATGCCGAGCTTCTTCTCCTTGTGCGCAACGACGAACCCGGGGGTCCCCTTCTCGATCAGGAAGGATTTGATCCCGGCGCGCCCAGCGCTCTTGTCGATCGTCGCCCAGACCACGACGCCGTCGGCACGGCAGCCGGTCGTGACGAAGATCTTCTCGCCGTTCACCACCCATTCGTCGCCGTCGAGAACGGCCGTGCACTGCACGCCGGCCGAATCCGAGCCGCAACCCGGCTCCGTGATCGCCATCGCGAGCGTCAGGTCGTTCCACTTCGCCTGCTGCTCGGGGGTTCCGGCGGCGCGCAGCGCGGCGTTGCCGAGGCCTCCCTTCCCGCGTCGCATGCGGACGGAGTAGTCGCCCCACGTCTGGCCCATCGTCATCAGCAGCGAGATCACGCCCATGCTGGTGTCGTCGGCCGTGCGCCCCGCGAACAGGCTCCAGACGTTCGGAAAATCCTTCGCCTCGGGCAGTTCGTCGGGCGGGAACTCGTGCTCGTGCTCGTCGTAATGGCGCGCGTACTGGCGGGCGACGAGCGCCTCGGTCCGCACGGCGTCGAGAAGCTTCTTGTCGTTGCTCGTGAGCTCGAAGTCGATCATGGTAGATCTCCTTGGATTCCGTGGGTTCAGACCGCGAGGGTGCCTTCGAGCACGCCGAGGGTGCGCGCGCTCCGGTACCAGAGCTCGACGGGGTGCTCGCGGATGAAGCCGTGCCCGCCGAGGACCTGGAGGCCGTCGTCGGCGATCTTCATCGAGGCGTCTGCCGCGTACTGCCTCGCGAGATGCGAGGTGCGGGTGGCGTCGGCGCCCTTCTCGAGAGACGAGCCCGACTGCCAGGTGAGCCAGCGCATCGAGTCGATCTCGATGCGCATGTCCGAGAGCCAGAATGCCACCGTCTGGCGCCGCGCGATCGCCTCGCCGAAAGCGATTCGATCCTTGGCATAGGGAAGCGCGTACTCCATCACGGCGCGCGAGAGGCCGAGCATCACGGCCGCGAGCGCCGTTCGAGACGACGCCACGAGGCGCCGGCCGTCGATCCCGGCGTCGCCGCCGAGCCGCGCGGCGCGGCCGACCTCGACCCGATCGAGAACGAGACCCGCGCTCGGCACCCCGCGCAGCCCGAGGTTCTTCTCGAGGGGCGAGATCTCGAGCCCGTGTGCGTCGCGCGGAACGATGAAGGCGTCGAGGCCCGCGAAGCCCTCCCGCGCCGTGCTCCTCGCCACGACGAGGAAATGGCTCGCACGGTCTGCGAGCGGGACGAACGACTTGCGGCCCGAGAGGACGAATCCGTCGCCCTTGGGCTCGGCGACCGTCCGCAGGTCGAGGGCATCGAAGACGGGGCTCGGCTCGACGAGCGCGAGCGATGCGGCGTGGAAGCGCTCTCCCGTGAAGAGCGGGAGGTACGTCTTTTTCTGCTCGTCGGTGCCCATGTCGAGGATCGGCATCGCGAAACCGGCGGGAGAGAGCGCCGCGATCGCGAGCGCTGCGTCGCCGAAGGCGAGCTCTTCGAGCGCGAGCACGTTCGTGATCGGAGAGCGCGGCTCGCCGCCGCCGCCGTACACCTCGGGAATCTGGGTCGACACCAGGCCGAGCTGCCACGCCGCGTCGAGAATCGCGTCCGGCACCGTCGCGGTCTCGTCGCACTCGCGAGCGAGGGGCCGGATCTCCTTGCTCGCGAACTCGCGCAGCGTGTCGCGAACCATCGCCTGCTCTTCCGTCGGTCCGAACGAGATCATCCGCTTCTCCTTCGCTTGCGGGACGGAAGCTCCGCCCGCTTCGGCTTCTCGGCCGGGTCCGCCTGCGCGGGTCGTCCGACCTGGTGGAAGTAGTGATCGAGCGCCTCGGGCCCGCCTTCCTTGGCGAGAAGCCCGCGGCGGACGGCCTCACGAGGGTCGACCCGGCCGAGCGCGACGCCACACCAGGTCCTGGCGTCGGCCGTGTACCGGACGTCGGCGCGCTCGGCGAAGCCCGGCGAAACCGTGCAATGCCCATCGTCGATCCGAACCGTCCACACACCGCCGCCGCGGCCCGTGAGCCGCACCTCGAAGACGATCCGCACGCCCCGCGAGCGCTCCTCGCGGAGCAGGAAGGGGAGCGACTCGAGGATCGATTGCGCCGAGGTCTCGGTGAACTCGAGCGGCGTCGCTCCGGGCTCGCCCATCGCGTGCTCGACCCACCAGCGCGCCACCGCCGCGACGATCGGCTCGAGCGTGCGGCCGCGTTCGGTGAGCGCGTAGAGCGAGCGAGCGCCTTCGGCAACCGGCTCGACGAGGCCTGCGCCAACGAGATCGCGCAGCCGCCCCGAGAGAACCCGCGGGGCGATCCCGGTTCGCATGCGCAGATCCTGGAAGCCTCTCGGCGCCGCGAGCAGATGGCGGACGAGCACGAGGGTCCAGCGGTCGCCGACGCGATCGAGCGCGCGTCCGACCGGATCGAAGACCTCGCCGGGGCGGGGCACGCCGAGCGATTCGGTACTCCGAGTCACTTCCTGCATGGACATCGGTCTAGTATCTTACGGATACTTTCGATAGTGTCAATCATGAAGGGCGGCCACTCGGGCCGGCCGGGATCGGGTGTATGCTCTGCGGACGTACCGAGGCGCGCCCGCCCTTTAAGGAGACCTCATGGCTCGCGAAGCCGTCATCGTCGACAGCGTCCGAACGGCGCTCACCAAGGCCCACCGTGGCTCGTTCAACCTGACCTCTCCGGTCGACCAGCTCGCGCACACCTTCCGCACGCTGGTCGAGCGCAACCCGAAGCTCGATCCCGAGGAGATCCAGGACGTCATCACCGGCTGCGGCATGCCGGAGGGTTGCCAGGGAATGAACATGTCGCGAATCGCGGCGATGGCCGCGGGACTCCCGGTCACGGTCGCCGCCACGACGGTGAACCGCTTCTGCTCGTCGGGCTCGCAGTCCGTGATGATGGCGGCGCACGCGATCCTGCACGAAGGCGTCGACGTGGCGATCGGCGCCGGCGTCGAGACGATCACGATGATGCAGGACGGGACGCAGAACGTTCATCGACTCGTGAACGAGACCGCGAAGAAGCGCTTCCCGGGGCTCTACTTCCCGATGGGAATCACCGCCGAGGTCGTCGCCGAGCGCTACAAGGTCTCGCGCGAGGATCAGGACGTCTACGCGCTCCAGAGCCAGCAGCGCTACGCGAAGGCGGCCTCCGCGGGGTACATCGCCGAGGAGATCGCCCCGATGAAGGTCCGCCGCAAGGTCCAGAAGAAGGGAGAAGAGCCGTACGAGGAAGACTTCGTCGCCGAACGCGACGAGTGCAACCGCCCCGACACGACGCTCGAGGGCCTCGCGAAGCTTCCCCCGGCGTTCAAGCCCGAGGGGACCGTGACGGCCGGCAACGCGTCGCAGCTCTCCGACGGTGCGGCCGCGTGTCTGCTCATGTCGTCCGACCGTGCGAAGCAGCTCGGCGTGCCGGTGCTCGGCGTCTACCGAGGCTCGGCGGTGGCCGGCTGCCAGCCCGACGAAATGGGAATCGGTCCGATCTATGCGGTGCCGAAGCTCCTCAAGAAGCACGGCCTCACGATGAACGACATCGATCTCGTCGAGCTGAACGAGGCCTTCGCCTCGCAGGTGCTGCAGGTCCAGCGCGTACTCGAGATCCCGAACGAGAAGCTGAACGTGAACGGCGGCTCGATCTCGATCGGGCACCCCTTCGGCATGACGGGGTCTCGGCTCACGGGTGTCCTGCTGCGCGAGATGAAGCGCCGCGGCAAGCGCTACGGAATCGTGACGATGTGCATCGGAGGCGGCCAGGGCTTCGCGTCGCTGTTCGAGCGCGCCTAGGAGCTCGACCCGACACGGGTCGGGTCGGTCTCCCGGGCGAGTTCCACGGGCCGGCTCGGATCGCGCTCTGCTAGCTTCCGTCGCGGAGGTGGACGGAGGATCGCCGGTGGTCTGCGCTCGGCGCGGACCGCGGGAGGAAAGTCCGGGCTCCACAGGGCAGGGAGGTCGCTAACGGCGACCCGGGGTGACCCGAGGGAAAGCGCAACAGAAAGCACACCGCCGATGGCCGTGGATCCGACGGAGCTCTGAGAGGGGCCCCGACGGGGAGGCACAGGCAAGGGTGAAAACGTGGGGTAAGAGCCCACGCGCGACGGCCGGGTGACCGGCGGCGCGGCAAGCCCCTCCCGGAGCAAGCTCGAATAGGGGTGCAGTCGAGGGTGGCCCGCCCGATCCGCCGCGAGGCGGCTGCTCCCGGGTCGGAGCGCTCGAGCGTCACAGCAATGTGTCGCCTAGACGAATGATCCTCGCCGTGACGGTTTCCGTCTCGGAACAGAACCCGGCTTACAGTCCACCCCGGCGCTGCGAGGCGCCGGGCTCCGGGGCGCGGCGCGAGTCGGCCCCGGGGCTCCCCTCGACGTCGGAGGGCGCCGTCGCGGCCTCGAATGAGCGCCCCTCGAAGACGCGCAGCAGGTCCGCGACGAGCGACTCCGCACCGTCGATCGACTCGAGATCGGGAACCGTGAGCCCGAGCCGGACGACGACGAGCCGTGCCGACGGAACGACGACGACCCATTGCCCGCTGTGCCCTCGCGCGGCGAAGACCTCGGGCGGGAGCAGCGGCCAGGGGCGATCGTCGGGGTCGCCGGGGGTCCCCGCGTTCAACCACCAATGGGCGCCGTAGCTTCCCTGTGGCGCGGCCGGGGTCGGGGTGGTCGCAAACGCCACGTAGCCCTCGGGCAGGATGCGCCGCCCACCGGCCACCCCATCGCGACGGAAGAGTTCGCCGAAGCGCGCCCAATCGCGAGCGGTCATGAAGGCGAACGACGAGCCGACGAAGGTCCCCGACGCATCGGGCTCGAAGACCGCGCTCGTGATCGACGCGGGGTCGAAGAGCGCTTCGTTCGCGAAACGCGCCATCGCCGCGACGTCACCTCCGAACTCGTCACGAACGATCCGCGCGACGATGTTCGAGGTGCCGCTCGAGTAGGACCAGTGCGTGTCCGGTGCGAAGGCGAGCGGCTCGTTCGCGGCGTACGCACCCGTGTCGGCATGCGCGAACAGCATGCGCGGGAGGTCCGCCGTCGGTGACGTCCCCTCGTCGAAGGCGAGCCCGCTCGATTGACGGAGCAGATGGTCGAGCGTGATCGAGGCTCGAGGATCGCCGCCCGCGCTCCACTGCGGCACGGGCGCCGGAGCCTGGAGATCGAGGCGGCCCGCGCGGAGGAGCGTCCCGACGAGGGCCATCGTCACGCTCTTGGCCATCGACCACGACAGCATGGGCGTTGCGGCGTCGTAACCCGGGGCATAGCGCTCGGCGACGAGGCGTCCGTCGCGAGCGACGACCACGGCGGTCGTCTGGCGCCTGCCCTCCCCTCCCGGCTCTGCGAACGCCCGATCGATGGCCGCCTCGACGGCAGGGTCCCTCTCGACGGGAGGGGCGTCGCCCTCGGGCCAGGCGAGGTCCGGATCGAGCCGGCGCCGCTCGAGCGCGAGCAATTCGGGGACGGGCAAGGGCTCGCGGGCGTCGCCCGGAACCAGGATGCAGCCGAGGCCGGGGCGAAACTCCGCACGCGCGTGCAGGATTCCCCCGCTGACCCGCGCCAGGGCGCCGCTGCCGGAGACGTCGACCCGGAGAAACGGTCCGAGCGGCCAGACCTCCGACGCGACGTAGCGCTCGACGATCTGCTGCGGGTCCTGCCCCGAGAGATGCGCGAGCGAGCAGGTGACCTTGGCCGCGTAGCCCGCGCCGACGGTGGTCGCGCGAAGCAGCCATCCGACCGCGGCGGCGCCCCCGAGGAAGAGCGCCGCACCGGCGAGCCCGACCACGAGTCGCTTGCTCACGGGGTGAGTGTACGCGAGCGCGCAGCGGGCGCCTCGGGCAGGCCCTCGAGCCCTCCTTCCACACGCGGCGTTTCGCCGGCGTCGCACGCTTCGCTCGAGCGTATACTGCCGGCTCCATCGGAGGAGCCCATGCGAATCGAGACGACGATCCCCCACGCCGATTGGCGAGCGATCCCGGCGGCGGCCCGGTCCGCCGAGGAAGCCGGCTTCGACGCGATCATGACGAGCGAGATCCAGAACGATCTCTTCATCCCGCTCGCCTTTGCCGCCACGGCGACCGAGCGGATCGAGCTCGGAACGGCGATCGCAGTCTGCTTCTCGCGCAGTCCGATGGTGATGGCCAATCTGGCATGGGATCTCCAGACCAACTCGCGAGGCCGCTTCGTCCTCGGCCTCGGCACCCAGGTCAAGGGACACAATGAACGGCGCTTCAGCGTGCCCTGGGGGCCGCCGGTCCCGCGGCTCCGCGAATACGTGCAGTCGCTTCGTGCGATCTGGCGCTGCTTCGAGAAGGGCGAACCGCTCCGCTTCGAGGGAGAGCACTATCGCTTCACGCTGATGACGCCCGAGTTCTCGCCGCCGCCGTCCGGCCAGCCGCCGATCCCCGTCATGATCGCGGCCGTCGGCCCGGACATGATGCGGCTCGCCGGTCGCGTCTGCGACGGCGTCCGGCTCCATGGCTTCTGCACGCGCCGCTATCTCGAAGAGGTCGCGATTCCGAACGTCGAGGCCGGGCTCGAGAAGGCCGGACGCTCGCGCGAGAGCTTCCAGATCTGGGGAGGGGGCTTCGTCGCCACGGGACCCGACATGGACGCCGTACGTCAGCAGATGGAGTGGGTGCGCTATCGGCTCGCGTTCTACGGCTCGACCCGGACGTACTCCCCCGTGCTCGACCTGCACGGCTGGCACGATCTCTCCGAGAAGCTCCATCGCATGTCGAAGGAGGGGCGTTGGAAGGAGATGGCTCGCGAGGTGCCCGACGAGGTCGTCCACGAGTTCACGGCCTGCGCCACCTGGCGGGACCTCGCCCCGGCGCTCGAGAAGCGCTTCGGCGGCCTCTCCGACGCGATCGCGATCGGCTTCCCGGACGGGACGCCGGCGGCCGCCATCCGCGACGTGCTCGCCGATGCGAAGCGGGTCGCTTCGCGCTTCGAGGGCTTCCCGAAGCAGTGGTGATGGCGCGGGCCTGCCGTCCACGCGGCAGGCCCGGCGTCGGATCGGCCTCAGTCCCCGCCGAGGTCGTGGCGGAAGCAGCGGACCCTCGCCCGTCGCTCGGCGTCGTAGCCGCGCCACTTCGAGGCGGGGACCTGCTCGCGCGAAACCTCGCGGAAGCCCTGCCGCGAGAAGAACGCTCCGACCCGCTCCATCGTCGTGCAAGCGAAGACCGCGACCATCCCGAGCGCCTTCGCACGCTCGAGCGCGTGGGCCACGAGATGCCCCCCGACCCCTTCCCCGAGAAAGCGCGTGAGCGTGTAAAG
>CAJPFO010000227.1 GCA_905339255.1 Myxococcaceae bacterium
AGCATCTCCTCTCCCCGCGCCGTTGCTCCACGCGGCAAAGAGTGGCCGAAATCAATAGTCGACATCATTCCCTCCTCTTCACGAAGAGGGGGTCAGTTCCTCGTGTCGGAAGGGGGTCAATTTCTCAGGTCGCCCGACAAACGCGAAAGGAGGAACCCGGCCGATCTGGCGACGCAAGAACCGATAGAGCCGCTCTTGGAGGTAGGTCAGGTGGCCATCCGGACTCACACGCGCTGCTTCCTCAACGTCGCGACCGAGATTGAGCGTGAACGCGTAGGGATCGAGTTCGCTGATAGCGCGGACTGCAGCAGCCATCCGTGAGAGGTCACCGGCATAGCGCCAGGCGGCCAGTGGGCGTCTGTCGCGCTGGTCTGCCCGGCGGCGTTTGGTGGGTGGTGTGTTGGTTGGCGCAGAAGAGGTGGCAGGGAAGGCTATAGGAAGGGGGATGGGTGCCGGTACTAAAGGCGAGACTACGGTCGTCCGATTGCGTGGGTCGAGACCGTTCATCGCCAGATGGTCGCGGCGGTCACGTTCCCTGGATTTCCGCGGCCTTGGAGACTTGCGCCGGCGACAGGGGGCTCCTTCGGTGTCGGACTTGGTCTGACTCGGTGCTCTTAGCCCGACGGAATTTTGCTCACCTGTAGCGCGATCCGCGAACTCTCGTTCGAGCTCGTCGAGAAGCTCCAGTTCAGCAGCAGAAAGAGAACCAGGGTCGATGCTGTGAGCAAGGGGTTGCGAAGTGTCGGCGCGCAATGCGGTCTCCCTGCACCGCGAGATTGCTGTCGCGATGAAATGCCGGTTGGAAGGTTCGCAGTACCCCGGGATGGGGAAGAGGCGCGCCGCCTATCGGCGGATATCGGCGCTTGCTTCGTGGCTGGCAGGAGGCGCTTGGGTGCTTTGTCGGTCGGTGCTGCCTTGAGGGCGAAGCGTCACGGAGCCGACTGGCGTGGCGGGGATGCCCTTGCATGACGCCTTGAAGATATAGTCAGCGCCGGCTGATCTTCAAGGACGACAAGGCGACTTTTAAGCAGGCGGGCATTGAGCAGAGATTGTGGTCCCAGGACCTTGCTAGTGTCCTTCCTATCAACCGGCGGCGCGTTCATGCCCGTCTGGATAACCGACACAGAGGAATGGGCGGATCCGCCGCGGGGACGCGGCGGCACCAGAAGGCATAGGGATCAAGCTGCGGCTACCCATCTAGGACTTCGACTTGGGACGACTGGCGGAACATACATCGAGTGGATGCGCTTGGTTCCCCGCGGCGGCCCCTCAAGAGGCTCCCGAAGCGGAGGGGTTCTCAGCCGCAGCAGGAAACCATCGTCCGCAGAGCACGGTTGAGCTCGTGCGAAAATCCCGCTCATTGACAGGGGCCGGATCGAACCGTGTCTTACCGGTCAGATGAAGATAGCGCTGGAATGTGGCGTCTAGGCGGTGTTGCGCAACGATAGCGAGAAAGGCCGTATTGCCTGAGCGCGTTTGCCGCGCCGCACTGCGGGTTCGGTCGGAGGCGGCAAAGGGGCCGATCCCGGACGGTCCGGTTCTGGGAAGCGCTCGGCGGTGACCTGCCATTCGGTGTGCGTCTCATCAGGCAGACGTTGCCGGTCCAGATTTCGACATCTTTGCGGCACTCCTACCGCACCCACGTCCGGCTTTTCGATATGGAGGGCAAGGCAAACAGGTGTGGGCGAATGGAACGGATCCGACTAAGCTATTGTCGGGGCGAATTCCTGTTCGGTGAGCGGAGGTTCAACCCTGTCTTTGACGTCGCGTCTCGCACAGAGGTGTATTTCCCCTAGTAGATGCCCGCGCAGGCCAAACCACAGCTTACCATCGCAAGTTCACGGTGACGACCGGTGCAACGGGCGTCACTCTCATTGAGAGCGGCGAGACGGCCGCATTTGCGGACAGCCGATTCTGGGCTGGAGTGGGTTTCTACAATCCATCAGATATTTCGCTGGGCCCCGCCTTTCTATCGGTCACCACGCGGAAGACATGCGCCCCTTACTGCCACACCTTAGATGCGGTCATCTCAATTGACGCTTCCGCAGCCCGCCGGATTCTGCCGAAGCTCATGGCGATGTGGGCGCGCCTGATGTGTCCCGCGGCGGCCGGATCGCGTTGTTCGACCGCCTCGGTGATGTCGGCGACCTCCCGTTGGAAGATGATGAACTCGTCGACCAGAAGCTCCTCGTAGTCCTTGAGCCGGGAGGCCGTCTTCAGCCATATCCGCGTCGTCTGGTAGTAGAGCCGCTCGCTCAGTTCCCGCAGCGGCTGGTTCGTCGTCAGGCTGTTGAAGAGGTGGAAGAACTCCATGTTGATGCGCGCGAATTCGCGCGGATCGGCCTTGCGGACCATCTGGTCGCAGCTCTCGCGGATCTGCCGGAACCGCTCGACCATCGGCTCGTCCACGACGGCAGGAGACAGCTTCCCGACCAGTTCGGCCAGTTCGACGCGCAACTCGTAGACCTGCGCCAGTTCGTCCGCCTCGATGTCGGTGACGATGGTGCCGACCCCGTGCATAGAGCGCAGCAGGCCTTCGGCTTCGAGCTTGACGAGGACGCGGCGGATCGGGGTGCGCGACACGCCGAACTCCTCGGCGAGGTCCTCCTCGCGCAGCCTGCTGCCCGGCGCGTAGTCGAGCAGGCAGATGCGCATGCGCAGGGTCTGGTAGATCCGGTCGAACCGGCCCCTGGCGCCTTCGTCGGCCGGCGTCGTCGGCTCGATCCTGTCCAGCATCAAGGGTGTCTCCCGCCTATCCCGCAAGCCTCGAACGCAGCTTGTCGAGCATTTCCAAGCAGGCGGCAAGCTGTCCGATGGCGATGAACTCGTCCGGCTTGTGCGCCTGGGCGATCGAGCCCGGCCCGCAGATGATGGACGAGATCCCGGCCGACTGGAACAGGCCCGCCTCCGTGCCGAAGGGGACCACGTCGGCATGGTCGCAGCCGGTCAGCGCACAGACGATGTCGCGCGCCTCGGATTCGTCGACGACCTGCAGGCCTTCGACCTCGCCGACGACGTGGGTGACGATCCCGCTGGCGGGCGAAACGGCGCGCATCGCCGGCAGCAGCACGCGGTCGACATAGTCGCCGAGGTCGGTCTTGACGAAGGCGGCGTCTTCCGGCTGCACGGGCCGCATCTCCCATTCGACCGAGCAGGCGCCGGCGATGACGTTGCGCGCCGTGCCGCCAGACATGCGCCCGACCTGCACCGTCGTCCACGGCGGGTCAAAGCGGCTGCCGGCCGGCGCCCGCGCCTTCAGCCGCTCGCCGAGATCGAGCAGGCGCGACACGTAGCGCGTCGCGTATTCCACGGCGTTGACCCCCTTGTCGGGCTGTGAGCCGTGGCCCTCCAGCCCGGTGAACTCGGTCGTGTACTCGTAGCAGCCCTTGTGGCCCTCGATGACGCCCATTCCCGTCGGCTCGCCGATGATGGCGACCGCCGGGCGGATGCCGGCCCTGGCGATCTCGCCGACCAGCGCGCGGGCGCCGAAGCAGCCGATCTCCTCGTCGTAGGTCAGCGCGAGATGCAGCGGGCGGGCCAGCCTCGTCTCGGCGAAACGCGGCGCCATTGCCAGGCAGGCGGCGATGAAGCCCTTCATGTCGCAGGTGCCGCGCCCGTAGAGCCGGTCGCCGCGCTCGGCGAGCGTGTAGGGATCGCTGGTCCATTCCGAGGCATCGGCCGGCACGACGTCGGTATGCCCGGAGAGCACGATGCCGCCGTCGCCGGCAGGCCCCAGCGTGGCGAATAGGTTGGCCTTGGCGCCGCTCGCGTCGCGCGACAGCGACAGAGTCGCGCCGGCGTCGGAAAGGAGGTCCGCCGCATAGGCGATCAGTTCGAGGTTGCTGTCCGCCGACACCGTCGGGAAGGCGACCAGCCGGGCGAGGATCTCGCTCGTGCGGGCGAGCATGTCCATGGCGCGGCTCTCAATCCTTGACGAACATCTTGCGCGGCCGGTCGCAGAAGCATTCCGCCGCGGCGCCGTCGCGGATCAGGATACTTTCCGTGATCTCCAGCCCCCAGTCGTCCATCCACAGGCCCGGCATGAAGTGGAAGGTCATGCCCGCCTCGAGGACGGTTTCGTCGTCCTTGCGGAAGGAGATGGTCCGCTCGCCCCAGTCGGGCGGATAGGAGATGCCG
The DNA here is from genome assembly GCA_905339255.1 of Myxococcaceae bacterium. GTDB lineage: Bacteria > Myxococcota_A > UBA9160 > UBA9160 > UBA9160 > MYXO. Next base: position 4,138 of record CAJPFO010000227.1, read on the forward strand.
ATCGGGTAGCCGCAGCGGCTGTCCTTCTTGATGCCGGCCTTCTCCAGCGAGCCGAACAGGGCGCGCGCCACGTCGCCGGCCCTATTGCCGGGCCGCGCCGCTTCGAGGCCGGCTTCCAGCCCTTCGGCCAGCGCCTTCTCGGCGTCGAGGATGTGCTGCGGCGGCCTGCCGAGGAACACCGTGCGGCAGAACGGCGTGTGGTAGCGCCGGTAGCAGCCGGCGATCTCGAAGAAGGTGGCTTCACCCTTGACGAAGGGCCGGTTGTCCCAGGTCAGGTGCGGCGCCGCCGCGTCGGTGCCCGACGGCAGCAGCGGCACGATCGCGGCATAGTCGCCCCAAGCGTCGCCGACCCCGCGTATGGCGTCGCCGTAGATCTCGGCCACGACCTCGTTCTTCGCCCGGCCGGGCTCGACGCGCTCGACGATGCCGTCGACCACCTTCTCCGCGATGCGCGCCGCCTTGCGCATGAAGGCGATCTCCTCGGCCGACTTGACGCCGCGCTGCCAGTTGACCAGCGCGGTCGCGTCGATGAGCTCCGCGTCGGGCAGCTCCTGCGTGAGCACGAGATAGGCCTTGGCGGAGAAGTAGTAGTTCTCGAGCTCCAGCCCGATCCGCTTGCCGCCATAGCCGCGGCCGCGCAGCATCGCGGCGAGGTCCTGCATCGGATGGCGCACGGACGACTGGACGTAGTTGTCGGCGTAGCCGGCGACGTGCTCGTCCGCCATCCACACCGTGCGCACCGCGCCGTTGACGTCCTGCGAGCGGCCCCACCAGACCGGGTCGGCATCATGGAAGACGATGATGCCCTGGTGCACGTAGAAGGACCAGCCATCGTAGCCGGTGATCCAGGCCATGTTCGAAGGATCCTCGACGAACAGGGCGTCGATGTCGCGCTCGGCCATCGCCTTGCGCACCTTGGCGAGGCGTCGCGCATATTCGCTGCGTGTGAAAGGCAGTTCCGCGGCGGGCATGGTTCCTCCGGTCCCGGTGAGAGATGCGAGTTATAATGTGTACATCTACGAGGAGATGTCCCGATTGAATAGCCTAAATGCTCCGTCAAAGCGAAAAAATCCGTTGACATGCGCCGATATGCCGTGATGTTGTGCACAACATAAGAAATCCACGGTTGGTGGAACGGAAACCGCAGTTGGTGGAACACAGGAGTGACACGATGAAGAATGCCATTCTGAACGGTATCGCCGCGCTCGGCGTGGCGGCCCTGGCGCTCGGCTCGATGGCCGGCGCAGCAGGCGCGCAATCGCTGCTGGAGAAGGCCGACAAGGGCGAGCCGATCCGCATCGGCTTCGCCAACGAGATCCCCTTCGCCTATCCCGGCGACGACGGCAGCCCGAGGGGCTTCGTCAACGTCTTCACCATCGGCGTGCTGAAGAAGATGGGCTACGAGAAGATAGAGCCGGTACAGACCGAATGGGGCGGCCTGATTCCCGGCCTCAACGCCGACCGCTTCGACATCGTCACCGGCGGCATGAACATCCTGGCCAGCCGCTGCGAGAACATCGCCTTCTCCGAGCCGATGGCGACCGTCGGCGACGCCTTCATCGTCGCCCCCGGCAATCCCAAGAAGATCGGCGACTACAAGAGCCTTGTCGACAACAACGCCGTCATGGTCACCGGCGCCGGCTACTCCAACATCGAGGCGGCGAAGGCCGCCGGCGTTGCGGAGGCCAACATCATGCAGGTCCCCGGGCCGACGGAGATCCTCGCCGCCGTCAAGGCCGGCCGCGCCGACGCCGGTGCCGGCACGTACTTCACGATGAAGCAGCTCGCCGACTCCTCCGGCGGCGCCGTCGAGGTGACCGACCCCAACGCGATGCCGGAATCCTCCTTCAACTGGGCCGGCATCGGCTTCCGCAAGGCCGACAAGGCCTTCCTCGACAAGTTCAACGCGGCCATGAAGGAATACATCGGCACCGACGAGATGCTCGCGGCCGTCGCCGAATATGGCTATGGCAAGGCGTCGCTGCCCGGCGACAAGACGACCGCGTGGGTCTGCGCCAACCGCTGACCCGGGGATATGCGGACCGGCATGCCGGTCCGCCGCTTTTCGACGGCACCCCGCGGGCAAGGGGTGCCGCCCTTTTCGCCTTCGCGGCCCTGAGGGGAAGGTCTGAGCGGCATGTCCTATCTCGAATTCCTCGGCCAGTATGGCGACCGGATCCTCAGCGGGACGCTTGTGACGATCCTGCTGACCGTGCTGGCGTCGATGCTCGCCATGGCCATCGCGCTCGCCGCGGGGCTGATGCGCATGGCGCGCAGCCCGATCGTCCGCGGCGTCGCCGTCGTCTACATCGAGATATTCCGCGGCACCTCGCTCCTCGTCCAGCTCTACTGGATCTTCTTCGTCCTGCCGCTGTTCGGCATCACGCTTGAGAAGTTCACCGCCGGCTTCGTCGCCGTCGGCATGAACCTCGGCGCCTATGGGGCCGAGCTCGTCCGCGGCGCAATCCTGTCGGTGCCGCGCGGGCAGTGGGAGGCCGCGCTCGCGCTCAACATGTCGCCGGCAAAGCGCATGGTCCGCGTGATCCTGCCGCAGGCGGTGGTCATCATGCTGCCTTCCTGGGGCAACCTGCTGATCGAGCTCCTCAAGGGCACGGCGCTGGTGGCGCTGATCGCCGTCACCGACCTGATGTTCCAGGTCAAGCAGATCAACGGCACCACCTTCCTCTCCGCCGAGGCCTTCGGCACGGCCCTGATCGTCTACTACGTCCTCGCCCGCTTCATGATCACGCCGTTCATGCGCTGGCTGGAACGCGTCATGCAGCGCAGGCTGGGGAGGGCCTAGGCCATGCTCGACTGGCGCTGGGACTTCACCTGGGACATCCTGCCCCGCCTGATCGCCGCCACCGGCAACACGCTGCTCGCCGCCGGCCTCGGCTACGCGATCGCGGTGGTGCTCGGCCTCGTCCTGGCGCTCGCCCAGCGCACGCCCTACCGCGCCGTGACGATCGTCGTGCGCGAAGCGGTCGAGTTCATCCGCTCGACGCCGCTCGTCCTGCAGATCTTCTTCGTCTTCTATGTCGGCCCGCAGTTCGGCCTGCGCCTGTCGCCGTGGGCGGCGGGCATGATCGCCATCGGCCTGCACTACGCCGCCTACCTCTCGGAAGTCTATCGCGGCGGTCTCGAGAGCGTGCCGAAGGGCCAGTGGGAGGCGGCGACCTCGCTCAACCTTTCCACCGCCAGGACCTACTTCCGCATCATCATCCCGCAGGCGCTGCCCCCCTCGCTCGCCGGGATGGGCAACTACCTCGTCGGCATCTTCAAGGACACGCCGATGCTGTCCGTGATCGGCGTCGCCGAGCTGATGCACACGGCCAACGCCATCGGCTCCGAAACCTATCGCTTCCTCGAGCCCTACACGCTGGTCGGGATCATCTTCCTGGCGCTTTCCCTGCCCACGGCCGCGTTGATCCGCGTCTTCGAGGCTTGGGTGCGCCGCAAGCTGGGTATGTACTGATGACGAACGAACCCTTGCAGGAAACCGGCGCGGCGGACGCCGCCACGCCGATGGTGAGCTTCAGGAAGGTCACCAAGAGCTACGGCCGGCTCGTCGTGCTGGACTCGCTCGACCTCGACGTCGCCGAGGGCGAGATGGTCTCGATCATCGGCCCGTCCGGCTCAGGCAAGACCACGGTGCTCCGGATGCTGATGACGCTGGAGACGATCAATGGCGGCGTTATCTATGTCGACGGCCAGCCGCTCACCCACATGCCGAAGGGCGGGCAGCTGGTCCCGGCCAGCGACCGGCACCTGCGCCAGATGCGCTCGAAGATCGGCATGTGCTTCCAGCACTTCAACCTGTTCCCGCACATGACGGCGCTGGAGAACTGCATGGAAGGGCCGGTCCACGTGCTCGGCCTGTCGAAGGCGGAGGCCCGCGAGCGGTCCGAGCAGCTGCTGGAAATGGTCGGCATGGCCGACAAGCGCAACCAGCATCCGTCGCGCCTCTCCGGCGGCCAGCAACAGCGCGTCGCCATCGCCCGCGCGCTGGCCATGCGGCCGAAGGTCATGCTCTTCGACGAAGTGACCTCGGCGCTCGATCCGGAAGTCATCGGCGAGGTCACCAACGTCATCCGCAAACTCGTCTCCGAGCATCACCTCACTATGCTCATGGTCACCCACCAGATGGGCTTCGCCAAGGATATCTCCGACCGCGTCTGCTTCTTCTACGGCGGCCGCATCGAGGAGCAGGGCACGCCCGAGCAGATCTTCGGCAATCCGCGCCGGGAGCGCACGCGCCAGTTCCTCAGCGCGGTCAAGGAGGCGGTTTGAGCCTCTCGCTCGCAGACGTCCTGGCGGCACGCCGGGCGATCGCCGGCGTCGCGGTGCGCACGCCGCTGGTGCCGTCGCCGCACATGGCGGCGGTCACAGGCGCGGAGTTCCTGCTCAAGCTGGAGATCGCCCAGCCGATCGGCGCCTTCAAGCTGCGCGGCGCGGTCAACGCGGTCGCCGGCCTCGCGGCGGGGGTCTCCGGCGTCGTTTGCTGCTCGACGGGCAACCACGGCCGCGGCGTCGCCTACGCGGCGCGGGCACGGGGACTGAGGGCGGTGGTGTGCATGTCCTCGCTGGTGCCGCGCGCGAAGGTCGACGGCATCCGCGCTCTCGGCGCCGAGGTGCGCATCGTCGGCCGCAGCCAGGACGACGCGCTCGCCGAGAGCCGCCGCCTGGCGCGCGAAGAAGGCCTCGTCGAGCTCTCGCCCTTCGACGACCCGCTGGTCATCGCCGGCCAGGGCACGATCGGGCTGGAACTGCTGGAAGACAGGCCTGACCTCGCCGCGATCCTCGTTCCGCTTTCCGGAGGCGGGCTCGCCGCCGGCGTGGCCCTCGCCGCCAAGGCGATCAAGCCGTCGATCAGGGTGATCGGCATCACCATGGACCGCGGCGCCGCCATGCACGAATCCGTGCGCGCCGGCAGGCCGGTCGAGGTCGAGGAGGTGCCGAGCCTTGCGGACTCGCTCGGCGGCGGCATCGGCCTCGACAACCGCCATTCCTTCGCGCTGTGCCGCGCCCTCCTCGACGACTACGTGCTCGTCACCGAGGCGGAGATCTACCGCGCGATCCAGACACTCTATTTCGAGGACCGCATGGTGGCCGAGGGCGCAAGCGTGGTCGGCATCGCCGCGGCCAAGGCCGGCAGGCTGCCTTCGTTCGGCGGGCCGGTCGCCACCATCGTCACCGGGCGCAACGTCGACATGGCGGCCTTCACCGACGTCGTCGCCGGACGGCCCGTGACGCTCGGTGACATCCATCTGGAGGGACGCGCCTATGCCGCATGAGGTCAAGATTCTCACCGAGACCGACCTGCGCGGGCTGGTGACGCTCGGCCTGCCGGCGATCGAGGTGGTCGAGCGCGCCTTCGCCGCGCTCGCTTCGGGCAAGGTGGTCATGCCGCCGATCCTGTCGATGGCGATCCCCGAGGCGAACGGCGAGGTCGACGTGAAGACCGCCTACATCCCCGGCTTCGACGGCTTCGCCATCAAGGTCAGCCCCGGCTTCTTCGACAATCCGAAGATCGGCCTGCCGAGCCTCAACGGGCTGATGATCCTGTTTTCGGCGAAGACCGGCCTGGTCGAGGCGCTGCTGCTCGACAACGGCTACCTGACCGACGTGCGCACGGCCGCCGCCGGCGCGGTGGCGGCGCGCTACCTCGCCCCGTCTGTCGTCGCCACCGCCGGCGTGATCGGCACCGGCGTCCAGGCGCGTCTGCAACTCCAGGCCGCGCACCTGGTGCGGCCGTTCGAGCGGGTGCTGGTCTGGGGGCGCGACGCGGCGAAGGCCGAGGCCTGTGCCCGCGATATCGCCGCAGCCCTTCCGGTGGTCGCCAGTGTCGAGCCGGATCCGGCGCGGCTGGTGGCGGCGAGCCAGCTCGTCGTGACGACGACGCCCGCCGAGCATCCCGTGCTCAGGGCCGAGTGGCTGCATCCCGGCCTCCACGTCACCGCCATGGGCTCCGACCAGGCGGGCAAGAACGAGATCGATCCGGCCGCGCTCGCCGCAGCCGACCTCTATGTCTGCGACAGGGTGAGCCAGTGCGAGCTGCTCGGCGAGCTGCGCAGCGCGCTCGCCGCCGGCCTGTGGCGGCGCGGCACGCCGCCCGAGCTCGGCGAGATCGTCTCCGGCGCGAAGCCCGGCCGCACCTCCGACAGCCAGGTGACGATCTGCGACCTGACCGGCACCGGTGCCCAGGACACGGCAATCGCCACCTTCGCCGTCGAGGCGGCGCGGCGGGCCGGCGCCGGGACGGCGATTGCGACCTGACATGACGACAGCCGCTTCCCGCATTCCTGCTTCCTGCCGCGCACCGCGCGTTCCTGCGTGCCCGCCATGCTGAAGCTCGACGACCGCGACCTGAAGATCCTCTCGATCCTCGGCCGTGAGGGGCGTATCTCCAAGGCCGAGCTGGCCAAGCGCGTGAACCTGTCGGCGGCGCCGACCTGGGAGCGCCTGAAGCGGCTGGAGGACGCCGGCATCATCGCCGGCTATCATGCATCGGTGGCACTGAAGAAGCTCGCGCCGCATGTGATCGTGTTCATGGCAGCCGAGCTGGAAAGCCATCGCGCCCAGGATTTCCAGGTCTTCGAGCGTGTGCTCGCGCCGCTGGACGAAGTCGTGGCATGCTGGGCGGTAGGAGGCGGTTTCGATTACATTCTTCAGATCGTCACTCGCGACATCGACAGCTACCAACGTCTGGTCGATCACCTGCTGGAGGCAAGGGTCGGCCTCGCGCGCTACTTCACCTACGTCGTCACCAAGCCGGTGAAGCAGGGACCGCTGTCGTTCGAACGGCTGCTCGCCCTGTCGGCGAAGGAATGAGGGCCCGTCGGGCCTCTTTCCGAAGAAGCTTCGGCTGTCATAGCGCATTCGCGAACAATCGCCTTGACCCCTCGGCCCAGAATGGCCCCGATCCATCCGGAGGACGGTCGGCCATGACTTCTCTCGCCTATCTTCAGAAGACTCGCGTGTCGTCGCTGGCCGACCCGCGGTTGTTCCGCGAGTTCGCCTATGTCGGCGGCGCGTGGACTGCCGGCTCCTCGTCGCGTGCGATCGATGTCACCAACCCGGCCGACGGCTCTCGCGTCGGGTCAGTGCCCGCGCTTGCGGCGGCGGATGCGGCCCGGGCAGTGGAGGTCGCGCACCGGGCGTTCCGGTCCTGGTCCGCCATGCCCGCGCCGGGCCGCGCCGTCTTGCTGCGGCGCTGGTTCGACCTGATCGTCGCCGCGCGCGACGATCTCGCGCGACTGATGGTCGAGGAGCAGGGCAAGCCGATCTCGGAGGCGCTGGGCGAGATCGACTACGCGGCCTCCTTCGTCGAGTTCTATGCCGAGGAGGCGAAGCGGCTGAACGTAGAGAGCGTCACGTCACACCTCCCCGATGCCGAGATGCGCGTGACGCGCCAGCCAGTCGGTGTCGCGGCACTGGTGACGCCGTGGAATTTTCCCTCGGCCATGCTGACACGGAAGGCCGCCGCCGCGCTTGCCGCAGGCTGCACTCTCGTCGCACATCCCTCGTCGGAGACGCCTTTTTCCGCGCTGGCGCTCGCTGAGCTCGCCGAGCGGGCCGGCTTCCCGGCCGGCGTGTTCAACGTCGTCACCGGCCACGCGCCCGAGATCGTCGGCGTCCTCACCGCCTCGCCCCTGGTGCGCGCCCTGTCCTTCACCGGCTCGACGGAGATCGGGCGCCTGCTCTACGGCCAGTGCGCGCCGACCATCAAACGGCTGATCATGGAACTGGGCGGTCACGCCCCTTTCATCGCCTTCGCCGATTGCGACCTCGACCGCGCGGTCGAACGGGCAATCTCGGCGAAATTCGCCACGTCCGGGCAGGACTGCCTCGCCGCCAACCGCTTCTACATCGAACGTCCGATCTACGACCGATTCGTCGCGGCCTTCGCTGCGAAGGTGAAGCGGCTGCGCGTGGGACCAGGCCTTTCCGACCCCGAGATCGGCCCCCTGATGAACGCAGGCGC
>CAJPFO010000228.1 GCA_905339255.1 Myxococcaceae bacterium
GCGAAGGGACCGACCGTGATCCGCAACGTCGCGAACCTCCGGATCAAGGAAACCGATCGGCTCGCCGCGCTCGAACGCGAGCTTCGCCGGCTCGGCGCCGGCGCCGAGGCCACGCGAGACGGGCTCACGATCCGCCCGGCGGCACTCCACGGCGCCGAGATCGAGACCTACGACGACCACCGCATGGCGATGGCGTTCGCGCTCGCTGGCCTCCGCGTACCGGGCGTCGTGATTCGCGACCCCGCCTGCGCCGCCAAGACCTGGCCCGGCTACTTCGACGCGCTCGCTTCTTGGTAGGTGGCGGGGAGTTCCGCGTGCGTGCCGCGAAGCTCCTTCGGCTTGCGGCGCCGGAAGAAGCGCTGCGGACGAACCGTCAACCAGGGCTCGGGTACGGAAGGTGCGCGGCACTCGAGCGGGCACGGTCCCCCGAGCGCGCAGGCCTCGTTTCCGTACCAGAGTCCGCCCACCTTGACCGAGGCATGGTCGAGCGCGCGGCGGCAGCGCACGCAAGAGCCGCTTTGGGGTCGCAGATCGTCCATGGCGCGCGCAATATAGTGCCGCCGTGGGGATTCGCGAAGCCCGGCGGAACCGGGGGTACGCAAAGGCATCGAACCGGGGGGCCATCGCTGCCGGCGCAGGGCCCGCGAGTCGATGCGGGGGGATCATGAAGCGACGCGAGGGCGCGAGAGTCGAAGCCCAAGCCCTCACACGACGCTTCGGGCCGAATACCGCCCTCGATCGGCTCTCGCTCACGATCGAGCCCGGCGAGACGCTCGGACTCCTCGGCGCGAACGGCGCCGGCAAGACGACGTTCATCCGGCTCGTGACGGGATATCTCGTCCCGAGCGAGGGCACGGTCACGGTCGACGGCTTCTCTCCCGTGACGCACCCCGAGGCCGTCCATGCGAGGCTCGGTTACGTCGCCGAAACCTCGAGGCTCTACCCCGATTTGCGCGTCGCGAGCTTTCTACGATTCGCAGGCAGCGTCCACGGGCTCTCGGGAGCGCGCCTCGAGGAGGCCCTCGAGGCCGGGATCGAACGCTTTTCACTCCGGGGGGTTGCACACCGATTGGTGGGAAACCTCTCGAAGGGATTCCAGCAGCGCGTCTCGCTCGCGCAGGCCTTCCTCCACGATCCCTCGCTCTTGATCGTCGACGAGCCGACGAGCGGCCTCGACCCGCTGCAGCAGGACGAGGTCGATGCGGTGCTCGCGGGTCTCCGTGGCGAGCGCACCGTGATCCTCTGCACCCACGATCTCGGCGAAGCGCGCGCGCTCGCGTCGCGGGTGGCGGTGCTTCGTGCGGGGCGCCTCGTCGCCGTGGGACCGACCGACGAGGTGCTCGGAGGCCCCGATCCGCTCGCGCTCTTCCGCGCCTCCGGAGCCGCCGCTTGAGCCGGCCGCTTCGAGCGCTCTTGCGCAAGGAGGTGGCCGTTCTCTTCGGGTCGCCCGTGGCCTACGTGGCGCTCACCGCGATCGCGCTCGTGACGGCGCTCCTTTTCTTCGACCACCTGCGCGTCTACAACCAGATCCTCTTCGTCTACACGAGCAACGTCGTCGGCGGCTTCGAATCGGGGACGATTCCGGCCACGGTGAACCTCCAGGATCAGGTCTTCGTCCCGCTCATGGAGCAGCTCGCGATCACACTGATCGGCCTGGTCCCGCTCGTCACCATGCGCGTCTTCGCGGAGGAACGCGCGCGGGGAACCGACGAGTTCCTGCTCACGTCGCTCCTCACGCCGAACCAGATCGTACTCGGGAAGTTTCTCGCTGCGTTCGTCTTCGTGGCGCTCATGCTCGCCGTGAGCTTCGTCTACCCCGCCGCCGCGGTGCTTCGGGCGGGTCTCGGCGCGCAGCATCTGCTCGCGGTCTATCTCGGGCTCCTCGTCCTCGGCCTCGGCCTCGCATCGATCGGTCTCGTCTGCTCGTCGCTCACCGCGAGCCAGCTCGTCGCCGCGGTTTCGGCGTATGCGGTGGCCTTCGCGCTCTACGATCTCGGCTGGCTCAACCCCTTCGTGGGTGACCGCATGGGCGAGATCCTCGCCCGGCTCTCGCTCCAGCCGCATTTCGCGGGCTTCGCGGAAGGGCTCGTCTCGGTGGCCGATCTCGCCTACTTCGCCGGAATGATCGGGGTCGCCTTCGTGCTCGCGCGGCTTTCTCTCGATCTCGGGCGCGTGCGATGATCTTCCGCGAGATCGGCGTGATCGGAGCGATCGCGCTCGTGTTCGGGCTCGGCTCGTACTATGCGACGGGCGAGGCCGGAGCCTTTGCGGCGGCGAATCTCGCTCTCGGTGCGATCGCCGTTCTCGTCGCGGCGGCCGGCGGGCTGCGAAGCCTTCGCGTCGCGGGATCGCCCGCAGCGAGGCGGCTGCTCGCTCCGCGGCTCGCCCAGCTCGTCGGTGTGATCGTTGCGGCGGTCGCGCTCCACGCGGTCGCGACGCACGCGGGCTGGCGCCTCGATTGGACGCGGGAGGAGCGCTTCCAACCCGCCGAGGCGACCGAGAAGCTCCTCGCGGGCTTCGAGACCCCGGTCGAGATGACCTTCTACCACCAAGGCGGAGATCCTCGCGCACGCCGCACGGGGCTCTTGCTTCGCACGCTCGCCCGCGACGGCCGCGCGATCCTCCACGAGCGACTCCTCGAAGACACGGCGAGCGAGGCCGATCAGTTCGGCGTTGCGAGCAGCGAGGCCGTCGTGATCCGGAGCGGCGATCGCTTCGAGACGGTCGATCGGCCGACCGAGGGATCGATCTACGAAGCGCTCTGGCGGCTCCGCAATCCGGGAACGCGCACCCTCTACGCCACCCTCGGCGAAGGCGAAGGCGACCTCGCGAGCCTCTCGTCGACGGGCTACTCGGGGCTTCGAACGATGCTCGAGACCGAGGGCTTCGAGGTTCGCGATCTCGTGACCGCAGCCGGAACGAGCGTCCCCGCGGAGGCGGGCGGCGTGCTCGTGGTCGGCCCGCAGCGAACCTTCAGTGACGAGGGAGTCGCTGCGCTCGACGCCTACCTCGCCGCCGGCGGGGGGCTCGTCGCGCTGCTCGAGCCCGGGATTCGCTCCGGGCTCGAGCCGCTCCTCGAGCGCTACGGCTTCGAGCTTCCGGACGGCGTGATCGTCGATCCGCCCTCGGGTGCCATCGCGGGCGGCCGGGTGGGCCTGCATCCGATCGCGAGCACGTATTCCGAGCACGCCGTGACGCGTGGGCTTTCGGGCCGCACGCTCTCGCTCTTCCTCGAGGCGAGGCCCGTCGTACCGGCACGCAAGCCCGAGCCGGACGACGTGCTGCGTCCCCTGCTCTTCTCGAGCCCCGAGGCCTGGCTCGCGCCGCCCACCCCCGCCACGCTGCGCGGCGATCCCGGCGAGCGTCCCCCCGGAGTCGAGCCGCAGCGCTGGCCCTTCGCGGCCGCCGGCGAATATCCGCGCGGGGGTCGCCTTTCGCGGATCGTCGTCTTCGGAGATTCGAGCTTCGCCGACAACGCGCATCTTCGCGCGCTCTACAATCTCGATCTCCTCATGAACGCCGTCCACTGGGTGGTCCAGCGCGAGGAGGCGATCGCGCTCCGCCCGAAGATCCTCACCCCGAACCAGGACCCGCTCACGCCGCAGCAGAGCCTCGCGATGCTCTACGGGGTCGGGCTCCTGCTTCCCGAGCTGCTGCTCATCCTCGGTGCGATCGTGTGGCTTCGCAGGCGCGCGGCGTAAGAATGCCGGCGATCCTCTCCGGGGCCGGAGAACGCCCCGCATGCGCGGAAACCGGCCCGTCGCGGGGGCGAACGCCCACCCCCGCTGCGACTACTTCTCGCCCGCTGCGGGCGGGCGGGTGGCGAGTGCGATCCCCGAAGCCCCCGCCTGTTGTGCGACGTCGAGGATGTTCACGGCCTGCCCGAGCAGCACCTTCCGATCTCCGCGCAGGATCACGACCTTCTCGCGCGAGGCGTCGAGGGCGGCCTTGAGCTCCTTCGTCAGGGCCTCAGGCCGGACCGCCTTGTCGCCGATCTGGATGGCGCCTTCCGAATCGATCGTGACGGTCACGCCACTCGGCGTGGCCTTCGCGACCGCAGCTCCCGGGAGGTCGACCTGCTTTCCCTGGCTCGTGATCACCGAGGTGGTCACCATGAAGATGATCAGCAGCACGAGGAAGATGTCGACGAGCGGCGTGATGTTGATCTCGGCGACGATGTCGTCTCCGACTTCTTCGCCCGGGCTAGGCAGGGAGTGGATGGCCACGGCTCTCGCCTCCTCCGTTGGTCTGCCCGGCCGGCGCTCCCGATTCGACGTAGAGGAGCGCCTGCACGAAACGCTCGCAGGCCCGCGAGAAGACGTTGGCCACGCTGCCCGCCCGGACCTGGAGGTAGTTGTAGAAGCCGAGCGCGAAGATCGCGACGCCGAGCCCGGCCGCGGTGGCGATCAGCGCCTCGGAGATCCCGGCCGCGACGACCGCGAAGCCTCCCGAGCCCTCGGTCGCCATCTGATGGAAGGCGCGCATGATGCCGATCACCGTGCCGAAGAGGCCGACGAAGGGAGCGAGCGATCCGATCGTGCCGAGGATCCAGAGTCCCCGGCGAAGATCCGTCACCGTCTCCTGCCTCGAGGTCGCGAGCACGCTCTGCAGATCCTCGAGCGCGATGTTCTTCCACTGGAGACCCTCGAGGAAGATCTTTCCGATCGGGGTCTTCGAAGCCTCGCAGAGCGCCTTCGCCGCCGAGACGTCGCGCTTCACCAGCAGATCGACGAGCCGCCGCGTGAGGTCGCGGGTCGCGGATTCGAGCCCGCGGTAGCGCCACCAGCGCTCGAAAATCACGGCGAGCGCGACCACCGAGGCGAGCGCCATCGGGTAGGTCGTGAGCCATGCCTGGTTGAGCATCGAGAGCACGGTCGCGGCGTCGAGCGCGCCGCTGAAGTGCGAGACGGCCTGCGCCCCTTCGATGGCGGCCTGGGTCGCAGCGCCTGCGGTCGCCTCGGTCACGGGATCCAAAGCATTTCCTCCGTGCGGCGGCGCGGTCGCTCCCGTGCCGGCCTCTCGGCCGGTGCACTCTATCGGATCGGTGTTGCCGACGCCCCCGCTGCGTTGACCCCTCCGACCCCCTGCCGTAGCCTTCCGGGTTGCAGGTGCCGTGCGCGAGCGCGCGAATCTCTCGCGGGGCGCCGCCGTCTCACCCGACGTCATCCGGCCGTGTGCGACGTGACGGGAACGGGGCGACGACGCGCAACGCGGCCGCAGCGGCGGATCCGACGGAGGCGCAGGCAGCCATGACGGGCGAGCTCGAGGTTCGCAGGCGACCGCATCGCCCGACGCCCCTCGCGACCCGGCGCCTCGCGCTCGCGCCGGCCGGCCCGGGTGCGCCCGCCGAGCGTTTTCCCGGTTTCGCCGAAACCGAAGAACACGATCCGCGAAAGCGCTGGGTCTCGGGTTCGCTCGCATTCCTGGTCCACGGAAGCTTCGTCGGCTTCCTGCTCCTCTATGCGTGGCTGAACCCTCCGCAGATCGAGGAGATCATCCCCGTCGAACTCCTCAAGGAGGAGCAGCCGAAGCCGAAGCCGCCGCCTCCCGCGCCGATCGCGCGCGCCGAGCCGAAGCCGGCACCACCGGCCCCGACACCGGCGCCCGTGCGCGAGCGCCCGACGCCGGTTCCGAAGGAGAACCCCGCCCCGGCACCGAAGGCGCTCGCCGAGCGGCGCACGCCGACTTTCGCGCCGCAGGCGCAGGCCGTGGCTCCACAAGTCGTGAACCCCTCCGTGATCGCAAAGGCCGCGCCGGCCATCGACGCGAAGAAGCTCGAGGGTGTGGGCGCCGTGGTCGCGCCGCGCGAGGTCGCTCATCCGACTTCCGTGGCGAGCGTCTCACCGTTGCCTTCGGTGGCTCCGGCGCAGGTGAGCAAGATCGATCTCGGCGGTGCGAGCGCGCCCGCGCTTCGCGGCCCGGTCGAGGGTGCGGCGCCGGTCGGCCAATCGGTCGGTCCGAGGCAGGTCGTGACCTCGGGCGGCACCGTCGGATCCGGCACCGAGGTCGCAAATCTCGGAGGCTCCTCGGTGCGGGAGGGCGTCGTCACGGGCCGTGACGTCCTGGGTTCGCCGACCGGCGCCCCGCTCGCGAGCATCAACACGCGCGTCGGCCAGGGAAACCTCCAGGGCGACGGCGGCACGGGAGCCGGCCAGGGGGGCGGCGGTGGTGGCGGGCCCGGTTGCACGGAGTCGGCCGAAGCGAAGGCCTACCTCGAAGAGGTCCGCCAGCGGATGCTCGCGCGCTGGACGCTTCCCGACGGCATCGCCGGGGACCAGACGGTCCGCATCCGCTTCAAGCTCGACGCGGCCGGATCGGTGGTGGCGGCCGACGTCCTCGGCGGCGGCGATCCGCGTCTGAACGCGAGTGCCGTCGACGCACTCCGCTCGGCGTCGCCGTTCCCGCCCATGTCGGACCGCGTGCGCTGCATGGCCGGCCAGGCCCTCGTCGGCAGCTACAAGAACGTGCGGGTGAACTGAGATCCCCTTGCACGCCACGTCGCGCATGCTCGTCGCGCTCCTGCTCGTGGTCGCTGCGCCGGCTCTCGCGCAGTCGGGCGGCAAGGTCGTCCTCGAGTACGACGATCAGGAACGGCTTGCGAAGAAGCTCACCGACACCAACGGCGACGGCCGTCCCGACGAGACCGTCTACTACGAGGCGGGCGTCCCGAAGCGCGGCGAGAGCGATTCGAACCACGACGGCACGATCGACGTCTGGCTCCATTTCGACGCCAGGGGAGAGGCCACGCGCCAGGAGAACGACACCAACGGCGACGGCCGCCCCGATACCGTGACCGAGATGAGCGGCGGAAAACCCGCCGTGCAGCGCACCGATCGGGACGGCGACGGCAAGCCCGATTCGGTTCTCACCTTCCGAGACGGCGAGCCCTTCCGCGAAGAGACCGACTCGAACGGCGATGGCAAGCCCGACCGCGTCGTCACCTATCGCGACGGCAAGCCCGAGACGGTCGAGGATCTCTCGCCGAGCGGCGGACGATCGAGCGTGCGCGCCGAGTTCAACCCCGACGGCTCGAAGCGGCTCGAGACGCAGGACACCAACGGCGACGGCAAGGTCGACGTCACCATCTTCTACGAGAACGGAAAGCGAGTCCGCATCGAAGAGGATCCGGGCGGCCGTGGGCGGCCGACGCTCGTGACCTTCACCGATGGCGACGTGATCCAGAAGAAAGAAGGCGACCTGAACGGCGACGGGCGGATCGACACCGTCTCGCTCTTCGAAGGCGGCCGCGAGGTGCGCCAGGAACGGGACGAGGACCAGAACGGTGTCCCCGAGTTCGTGATCGTGTTCGGCCCGGACGGAGAGAAGTCCCGCGAGGAGATCGACGCCGCAAAGACCGGCCGCCTTTCGCTCGTTCGCCACTACGAGGGCGGGCGCAAGGTGCGCGAGGAAGAAGATACGAGCGGAGACGGTCGCGCGGACGTGGTGACTTTCTTCGCGGGTGACCTCCCCTCGCGAAGCGAGGCCGACACGAACGGCGACGGGAAACCCGATACCTTCGTCGAGTTCCGCGATGGAAGGAAGGCCCGACAGACCGAGGACCGCAACGCCGACGGCCGCGTCGACGCCGAGTTCGAGTTCGACGCGCTCGAAAAGGTCGTCGCCGAGAAGGTCGACGCGGATTTCGACGGGAGCTTCGAGACCCGCGCCGAGTACGAAGGCGGCAAGCTCGCGCGCCGTTCGAGCGGGACGGGAGACGCGAAGGACCGCGTCGAGGTCTTCGGCGAGGGTCGGCTCGTCCGCGTCGAGCTCGACGAGAACCGCGACGGGACGGTCGACCTGTGGAACTTCTTCGATCCGCAGGGCCGCATGGAGAAGCAGGAGCAGGACGCCGACCACGACGGCCGCGTCGACACCTGGGTGACGCTCGATCCCACCTCCGGCAAGGAGCAGCGCGTGCTCCGCGACACCGACGGCGATGGCCGCGTCGATCAGTGGCGGACCAACGATGCGAGCGGTGCGACCGCGAAGCTCGAAGAGGACAAGAACGCGGACGGCAAGCCCGACCGCACGGTCGAGTTCTCGGGCGGTCGCGCGGCGCGCTTCGCCGAGGACACGAACGCGGACGGCAAGCCCGACCTCTCGGGGGAACTCGACGCCGAAGGCAACGTCGTCCGCGAGGAGCGCGATACGACCGGCGACGGCCGTCCCGACGTCGTGACCGTCTTCGAAGGCGGAAAGCCCGTGCGGCAGGAGCGCGACACCACCGGCACCGGCCGCTTCGACGCGGTCACGACCTTCCGGGACGGTCGCGAGGCCGGCCTCGAGCGCGATACCGACGGTGACGGCCGGCCCGACGCCAGCGTGACCCTCGATTCCGAGGGAAGGCCCCTGCGCGAGGAGATCGACACCAACGCCGATGGACGGCCCGACGCGATCAAGATCCACGAGGCGGGCGTCCTCGTCCGCGAAGAGACCGACCGCGACCGCGATGGTCGCTTCGAGCTCGTGACCCTCCACGAAGCCGGGCGGCCGTCACGCTCCGAGGAGGACACGAACGGCGACGGCCGCGCCGATGTCGTGATCGAATACGAAGCCGGGCGCCCCTCGCGACAGAGCGAGGACAAGGACGGCGACGGCCGCTTCGACCTCGTGACGAGCTTCGGCCCCGATTCGAAACCCGTCCGCACCGAGGCCGACCTCGACGCCGACGGCCGGCTCGAGACGACGACCTGGCTCGAGGCCGGCGCGATCGTCCGCCAGGAGAAGGACACCAATGCCGACGGCCAGCCGGACGTCTTCGTCGTCTACGAGGGAGGCCAGATCGCCCGCGTCGAAGAGGACAGCGATTTCGACGGCCAGGTCGACCGCAAGAGCCGGGCCGGTGAAGGCGGAACGCAGGTCCTCGAAAGCGATGCGAACGGCGACGGCCGCACCGACACCTGGACGGTGTCCGACGCCTCGGGGGCCGTCCTCCGACTCGAGGAGGACAAGAGCGGCGACGGCCAGCGCGACACGTTCACGTTCTTCGACGGCGGCAAGCCGTCGCGGCAGGGACGGGACACGAACGGCGATGGTCGGATCGACGTCCTGCTCGTTCTCGACGGCGAAGGCCGCGCGCTCGCCCAGGAGGTGGCCTCCGACGGCACGCGGCCGGACAAGAAGCTCTTTCTCGACGCGCAGGGCCAGGTGACCCGGCAGTGCCTCGACACCGACGCGAACACGAGCCTCGACGCGCAGGCCGAAGTCGCGAGCGGCGTCGTGAACGAAGTCCTCTACGACACGAAGGGCAAGGGACGCGCCGATCAGCGCGAGCTCTTCGCGGGCGGCGAGCGCGTGCAGCTCGAGGCCGACACCAACGGCGATGGACGCATCGACGTCGTGCAGACCTTCGAAGGCGGCCAGCTCACGCGGCAGGACGAAGACCAGGACTTCGACGGCCGCATCGACGCGAGCTTCGTCGGCGGCAAGGCCGTCCCGGCCGAAGGCGCTCCCGCCCTGCCCTCCGATCCGCTCGGCCGCCTCGAATGCGGCGAGTTCGATCCCCTCTGGAAGCAGCGGCCGTAGCCGCTCGTGGCGGCCGAGAGGCCGCCAGCCCTGCAGGCCCGTGCGGGAGCCCCCGCTGGATTCCCGAGCGTCCACGCGGAGGGTCGATCGGGCACGGCGCTTGCTGGAACGCGAGCCGGGGGGCGAGGAGGACTCGCGTGCTCGGATTCCGTTCGGTGCTCTGGATCGGTCCCGGCGAGGAACTCGGAGGCGACCTCGTCGCCGACGCGCCGACACTCGAGTTCTGTTGGAGCCGCGACGTTCGCGACGCCGAGGAGCAACCGCTCGAGAGCTTCGATGCGATCGTGCTCTCGGTGTCGACGAGCGACGCGGCGAGGCTCGCGCTCCGGCGCCTTCTCGCGTTGCGGCGCGCGGTGTTGCCGCCCGTCCTCGTGCGCGTGAACGACGCCGATGAACGCGAGCGGAGCTCGCTCGCGGCCGAGGGCGCCGCCGCGGTGCTCTCGCCCGGAGCCGGCGCGAGCGGGCTCTTGGCTTCGCTCGAGGACGTCCTCGTCCGCCGCCTCCCGGCCGCCCGTCGCAAC
>CAJPFO010000229.1 GCA_905339255.1 Myxococcaceae bacterium
GTGCGTGGGGTTGCTCCGGTCACGCCAGACCTCCCAGCCGTCGAGGCGCCCACCACCGTCGGTGTCGGGGTCGAGGGGATCCGAGCCCACGGTCAGTTCCGCACCGTCGTGAAGGTCGTCGCGGTCGGTGTCCGAGTCGTAGGGCGAGGTGCCGAGCTCGATCTCGAGCCGGATCGAGAGCCCGTCGCCGTCGTCGTCCACGAGTGCGTCGCTCGGATCGTGCGGGTCGAGTCCCCAGAGCCCCTCGACCTCGTCGCGGATCCCGTCTCCGTCGCTGTCGAGGTGCGCGACGACGAGCGCGAGATCGGCGGCGTCGACGTCGCCGTCGCGATCCACGTCGCTCGCCGCACAACCGGCGTCCGCGGCGGGATTCGTACCGACGCAGGCCTCCACCCGTGCGAGATCGAGCGGGCCGACGACGCCGTCGCGGTCCACGTCCGGATTGGGGCCGGGCGTGCACGCGAAGGCTCCGAGCAGCCCAGCGGTGAGCACCGCTCCAGCGAAGCAGAGGCGAGCCCCCCACGCGCGTCGCTCCACGAAACGTCCCTCCACGGCTCAGTGTGCCGGCAGACGGCGCGACACGCCCGGGAGACACTTCGGCCGGTCGCCGGCTCGGCTGAATGCGTCGCGTCGGGCCGCCGGAGCTTCTGGCGCGCCTCGATCCTTGCGCGGACCCTCCCCGCGTCATCTCGCCCTCCCCATACGAGGGTGGCAGGAAGCCCACCATTGCGTCGCCGGCAAAGCCAAGGCACCCCAGAGGCTCCGGAGGGGCCAGCGGAACCCATCACGAAGCTCAGGGAGGCTCAGTCGCCTCCCTCGCTCCAAGACCCAAGGTCCGGCGCAACCGGCGCTGCCACCGGCGCCGCTCCGCGGCGATTCGAACGCGTGATTCGGCGCTCTTGCTCACGATGCGGCGGCGCCCCGACACACGGCGCGGCGGGTGGGCGCGAACCGGTCACGGCCGCGTCTTCGAGGCGCGGGTCAGGTAGGCGTCGTAGCGGACGATCGCCTGCAGCCAGCCGCCGTCGTGGCTGATGAAGGTCTCGGAGGGCTCGTAACGCTCGTCGGTGTAGACGAAGGGCCTCCCGTCGAGGTGGCTGAAGCCGTTGACGATCGTCGTGAGACCCGGTGGCGGCTCCCAGTACCACTCGCGCCAGGGGCGTACGTGGCGGGCGTCGATCCCGATCAGGAAGGAGGCCGAGGTGGGGGCCTCGCCCTGCGCCGGTGGATTCGTCACCAGCCGTGCGGGGACACCGGGATGCAGGCCCGTGATCCAGCCGAGGTGCGCCGAGGCGATCTGCTCGAGCGCATCCTCACCGGTGACCTCTGCGAGCAGGAGCGCGTCCGTTGCAGAGACGGTGAGATGGCTCGCCGCGTAGAGGAACGGCGACCCGGTGCTCTGCGGCGGCCCGGCCTGGTCCGCCCACTCGGCGGCGCCGCCGACCGGCACGATCCGGAAGCCGTTGCGTCGCACGAGCTCGGCGTAGTCTCCCTGCGCGATGCCGCGGGCGCGTTCGCGCCAGGCGATTGCGCGAGCGCCCGCCAGATCGTCGACGAGCAGTCCGTGGAGCGCCTCGAAGTACGGGACGTCGCGATACCACCCGCGTGTTCCTTCGGAGAGGTCGAATCCCGCGAGAAGCTCGTCCACGGCCCGCCGCGCCGCTTCGAGGTCGGCCGTGCGGCCCGAAGTGCGGAAGAGCCGGTAGTGCAGCACGGCGTCGAGCTCGGGTGGAAGCTCGCGGGTCTCGCGCAGGTGCGAGATCGTCCGGCGCAGGCGCGGCTCGATCGTCGCGGCGCCCTCCGGATCGTCGCGCCGCAGCAGGTCCATGTAGGTGGCGAGTCCATAGGCGGCCTTCTGCGTGTTGTACTCGCCTGCGTTGTAGCCGGGCAGGTCGAACGTCACGACCTGGCGCAACGACGTGAGCAAGCCGTAGAGGAGCCCCATGTGGTACGGGCGCTTCGGGTGCTGGTGCGGGAGGGCCCCCGTCTCGCCGTTCTGCGCCTCGAGCAGGTAGTCGACGGCCACGCGGGCGGCACGCCGCAGTCGGCCGCGATCGGCCACGCCGAGCTCATCGGCGTGGCGCGCGTACGCGTGCGAGAGCCCCGCCAGGAAGATTCCGTGCGAGTGGGTCTCGCCGAGTCTCGAGTTGCAGTCGTAGTAGCCGCCGCCGCCCTCGGGAGGGGCCCGCCTCGCCTCGGCGTTCTCGATCGAGATGGCGCGCAGCGTGCGTGTCACGTGGAGGCGGCGCCGCACCTCGAAGGGCAGGGTCGCGAGCGAGCCCCGTGCATCGGATGCGCCGCGCAGGTCGACCTCCAACACGTAGCGACCGGGTTCGGCGAGCGCCGTGAAGTCGATCTCGTACAACGGGAGTCCGAAGGTCACGGCGAGCGCTTGCAGCGCCCCGCGCGTAACGACCCTGCCTTCCTCGGAAACGACTCGCCACGAGGATCGGTCCGGCACGAGGTCGTCCGCGCGTGTCGGGTCGGTCGGCCGGACGAGGGCGCGCTTGCTTGCGGCGAGGTCGTAGCCGAGGGTGCTGTAGAGGAGCGCGTAGTCGGCGCCGCCCTGGTCGTTGGAGCGTGTAGCGGGCGGCGCGAGCGCCATTGCGAGCGCCGCCAGCAGCGCATTGAGGCCTCGCCGTCCGCACGGATGCACGCGCATCCGTTCCTCCAGGACCGTCTCTCCGCGGAGGATACGGCGCCATGCCGGCAAGACCACGCTGGCACTAGAAATTGAACGGTCGCGGCCGTCGGTCTACCTCCATCCCGAATCCGAGGCCGAGGCCGACCGGGCCAAACTTTCCGATCCCGAGCTCTCCCTCTCGCAGCACGCGGACGAGCTCATGATTCTCGACGAGATCCAGCGTACGCCGCAGCTCCTCCAGAGTCTGCGGGTCTCATCGACCAAGGCCGGCGGGGTGGTCGGGGCACCGGTCGCTTCCTCGTGCCCGGCTCGGCGTCGATCGATCTCCTCGAGAAGTCGAGCGAGTCGCTCGCGGGACGCATCCGCTTCTTGGATCTCGGGCCGCGCATTCCCGCGGAGACACTGCGCCGGCTCCGAATCATGCTCGCGCACCAGCAGGGAGGGTTGCTCAATGCCTCGGCGCTCGCGCGCGGCCTCGCGCCGACGCTCGAGCGCGAGCGTCCCTGCCCGAACGGATTCGGCCGGCAGAAGAGCGTCGACACGCCCGTCGCGACGAGCCGCCCGCCTGCCGTCCACACGCGCCCGTCGCAGCCGAGGAGGCCATCGCGTCCGAGGGGGAGGCGAAGCTTGCGGGCCGTCGCAGCGGGGTGGCGGCGCCGACGGCGCGCAGGGCCACCGCTGCGACGTACCCGCCGAAGGGGCCCCATACCTCCCACTTCGGCGAGAGCACGGCATGGAAGCCGTCGCTCGCGCGCTCCACTGTGGTGTCCTCGTCGAAGCGGCCCGGGCCGTCCATCCGGCGCCCTCCCGAAGCGGAGGCTATCCCATGACGCGCGACCGATGGCAAGACTCTGCGGTTGGGGGGTTCATGATCGACGCTGGAATCCGAGAGGCCGTGCGCGCCGTGGGCGGCCAGCGCAATCGACGTCCGTTGCTCGCGTTCCTCCACACCGCCGCTGCGAGCGAGGCGAGCTTCGGAGCCCTCGTGGCGGAACGCGCACCCGACGTTCTCGTGCGCCATCGCGTTTGCGAGGCTCTCCTGGTGGCCGCGCGCCGTGCGGGCGGTGTGGATGCGGCGCTCGCGGGGCGCGTGAGCGCCGAGATCGAGGACCTCGTCGCCGCGGGCGCGCGTGTCGTCGTCTGCACGTGTTCCACCCTCGGCGCGGTGGCGGAGGAGCTCGCTCCCGCGCTCGCGCCGCGCGCCGTGGTGCAGCGCATCGACCGTGCCATGGCCGATCGCGCTGCAGCCCTCGCGCTTGCCTTCGCCAGAGGCGCAGAGCGCTCGGGCCGGGCATCGGACTGCGCCCGCCGCATCGTCGCCTTGGCGACTCTCGAGTCCACGGCGGCACCGACGTGCGCGCTGCTCGAAGACGCCGCTCGCCGCGCGGGTGCGCGCGTCGAGATCGCGCTGCGCATCGTGGAGGGTGCCTGGCAGCGCTTCGAGCGCGGCGATCTCGAGGGTTACGCCGAAGCGCTGGTGTCTGCACTGCGAGAGGCCGCTCCGGCCGCCGACGTCCTGGTGCTCGCCCAGGGCTCCATGGCCGCTGCCGCGGAGCGTTGCGGCGATCTCGGCGTGCCGGTGCTCGCGAGCCCGCGCCTCGGCGTGGAGGCTGCGCTCGCCGCACTGGCGGATCGAGCCTAGATCGATGCGCCCGCCCGGCCGCCGAGGTTCGCGCCGCCCACGAGTTTGCGCGCGGCCGCTTCTGCCTCCAGCAAGAGCAGCACGAGCGTAGCGAGCATCACGGCTGCCCGTCGCGTGTCCCCCGCATCAGATCCTCGAAGTGTCTGGCTTCGGCGCGCCAGCCGACGAGGCGGGCTTCTCGGCTTCGGCTTCGAGCTCGCGGAAAGCTCCCTCGAGAAGGGTCGAGAGGCGGGTTCTCGGCTCTCTCGCGAGGATCCGCACGATCTCGCGGTAGTACCAGACGATCTCGCTTCTCGACGCGTTGAAGCGTTCCCAGACGCAATCGCCGTCGACACGAAGGTCCTCGACGATCGCTCGCAGGTTGTGGAGCTTGTCCGCGGCAGCGAGCATGCGGACGGAGGGCGAGGCGCGGTCGAGATGCTCGAGGTAGCGCTCCTTCCGCACTCGCCACGGGGGCTTTTCTTCGCCTCGGGCGGGGCGAGCATCGCTGAGCTCGAGAACGAGCGACGCGACGCGCTCGCCGAACTCGTTGCGGATCCTCTCGAAAGTCGGATCTCCTCCCTGGTCTTCGACGGCATCGTGGAGAAGCGCGGCGATCGCTTCGTCCTCGTACGCGCCGTGCTCGAGCGCGAGGCTCGCGACGGCGAGCAGATGCGCGACGTACGGGATCCGGGTTCCCTTGCGAACCTGGTCGCGGTGGAGTCGCGCCGCAAGAACGAGCGCGCTCTCGAAGCGCGGCCCGAGGCACGGGTCCGTTTCGGACTCGGACACTCCGTCTCCTTTCGTCGATCGATTCTCGACGTTCGACTCGAAACCCTTCTCGCGGCTCGAGCGTCGTGGAGCCTACCGGGCGCGCTTCGGATCCGTCACGCGATCCACCGGGCCCTCCTCCGCGGAGGGCGCGTCAACGCGCCGCGGGTTCGCGCTCGAGCCGGATGGCGAGTGTCGACTCCCGATCGCTCCCGACGAGGCGCACCCACCAATCTGCAATCCCGTATTTCTCGCGAAGCCGCGCATGGAGCTCCGGATGCGGCCCAGGAGCGGGCGTGGCTTCGTATCGCTCCGTCGTTCCGTCCCGAACGATTTCGACTCCAGGCCTTTCGAGAAGGTTCTGTACCCATTGCGATCCGCGGTCGCCGTGGAGCCACGCTCCGCCGTCGTCGTCGATGATCCAGAGGCGGGTCTCGCGCACGCTCGAGTCGGGCTCGCGGGTCCGGAGCGTGATCACCTCGCGTCCGGCTTCGATGAGCGTCCAGTGCGCCAGCAGGTAGGCGAGGGCGAGGCCAACGAGAACCGCAACCCCGAGAGCAACACGCTTCATCGTGCTCCTTCCGGCACCCATGAGCATGTTCTCGCCCGTCCCAGCTCCAGTCAAGGAAGCGGTTCGCGGGTCGGCAGCAGCCTTTGCTTCCCGGCGTCTCGTCGCACGAATACAATGCGCTGGCTCGGGCTCGCCTCGACCGGAGGCCCGATCGAGGGGCCGGGCCGGGAGCGATGCGCGCCGTTCCTGCATTGCGAAATCGATTCCATCCGGGTTGCTCCGGCCGCTCGATGCGGTCGATCGAAGGGGGTGCCGTGGATAGGGCCCGGATCTCCGCGCGCCGTGCAGTGCTCGTGCTCGGCGTCCTCGTCTTTCTCGGCTCCGGCTGCGATCCGGGGGTCCGAGTCGAGATCACGTCTCCCGTTTCCACGTCGACCGTCGTGGGCGACGCCGTCGACGTCGAGTACCGGATCGTCGGCGCGCCGGGCGACGCGAACCACGTGCATTTCCGGCTCGACGGCGGTCCCGAGCTCATGGACCCCGCCCCCATCGTCGGGACGTTCCGCATCTCCGGCGTCACGCCGGGCGCGCATACGCTCGACGCATTCCTGGTTCGCGTCGATCACGGCCGGATCGCAGGCTCCGACGCGCGGACGGTCACGTTCTACGTCTCTTCGGATCCGGGGGATCCGGCTGCCGTCGGAAGCTGGTCGAGCCCCGTTCCGCTTCCCACCGTCGCCGTCGATCTCGTCCTTCTGCATACCGGGAAGATCCTTCTCTGGGCCGGAGAGTTCGCGACCACGCCGAACTTCGGCGAGCTCTGGGATCCGGTCTCGAACGCGATCACGCCGGTCCCGAATCCCTTCTCCAACATCTTCTGCTCGTCTCACGTGCGGCTCGCCGATGGACGTATTCTCGTGGCCGGCGGTCACGATCTGCAAAACGGCGTGCTCGGCCTCGCCAAGGCGAACAGCTTCGATCCGATCTCCGAGAGCTGGACGGCGCTCCCGCCGATGGCTTTCCGGCGCTGGTACCCGACGCTCACCGCACTCGGCGACGGGCGTGCGATCGTCGTCTCCGGATCGTCGTTCAGCGAGACCGAGTTCGTCGAGACGCCGGAGATCTACGATCCCGTCTCGAATGCCTGGACGACGCTCGTCGAGGCACCGCTCTCGATCCCGCAATATCCGATCGTGTTCCTGCTCCCGGACGGGAGGCTCTTGCAGGCGGGATCGACCGAATACGCCACCCCGACGCGCACCCTCGATCTCGCAACGCGGCAATGGACCACGATCGATCCGAGGGTGCTCGACGGCGGCGCCGCGGCGATGTTCTCGCCCTCGAAGATCGTGAAGGCGGGAAGCGCCTCGGTCGACGGCACGACGCCGTCCGCTCCCTCGTCGGCGTCGACCTACGTGCTCGACATGACGGCCGCAGCGCCCGCCTGGCGCGAGACGGCGCCGATGGCATCCGCCCGCACGTTCCACAACTTGACGATGCTTCCGGATGGCTCCGCGCTCGTGACCGGCGGTTCTTCGCGCAAGAACGAGACCGACCTCTCGGCTGCCGTCTACACCGCGGAGATGTGGTCCGCCGCGACGGAGACGTGGTCGACACTCGCTCCGATGACGGTTCCGCGCATCTACCACTCGAGCGCCGTGCTGCTTCCCGATGCGCGCGTGGCGGTGGCGGGTGGCGGCAACATCCCGGGCGGCAGCAACATGCTGAACGCCGAGATCTATTCGCCTCCCTATCTCTTCAAGGGGCCACGCCCCGCGATCTCGAGCGCGCCCGACGTGGTTCGGATCGGATCGAACTTCGCGATCGGTACGCCCGACGCCTCACGGATCCGGCAGGTCTCGCTCGTGCGACCGGGCGCGGCGACGCACGGCTTCGACCAGGATCAGCGCTTCGTGCCTCTGTTGTTCTCGGCCTCGAGCGCGAGCGAGCTTCTCGTCCAGGCTCCGCTCGGCCAGAATCTCGCGCCGCCGGGCCACTACATGCTCTTTCTCGTCGACGCGCTCGGCGTACCGTCGGTCGCGAAGTTCGTCCGAATCCCGGCACCCTACGAGGAGTCCGATCCGCCGACCGCGC
This sequence comes from Myxococcaceae bacterium, assembly GCA_905339255.1. Taxonomy (GTDB): domain Bacteria; phylum Myxococcota_A; class UBA9160; order UBA9160; family UBA9160; genus MYXO. Next base: position 7,642 of record CAJPFO010000229.1, read on the forward strand.
CGTCCGATCTCGAAGCGAACGCGGCTCCCGGAGCCGTCGGCCTCGCCTGGAGCCCCGCCACCGACGCGAGCGGCGTGGTCGACTACGAGGTGCATCGCTCGGCGTCCGCGGGCGTCGTGCCGACGCCGGCGAACCGCATCGGAGTCTCGGCGACGACTTCGCATCTCGACGGAGGTCTCGCTCCCGGAACGTACTACTACGTGGTGGTGGCACGGGATGCCGTCGGCAACCGGAGCGCGCCGTCGAACGAGGTCGAGGCAGTGGTGCCTGCGGACTCGAGCCCGCCTTCGGTCGAGATGACCGCGCCCGCGGATGGCGCCGTGGTCTCCGGAGTCGTGATGCTCGCTGCCTCCGCGAGCGACGACGTGGGCGTGGTCGGCGTGCAATTCCGGCTCGACGGCCTGCCGCTCGGCGCCGAAGACCTCACGCCGCCGTGGACGCTTTCGTGGAGCACGGCGGAGGTCCCGCCCGGAAGCCACTCGCTCACGGCCGTGGCGCGCGACGCTGCCGGCAACACGACGGAGTCGAGCATCGTGCGTGTCGGAGTCTCGGCGGGAGGTTCGCTCGCGGGGCTCGTCGCCGCGTATTCGTTCGAGGAGGGAGTCGGCCCCACCTCGGCGGACCTCTCCGGCCTCGGCCACGTGGCGTCCGTACTCGGTCCCGTGTGGACTGCGGCCGGACGCTCGGGCGGCGCGCTCGTCTTCGACGGAGTCGACGACACGCTGCGGATCGCTTCGACGCCGGCCCTCTCGCCGACGCAGGCGATCACCCTCTCGGCGTGGGTTCGCCCCGCGGCTTCGCCGCACGACTGGCGAACGCTGCTCCTCAAGGAGGCGCCGGGGAGTCTCGACTACGCACTCTACGCCGATGCTCCCGGCGCTCGCCCCGAAGCCTACGTCGACGTCGGGTCGGCTCGAGAGGTCGTGGGTGCCGTTGCGCTCGCAGTCGACGAATGGAGCCATCTTGCCGCGACCTGGGATGGCTCGCTCCTCTCGCTCTACGTGAACGGCTCGCTCGTCTCGAGCCGCGCCGTTGCCGGCGCGCTCTCGGCGTCGGGCGGAGTGCTTCGCGTCGGAGGCAACGCGGTCTGGGGCGAGTACTTCGCCGGCGTGATCGACGAAGTCCGAATCTACGATCGGGCGCTCGCAGCCGCCGAGATCGTTTCGGACATGGACCGCGTGGTGGCCCCGCTCCCGCAGCCGACGCGCTCGAGCCCGATCGTGCTCGACGAACCCACGCGGCGAATCTGGGTGGTGAATCCGGACCACGACAGCGTGACGTCGATCGACGCCGATTCGCTCGAAAGGCGCGTCGAGATCGCCGTCGGGAAGAGGCCCACCTCGCTCGCGCTCGATGCGTTCGGGCAGCTCTGGGTGAGCTGTCGCGACGACGATACCGTCTGGTCGATCGACGCCCGTACCGAGACCGTTCTCGGAAGCCTCACGCTCGCCTGGGGTTCGGCGCCGACCGGGATCGTCTTCACTCCAAATGGCGTGAGGGGTTTCGTCGCAGCGTACGGTGCGGGGCGGATCCACGCGATCGATCCCGTCACCGGATCGCTCGGCGGCTCGGTCGATGCCGGCCCGACCCCCGACGCGCTCGCCGTGAGCGGCGACGGCCAGCGTCTGCTCGTCACGCAATTCATCACGACTCAGGGAATCGGGCGCGTTCGCTCGTTCGCGATCCCCGATCTCGTCGAAGCACCGACGATCGAGCTTCTGCCCGACTCGACCTCGCAGGACGGATCGGTCGCCGCGCGCGGGATTGCGAACTACCTGGCAGGCCTCGCGATCGCTCCCGACGACTCGACCGCGTTCGTGGCTGCGAAGAAGGACAACCTCTTCCGCGGGCTCGTGAGGGACGGGCGCCCGCTCAGCTTCGAGACGACCGTGCGGGCGCTCGTCGGTGTCGTCGACCTCGACGCGAACCAGGAACTCCCGGCGCGAAGAACCGACCTCGACGATCAGAGCCAGCCCTCGGCGATCGCGATTGCCCGTTCCGGGGCGCGGCTCTTCTTGACGCTCCAGGGCAACGATCGGCTGCTCGCCCTCGACGCGTCGGGCCTCGAGGTCGCGAGAGCGGGCACGGGGCGCGCGCCGCAGGGAGTGGTGATCGACGAGAGCCGCGAGCGCGTCGTGACGCACGACTTCCTCGAGAGGACCACGAGTTTCTTCGACGCGAGCGTCGTGCTCGACGGCGGGACCATCCCCGTGCTTCCGCTTCTCGGCCGGGTTTCGACCGTGAGCGTCGAGGCGCTCTCGCCCGAGGTCCTGCGCGGCAAGCGGCTCTTCTACGCGGCCGGCGACTCGCGGATCTCGCGCGATGGCTACCTCTCCTGCGCGGTCTGTCATCTCGACGGAGGCCACGACGGCCAGGTCTGGGATTTCACCGATCGCGGCGAGGGCCTTCGCAACACCGCTTCGCTGCGCGGGCAGGGAGGGAGCGCGGGCGCGCCGCTCCACTGGTCCGGGAACTTCGACGAGGTCCAGGATTTCGAAGGAGACATCCGGAACTTCTTCGGGGGAACCGGCCTCATGTCCGATTCCGCCTACTTTTCCCTCACGCGCTCGCAGCCGCTCGGAGCGCCGAAGGCGGGGCTCAGCGAAGACCTCGACGCGCTTGCAGCTTACGTCGATTCGCTTTCCGAGACGCCGCGGAGCCCGTGGCGGCAGCCGAGCGGAGCCTCGAGCGCGGCAGCGCTCGCCGGGGCAGGTCTATTCGCGAGCCTCGGCTGCGGATCGTGTCACTCGGGGATGCGACTGAGCGACAGCCCGAGCGGGCTTCGCCACGACGTCGGAACCATCCGACCGACGTCGGGCCAGCGCCTCGGCGGACTCCTCGACGGAATCGATACACCGATGCTACCGGGCGTCGCCGCGACGGCGCCCTACCTCCACGACGGGAGCGCGGCGACGCTTCGCGACGTTCTCGTGACGGCGAATCCGCTCGGCCTGCACGGAAGCGTGTCGGGGCTCTCCGCCGCCGAGATCGACTCGCTCGTCGAGTATCTCCTCGAACTCGAGTTCTCGACGCCATCGCCCTGAACCCGGCCGGTCACGGCGTACCGGGGGTTCGTTCGGCCCGGGACGTCGCGGGGCGAGATGGCCTGTGCATCCTCGGCGGGGCGACGCCGGTCAGCATCCCCTGAAGACGGGTTTGCGCTTCTCGTGGAAGGCGCGGATTCCCTCGCGGTAATCCTCGCTCTCGTAGACCCGGCGGCGGAGGTCCTGGATCCGCTCGAAGATCTCCGGCGTGATCGGATCGGCCTCGGCGAGCACGCGGAGCTGTTCTTTCACCGCGGCCACCACGAGAGGCGCCTCGCCCGCGATCCGGCGTGCGAGCTCGTGGGTGACGCCCTCGAGGTCGGCTGCGGGGACGAGGTGGTTCAGGATCCCCCACTTCTCGGCGTCCTCGGCACGAACGGGTGAGGCGGTGAAGAACATCTCCTTCACGACGTTCAAGGGGAGCCGGCGCATGAACTGGAGCAGCCCGACCGTGTTGTAGGCGAGTCCGAGATTCGCTGGCGTGATCGCGAACGAAGACGTCTCGTCGCCGACGATCAGGTCACAGCTCAGCACGAGATCGGTCGCTCCTCCCCAGACGGAGCCGTGGACCATCGCGATCACGGGTGCGGGGAAGGTCTTCACCGCGCGGAGCAGGCGTTCGAGCGGATCGGAGTAGAGCAGGGGATCTCTCGCTTCGGGAAGCTCCGAGATGTCGTGCCCGGCCGACCAGACCTTTGCATCGGCGGCGGCGCGGATCACCACCACGCGCGCCTCGTTCTTCTCGAAGTCGGCGAGCGCAGCGAGTAGCTCTTCGACGAGCGCCTTGCTCAGCGCATTGCGCTTCGCGGGTTGATCGAGCGTGAGGGTTCCGATCGCCTCGGTGAGGCTCGCCCGAATGAACACGTGGAGTCCCTCCTGCGCGTCTCGTCATCCGTTCCGGCCGGTCGAAGCCGAGGATGCCTCCCATCCCCTGCACCACCATGTCGTACGCGGCGTGGCGCGAGTCGGGGCCTGTGTCGACGGAGCCCGACGCCGCACCGTAGATCAGCTTCGGGAACCTCGCATGAAGGGTGCCCCAGCCGCATCCGAGCTTCTCCATCGTTCCGGGACGGTGGTTCTCGACGAGGACGTCGGAGATCTCCGCGAGTCCTTCGAGGCGCTCGCGGTCCTTCGCCTCCTTCAGATCGAGGGGGATGCTCGGCTGGCCGTGATCGATCGCCTGGAAGTAGAGCGACCTTCTGTTCACGAAGGAGCCGAACGAGCGCGAGTCGTCTCCCGAGCCCGGGATCTCGACCTTGATGACGCTCGCGCCGAGCTGCCCGAGGATCATGGTGCAGAAGGGGCCGGCGAGAACTCGGGAGAGGTCGAGGGTCTTGATGCCACGAAGGGGGTGTGCCGGTGGATCCAGGGCCACGACCTCCCTTTACCGGGGGATCCTCGCGTCGCGGGAGCAATCCGACGCGAATGCATTCGCCGGCCCCTCGGCAGGATGGGACTCGGAGGAAGCGAGGAGGCACGCGTGGCGTCGCGAGGCGTCGCCACCGGGTCGCTCGGATCTCATGAGAACCCCGGGATTTCCGGCGCAGAAGCTACGAAGCACCGTGCGCGCCGACGACGGTGCGAAACGACGCCGTGCTTCGGGTAACGTCGCGCCGTGATCGCCGCCAGCGAGCGCCCCGTCGAGTCGGCCGTGCCGAGTCGAGCGCGTCATACGATGCTCGTCCTCACGCTCCTCGCGATGGGCGTGGCGTATCTCGATCGCGTCTGCATCTCGACCGCCGCCCCGGCGATCCGGAGGGATCTCGGTCTCGACGATGCGCAGATGGGCATCGTCTTCAGCGCGTTCACGCTGGCGTACGCGCTCTTCGAGGTGCCTGCGGGTTGGCTCGCCGATCGTTTCGGCGCGCGAGCGATGCTCGCCCGGATCGTGGTCTGGTGGTCGGCGATGACGGCAGCCACGGGGGCGGCGACGGGCTTCGCTTCGCTCGTCGCGCTGCGCTTTCTCTTCGGTGCCGGCGAGGCCGGAGTGCTGCCGAGCATGGCGCGAGCCTACGCGCGCTGGCTTCCCTTCTCCGAGCGCGGGAGGGCGTTCGGGCTCACGATCATGGCAGGGGCGCTCTCGGGCGCCGCGACGCAGCCGCTCGTGGTCTGGATGCTCGAGCGCGTCTCGTGGCGGATGGCGTTTCCGATCTTCGGTGCCGTCGGCCTGGTGTGGGCGGCAGTCTGGCTCTTCTGGTTCCGAGACGATCCGCGCGACCACCGCGGGGTGAACGCAGCCGAACTCGAGCGGATCCAGAGCGACCCGCCTGCGCCGCATCCGCGGGTTCCGTGGCGGGCTTTCGTGCGGAGCCCGCGCCTGCTCTCGCTCTGTGCGATGTACTTCGGAGCGATCTACGGTTGGTACTTCTACCTGACGTGGCTTCCGACCTATCTGCTCCGCGCGCGCGGCTTCGACCTTCATGCCGTCGGCTGGCTCGCGGCGTTGCCGCTCCTCGCGATCGCAACGGGCTCGCTCGCGGGCGGTGCCGTGAGCGATCTCGCAGCCCGGCGTTTCGGGATGAGGACGGGACTGCGGCTTCCGGGGCTCGTCGGACTTCCGCTCGCCGCAGCGGCGATCGTCGCGGCCGTCGCGAGCGAAGACCCGCGCGCGTCGGCGTACTTCCTCGCCGCGGCCGCTGGGCTCGGTGCGCTCGGCGTGGCGCCGGCGTGGGCCGTCTGTCTCGCGATCGGAGGGCGACATGCGGGAGTCGTCAGTGGCGCGATGAATACCTTCGGAAATCTCGGTGGCATGCTCTCGCCCGTGGTCGTCGGCGCGTCGCTCGCCTCGATCGGCTCCTGGGATCTACCGCTCTACACGCTCGCGGGGGGCTATCTCTTCTCCGCGTTGTGTTGGCTCGGGGTCGACCCGGAGAGACCGCTCGAGATCGCCGAGCGCGAGGGCTCGTGACCGGATCCGTCACGCGGCCGCCCGATCCTCTTTCCCGGGAGAGAGGGACGCGCAGCCGGGGGGCGGAGTCGGTGCATGGTGGAAGTCGAGACGCTGTGGCTTGCCTGCGGCGTCCTTCCGGGTTTTCGCCCGGAGGAGCGTCGCGTCGAAATCGAACGGATCGGAGCTGGATCGTCGCTTCTCCTCCCGGTCGACGCGCGGCTGGTGCGGAGCGAGGATCCTCCGCGAAACGGAAATCCCGTGGCGGGCCACGTCTGTGTCCTGATCTTCGCCTGGAAGGCAGGGACGGCGCTGGTGATCGTTCCGGGAAACGCCGGTCTCGTCGAGGTGGCGCAGGAGCGTCTTTCGAGCGTACCGCCGACCTAGAGTCGAGCGCGTCGCCGCGCTCGATCATCCCGCCTGTCGCTTCAGCGTGTCACGGATCTCCGTGAGGAGCTGCTGGTCGAGCGTCGGCCCGGGCGCGTCCGCGGCGGAAGGGCGACGCAGCGTGTTCACGGCCTTCACGAGGAAGAAGACGCAGACGGCGATCACGAGAAAGTCGATGAGCGTCTGGATGAAGATTCCGTAGTTGACGCTCACGGGCGCCTCGGGTGTGCCGCCGATCACGACCCTGAGATCGCGGAAGTCGACCCCACCGGTGGCAAGCCCGACCGGCGGCATGATCACGTCGGCCACCACCGAGTTCACGATCTTTCCGAAGGCGGCGCCCATGATGACGCCGACCGCCATGTCGACGACATTCCCCTTCTGGATGAACTCCCTGAACTCGGCGACCATGCCCATCGGGGCTCCTTCACGTTGCGGGTGGATCGAAGCGGCGCAGATGCCGCGAGGAACCGGATTCTGACACGAGACGGGCGACGACCGTGGCGGATTCTCGCGTCGAGCAACCGTTCGAGGCGGGGCCGCGGCCGATGATGGGGCTCCTTGCGGTCGGGGTGGTGGCGTTCGGGGCCGCTCTGCTCACGCTCTTCTCGGGCTTCGGGCTCGGAACGCTCCTGCTTCCGGTCTTCGCGGTGTTTCTCCCCCTCGAGCTCGCGGTGGCCGGAACGGCCGTCGTCCACCTCGCGAACAACCTCTTCAAGGTCGGGCTGGTCGGCCGGCACGCCGACCGCAGCGTGGTCGTTGCGTTCGGCATCCCTGCGGCGATCGCGGCACTTGCGGGCGCCTGGCTTCTCGCCGGGATGACGGAGCTCCCCGTCCTCGGAAGCTACGTGCTCGGTCCGATCCGAGCCGAGGTGAGCCTCACCAAGCTCGTGATCGGCGTGTCGATCATCGTCTTCGCTCTTTTCGATCTCGTGCCTTCGCTCCGGGATCTCGAGGTCGATCGCCGCTGGCTCTCGCTCGGCGGCGCACTCTCGGGCTTCTTCGGGGGGATCTCGGGACATCAGGGAGCGCTCCGCTCGATGTTTCTCGTGCGCTGCGGACTCGACCGCGACGCATTCGTCGGCACGGGCGTGCTCGCGGCAGTGCTCGTCGATTTTTCTCGGCTCGCGGTCTACGGCGCGAGCTTCTTCGGACGCCACGTCGACACACTCGGCGCTGGAGGGGAGCGGGTCGCGTGGCTCGTGGCGGTCGCGACGGGGGCCGCGTTCGCGGGATCGTTCGCGGGCTCGCGGCTGCTCCGAAAGGTGACGCTCGGCTTCGTCCAGAATCTGGTCGGACTCTCGATCATCGTGCTCGGCCTCGCGCTCGCTGCGGGCTGGATCTAGGCGTCGATTCGAGGCCTGCACGTCGCGCGTGGGCGACCCACCGGGTCGCCCCTACACCGACGCGCCGCGTTCCCATGGGCGACCCACCGGGTCGCCCCTACACCGACGCGCCGCGTTCCCATGGGCGACCCACCGGGTCGCCCCTACGCACGGCTCGTGTCGTCTTCGAGCAGCGAGAGCCGGCACACCGGCCTCCGCGAGGTGCGATGGCGGTTGTCGAGCCATCGGAGTGAGCCGCAGATCTCGCGATCGGTGGGCGCGGTCGTGATCGGTCGGTCCGCTAGCCCGAGCGGAGCCAGAGCCATCCCGCCGCGATGGCGAGCGTTGCGAGGGTGACCGGCACGCCGGCTCGTGCGTGCGTGGCCCAGCCGATGCCGACGCCGAGCCGCCGCGCCTGATCGACGACGATCAGGTTCGCGATGCTGCCGACGAGGAGGAGGTTTCCGGCGAGCGTGCTCGCGAGGGCCAGGATGGCGCCGCCCTCGGGAGGGCGAGCGACGGGGAGGAGGAGCATCACGGCGGGGACGTTCGAGACGAGGTTCGAGAGGACGACCGTCGTCGTGAAAAGGAGGTCCGGCCGCGAAAGGTCGAGGCCCGAGGCAGCGAGGGATTCGAGGGCGCGTGCGAGAAGCCCCGTCTCCTCGAAGGCGCGATTCACGACGAAGAGCCCGAAGAACAGGACGAGAAGCTCCCAGTCGACGAGCCCGAGCACGCGGCTCGAGGCCATGCGGCGCGAGAGCAGGAGCACGCCGGCCGCCGCGAGCGCGACGTGGTCGCGCGGGATCTCCGTCACGAGAAAGGCGATCACGACGCCCGAGAGGACGAGGATTCCCTTCGTGCTCTGCCAGCGATCGAAGGCCGGGGCGTGTACCTCGGAAAGCGGCGTCTCGCGCTCGAAGCGTCCCCGCCACTGTCTGGCGAGGATCGCCCAGGTGGCGGCGAGCCCGAGCACCGAAGGGACGAGCGCGTCGGCGAGATACCCCGCGAACGAGAGCCGGAGCGTCTCGCCGATCAGCATGTTCTGCGGGTTTCCGATGAGCGTGGCTGCCGAGCCGACGTTCGAGGCGCAGGCGAGCGCGAGGAGGAAGGGAACCGGATCGAGCCTCCTTCGCGAGCAGACCTCGACGAGGATCGGCGCCATCGCGAGGCAGACGATGTCGTTCGCGAGGAGCGCCGAGAGGACCCCTGCGGTCGCGACGAGGGCGGCGAGAAGTGCCTCGGGGCTCGCGCGGTGTGCCGCGAGTCGCCGTGTTACGTGGGTGTAGAAGCCGCCGAGACGGAATTGCGCCGAGACGATCATGAGCCCGAACAGAAGCGCGAGAGTCGGAGCATCGACCGCTCCCGCCGCCTCTTCGAGCGAGAGGTCGCCGCCTGCGACGAGCACGATCGCTCCCAGAAGTGCGACGCCCGTGCGGTCGAGGGCGAGGCGAGGAAGACCGCCGAGGATCATCCCGGCATAGACCACGACGAAGACGGCGATGGCGAGCGATTCCATCCGGCTCAGCCGATGACGCGCTTGGTTGCGCGGTCGACGAGCTTCTCGAGAAGTCCCGATCCGAGCGTCACCAGGCCGAGCAGGGTCAAGCCCATGGGAACGATCCGGCCGAGCGGAAGCTCGCGAAGCCGCTCTGCCGCGAAGTTCAGGTAGGGCTGGTGGAGGAGATAGACGCCGTACGAGGTGAGCCCGACCCAGACGAGCGGGCGCGCGAGCCCCGGAACGAGAAGGAGTCCCCGCGCGATCTGGGCCGAGATCGCAAAGAGGCCCATCCCGACGAGCCCGTCGGTGCAGGTGAAGCTCCAGCCCGGCCGGTAGCTCAGGAAGCCGAGCGCGTAGATGGCCACCCCGAGGGCGAGGCCCGTCGGCCCGAGGAGGATGCGGAGCGTCGCCTCGCGGTGCCGACGGAGCATCCATCCGATGCTCATCCCCGCCGCGAACTCCCAGAGCCTCGATCCGAAGAAGGCTCCCATCACGAAGTTTCCGTTCGCTTCGAGGACGAAGAGGAGGATCGCCCGGCTCGCGATCGTGAATGCCGCGCAAACGACGAGGAACACTCCGGGTCCGAGTCTGCGAAGCCCCGCCGCGAGAATCGGGAAGACGAGATAGAGCTGGACGATGCAACCGAAGAACCACCAGGCCGGGACGGCATAGTAGAAGAGGCTCGGCGGCCAGACGCGGTCGCCGAGGAAGCTCGCGACGAAGCGCCAGTCGACGGGGTCGGGACGCGCGACGAAGGGAGAGACGAGCCAGACGAGGTGCGCGGCCCAATACATCGGGAACAGGCGCAAGAGGCGCTGGCGGTACCAGACGCGCCATCCATCTCGCGGCACCCCGGCTTCTCCGAGCCCGTAGGCGAGAACGAGCCCCGAGAGCAGCAGAAAGACCGAAACGGCCTGCGAGCCGAGCTGCGAGAAGCCGACGAACACGGCCTCGGCGAGGCACGCGATCGTCCCGAAGGCTCCCGAAGGATCACACTTATCCGTGTAGATCGTGAAATACTGCGGATGGAAGGGCCAGGGCTCGCGGCCGGCCGACCACGTCGAGAAGTAGTGGAACCAGGCCACCCAGAGGATCGAGAAGGCGCGCGTGGCGTCGATCCAATCGAGTCGCACTCGCGGCCTGGAATCGGGGCGTGACACGGGCGCCATGCTCCCGGAAAGGAGCGGTCGGCCGCAAGGCGCCGGCGATCAGACCGTCGAGAAACGGCGGCGCCGGAGCTTCGGGCGCCCGGATCCGTCGCGACCGACCACCTCGTGTGTGACGCCTGCAGGAAGCGAGCGGCCCGCCTTCTCGGCCACCTCGCCGCGCGCGAAGAGATCGGCGGCGAAGCGTTCGGCCTCGGCTGCGGCCTCGAAGCCCGAAGTGGCCTTCTTCCGCGAGGCCCGCGCCGAGGCCTTCGCGCCTCGTCCGGCGGCCGGCTTCGCGGCCGCACGCTTCGTGCCGGCGGCCGGTTTCGAGGCGGGACGCTTTGCGCGAGGTCGCTTCGCTTTCTTCGCGGCCATGGCTCGAGGCTAGGAGAGCGACCGGAGACCCGCACCGACGAGGGGCTCTCGTGCCGCGCGTCGTCGCATCGGCCCGATCCGCCGGGTCGCGCCGGCCTCGGACGGTGCGCCCCTCTCCCGGGGCCCGCCTCGCGGGGTGTGCGTCACGGGGCGTCGAATCCGCAGTCGAAGAAGCGGCGGGTCACGACGAGCCGGCCGCGCTCGCGGGAGAGCGTGTGCGTCCTTCGCGCCGGGCGGACTCCAGAGGCGGGAAGCCGGCCGCGCTCGGCTCCGAGATCGATCCGGCCGCGGCGGAGCAGGACCTCGAGAAATGCGCGTGCGTCGTCGTGCGGATCGACGAGTGCGACCGATCCGCCCCGGTAGGCTGCGCCGCGCGGAGTCTCCGCGTCGGGGGCGACCGGGATCCGCAGCAGCAGGCGGCGTCGCCCGAGGCCGAGACTCGCTCCCTCGAAGGCAACGAGTGGAAGCGCCACCGGCGACTGCGTTCGCGGGCCCGGCGCCGGTCGCCCTCGAGGAGCGCGGCCGGCGCCTTCCGCTTCCCCGCTCGAGCTCCGGCTCCGCACCCCTGCGGCCTTCGGCTTCGGCGGCGCCGCGGTGGAATCGAGCGAAAGGATGCCACGACGCAGGAACGCGGTTCGAAGTGCCTCCGCATTGCGAGCGCCGAGCTGGTCACGGTCGGCATCGAGCATGCGCGTCGCGATCTCCGCGAAGTAGCCGGGGACGATCCTCGCGCGGACGACCGCTTCGACGAGGAGGGTCGAGAGATCCCTCGCCGCCTCGACCAGGTGTCTTTCCGCGGGCTTCTTCGCGGCACCCGCCACGGCGAGTGCGAGCGCTTCGAACGCCCCTGCGGTGAAGACGCGCGAGAAGGAATGAGGCTCGCGCGAGAGCGTCGCATCCGGACCGGAGGGCGGCAGCTCGCCCGGTGGCCGGTAGAAGAAGGCATTCACCGCATTGCGCAGGCAATCCTCGGCGACGAGCTCCGGACGGCTCTGGCGGATCGCCCAGCCGAGACTCTCGGCGAGACGCGAGAGCCTCGAGCTCCGGAAGAGCTTGCCTCCCGTCGCTTCGAGCACCGCGCTTCGCACGCTCGGGATCTCGAGGGCGGCGAGGATCGCAGAGAGATCGCCGAAGCTCTCGTGGAAGGCGGCGGCCTCGGTGCTCATCACGTCCCAGAGCTCGGGCCGGATCGCGTCGAGGATCGCGTGGCCGAGCTCGTGCGTGACGACGTCCGGGCTCTCCCCCGAATAGATCATCGTGCCCGCCACTTCCTCGTGGAAGAACGAGAGGCTCTCGCGGTCGTAGTACGCGTTCAGGTCGCGTCCGCGGTCGAGATGGATGCGCAGCCGCTCCGTCGCGGCCCAGCCGCGTTCCCCCATCCGCGGCGCCCAGAGCGAGATGCCGCGCGTGATCGATTCGATCGCCGTCCAGTAGCGGAAGCCGGGAGTCCCGGGCTCGTGGAGGGCGAGCGGGGGCGCCTTCGCGACGATCGCGAGACGAAGCTTCGCAGGCGGCATCGAGGGCGCCGGGAGCCGGATCGGCAGCGCACCCGAGAGCGGGTCGTCTTCCCAGCCGAGGATCTCTCTCGCAGCGGGCGCGGCGTCCCGGCGCCTCCCCGAGGCTCTCGCGCGCCGCGCCGGGCTCAAGTCGGCCCGCCGTCCGGATCGGGATCGATCTCGAGCAGGAGGTCGCCGGCCTGGACGCGGGTTCCCGCCGCGATCACGATGCTCTTGATCCGCCCCGGGAGATTCGCCGAGACGTTGCTCTCCATCTTCATCGCTTCGATCCCCGCGAGCCGCTCGCCGCGCACGATGCGGTCGCCCTCGCGGCGCGTGTACGAGACGACGAGCCCCGGAAGCGGCGCGCCGACCTGGCGCGGATCATCCGGGTCGGCCTTCCGATGCTGCGCCACGACGATCCCGCTGCTCGCGTCGCGGACGAAGATCCGGCGAGGCTGGCCGTTGAGCTCGAAGAAGACGCCGCGCTTTCCCTCGGCGTCGGGCTGCGACACGGCGACCAGGCGGATCACGTAGCTCCGTCCGGGCTCGACCGAGACGTGGATCTCCTGGCCCGGGACCATGCCGTGGAAGAAGGTCGTCGTCGGGAGCACCGAGACGTCGCCGTGCTTCTCCATCTCGGCGCAGAAGTCGAGGAAGACCCTGGGATAGAGGAGATACGAAAGCACCTCGGAGGTGGTCGGCATGCGGCCGATCTTCGTCTCGACCTCCTTGGCCACGCGGTCGAAGTCGGGCGGCTCGAGGTCCTCGCCCGGGCGACCTTCGATCGCCGGCCGGCCCTTGAGAACCAGCGAGCGCAACGGTTCGGGGAACCCGTACGGCGGCCGGCCGATCCTTCCCTCGAAGTACTCGATCACCGAGACGGGGAACGAGAGGTCCGAGCCGCTCTCGAGGACGTCCTCGGGCGAGAGGCCGTTCGAGATCATGTAGAGCGCCATGTCGCCGACGACCTTCGAGGAGGGCGTCACCTTCACGATGTCGCCGAAGAGGTCGTTCACCCGGCGATACATCCTCATCACCTCGTGCCAGCGCTCGCCGAGGCCCATCGCGATGGCCTGCTCGCGGAGGTTCGTGTACTGGCCCCCCGGAATCTCGTGGACGTAGACGTCCGCGCTCCCCGCTCGCGGCGCGCCGTCGAAGACGCGGTAGCCGTCGCGGACGTTCTCCCAGTACGCACCGAACTCGAGCAAGCGCTCGAGCGAGAGTCCCGTCGCTCGTGGAGTCCGATCGAGCATCGCGACGATGCTCTCGAGGTTCGGCTGCGAGGTCGATCCGGAGAAGGGACCGAACGCGCAATCGACGATGTCGACGCCGACCTCCGCTGCCTTCAAGAGCGTCGCGGCCTGGATCCCCGACGTGTCGTGCGTGTGCAGGTGGACGGGGACACCGATCTCCTCGCGAAGCGCACGAACCAGCCGCTCCGCAGCATACGGCTTGAGCAGCCCGGCCATGTCCTTGACCGCGATCAGGTGGGCGCCCCTCCGGACGAGATCCTTCGCGAGATCGACGTAGTAGCCGAGGCCGTAGCGCTCGCGGGTCGGATCGAGGAGGTCGCCCGTGTAGCAGAGGGCCGCCTCGGCGATCTTTCCGGCCTCGCGGACGGCGTCGATCGCGACCTGCATCTGCTCGGTCCAGTTGAGCGAGTCGAAGATCCGGAAGAGGTCGATCCCGCAGCCCGCGGCTTCGTGGACGAAGCGGCGAACGACCTCGTCGGGATACGTCGTGTAGCCGACGGCGTTCGCTCCGCGCAGCAGCATCTGGAAGATCGTGTTCGGAATCGCACGGCGGAGCTGGACGAGGCGCTCCCACGGATCCTCGTCGAGGAAGCGCATCGCGACGTCGAAGGTGGCGCCTCCCCACATCTCGTACGAGAAGAGCTCGGGGGCGTGTCGCGCGAGCGCAGGCGCCACGGCGAGCATGTCGTGCGTCCGCATCCGCGTCGCGAGGAGCGATTGGTGCGCGTCGCGGAAGGTCGTGTCGGTGACGAGCACGCGCTCCTGATCGCGGATCCACTCCATGAACTTCTCGGGGCCGAGCCGGTCGAGGATCTGCTTCGTCCCGTCGGGAGGGGGCGCTTCGCGGTCGTGCGACGGCGGCTCGGGCTCGCTTCGCTCTGGGTCGGGGGTCGAGCGCGGGACTCCCGGACGCCCGTTCACGGTGACCTCGGCCACGTATTGCAGGAGTCGCGTCCCGCGGTCGCGCCGCGGAGGGAAGTGCAGGAGCTCGGGTGTGCCGTCGATGAACGCGGTCGTGCACCCGCCATCGAGGAAGACGCCGTGGCGGAGCACGTTCTCGAGGAAGCGGATGTTCGTCTCGACGCCACGGACGCGGAACTCTCCGAGCGCGCGAAGCGTCCGGGACGCGGCCTCCTCGAGGCTTCGGCCCTTCGTGGTGAGCTTCACGAGCAGCGAGTCGTAATACGGGGTGATGAGCGCGCCGGCGAACGCCGAACCCGCGTCGAGTCGCACGCCGAGCCCGCCCGGCGAGCGGTAGCTGATGAGCTGGCCGAAATCGGGCAGGAAGCGGTTCTCGGGATTCTCGGTCGTGATCCGGCACTGGATCGCGAAACCGCGCGTCTCGAGCTCCGACGCGATGATCCCGATCTCTGCGAGCCGCTCGCCGCGAGCGATCCGGATCTGCGATTGAACGAGGTCGATCCCCGTCACCTCCTCGGTCACGGTGTGTTCGACCTGGATCCGCGGGTTCATCTCGATGAAGTAGAAGCTCCCGCCGGCGAGAAGGAACTCGACCGTTCCGGCGTTCTCGTAGCCGATGTGGCGAGCGAAACGGACCGCCGTATCGCAAAGCTCGCGTCGGAGCGCCGGATCGAGGCCGGGAGCGGGGGCGATCTCGAGGACCTTCTGGTGCCGGCGCTGGATCGAGCAGTCGCGCTCGAAGAGATGGACGACGTCGCCGTGCGCATCGGCGAGGATCTGCACCTCGATGTGCTTCGGGTTCTCGAGGAGCTTCTCGACGAAGACTTCGTCGGTTCCGAACGCCTGCTGCGCCTCGCGTCGCGCCGAGTCGTAGGCCGCGTCGAGTCCGGTGGCCTCGCGAACCACCCGAAGACCTCGCCCGCCGCCGCCGCCCGCGGCCTTCACCATCACCGGGTAGCCGATCTCCCGGGCGGCGGCGCGAGCCGCCTCGATCGAAGGCAAGGGGGACGTCCCCGGGATGAGCGGGAGCCCGGCGGCTTCGGCCGCGTGGCGTGCCGCGACCTTGTCGCCCATCTGGTCGAGGAGGTCGGGCGAAGGACCGATGAAGACGAGGCCCGACTCCGTCACCGCGCGCGCGAAGTCGGCACGTTCCGAAAGGAAGCCGTACCCCGGATGCACGGCGTCGGCTTCGGTGCGGCGTGCGATCTCGAGAATGCGCCGCACGTCGAGGTACGAGCGGACAGGCTCGCCGGGCTCGCCGATCTGGTACGCCTCGTCGGCCTTGAAGCGATGCAGCGAGAAGCGGTCCTCGTGTGCGTAGATGCCGATCGAACGGATGCCGAGCTCGGCGCAAGCGCGGTGCACGCGGATGGCGATCTCGCCGCGATTCGCGACGAGCAGGCGACGGATCGGGCGGGGCATCGCGCTCGCGAGTCTAGACCAGACCGGTCCGCCGGCCGGCCTTGCCGGCGTTTCCCCACCGACCCCTGCCACGGAGCGTTTTCCGCTTTTGAAACAACGGTTTGGAACTGCTTCTGCGAGGTGGGCGAGGTGCCTTGGAGCGTCGTGGTCCAGATGCCAAAAGCGCTTGCCGATCAATGGGTTGCAGGTCGTCTCCGGGGGAGGGCTGCGAGGCTTCGGAAAGGCCGGCTCTGCTATCATCCCCAGGCCCGAACCCCCGACGCCCGGCCCCGCCGGAGCGTTCCCGCGAAGGATCGATGAAGGACCGAGATCGCTACTGGGATTGTCTCGATCAGGCGGTGGAGGCCACCAACGGCGGCCGCACCGACGAGGCCTTGGCCTGGCTCGACGAGGCGCTCAAGGCCGAGCCGAATGGCGCCGAGGCTCGCAACACCCGCGGCGAGATCCTCTGGGACGACGGCCGCGTCGACGAGGCGCTCCGCGAGTTCGAGCTCGCAGGCAAGGCCGACCCGAAGCTCATGCAGGCGCACTTGAACCGCGCCGAGATCCTGATCGACGAGCTCGGCGAGCACGAACAGGCGCTCGAACTCTGCGATCGGCTGCTCGCCGGGGGGGGCGAGCTGCCGCGGACCGATCGCGGCCACGAGGCCGAAATCTATTACCTGAAGGCGAAGGCCCTTTTCTACCTCGACGATCTCGAGGGGTCGCTCTTCTTGGTGCGTCGAGCGCTCAAGGCCGTCGGCGACAACCCGATCTACCGCAGCTTCGAGGGCCAACTTCTCTTCGAGCTCGGCCGTTTCGCCGAGGCACGCCGCCCGCTCGAGGCTGCCGCTGCGATGGAGCGCGATGCGGCGCAGACCGAGTACCACCTGGCGCTCGTTCTCGAGCGTCTCGGCGAGCACGAGGAGGCGAAGCGGCGCTTCGAGCGCGCGAGCCATCTCGACCCCGAGCAGTTTCCGATGCCGCTCGAGATCGGCGACGAGGAGTTCGAGCGGATCGCCGCGGAGGCGCTCGCGGAGCTCCCCCGCTCGATCCGCGAGTACGTCGCAAACGTTCCCGTGTTGATCGAGGAGTGGCCTTCGAGCGAGCTCGTCGACCAGGAGGACGTCTCGCCGACGATCCTCGGCATCTTCATCGGCGTGCCGCGGACGGAGGCCGGTAGTTCCGACGTCCGCCGCGACATGGATCGCGTGATCCTGTTCAAGCGCAACCTCGAGACGAGCTGCCGGGACCGCGACGAGCTGCTTCACGAGATCAAGACGACGGTGAAGCACGAGATCGGTCATTACCTCGGGCTCGACGAGGACGACCTCGAGCGGCTCGGCCTCGCGTAGGAGACGGACCCAACGGTGAGATCTCGGGCCAGTCTCCGGGTGCCGAGCGAGCCGGAATCCCGCGCGACGTGACGACGCCCGCACGAGCCCGACTCCTCGACGCACTGCGCGCGGCCGTGGGCGCCGATGCGCTGCTTTGCCGTGCCGAGGAACTCTTCGTCTACGAATGCGACGGCCTCACGCATCATGCGGCGCGGCCTTTCGCGGTCGTGCTTCCACGCACGAGCGACGAGGTCGTCGAGATCGTCCGGGCCTGCGCGAAGGCCGGGGTCCCCTTCGTTCCCCGTGGCGCCGGGACGGGCCTCTCCGGAGGAGCCGTCGCCCTCGCCGACGGCGTCGTGATCGAATGCGCGCGCATGAACCGCGTGCTCGAGATCGATCCCGTCGACCGTGTCGCGGTCGTGCAGCCGGGCGTGGTCAACGCGGACCTCTCGAAGGTCGCAGCCCCGCACGGGCTCCATTTCGCCCCCGACCCCTCCTCGCAGCTCGCTTGCACGATCGGCGGGAACGTCGCCGAGAACTCGGGCGGCCCTCACACGCTCAAGTACGGGAGCACGACGGCGCACGTACTCGCGCTCGAGCTCGTGCTTGCCGACGGCGATCGCGTCCGGATCGGCTCGCGGGCGGGAGGCGAGCCCGGCTACGACCTGGTCGGCGCCGTCGTGGGTGGCGAGGGGACGCTCGGCGTCGTGACCGAGGCGACGCTGCGTCTCACGCCGCTTCCCGAGGCCGTCGAGACGCTGCTCGGGATCTTTCCGGACGTGGTGTCGGCCTGCCACGCCGTGGGCGCCGTGATCCGATCCGGCCTCGTCCCTGCCGCGCTCGAGATCGTCGATCGGCGGACCATCGAAGCGGTCGAGGCGAGCGTCTATGCCGCGGGGCTTCCGCTCGACGCCGGCGCCGTCCTGATCGCCGAACTCGATGGTCCCGCCGTGGCGCTCCCGAGGCAGGTCGAGCGGGTGCGCGCACTCTGCGCCCGGGCCGGGGCGACACGCATCGAGGTCGCGCGCGACGCCGACGAGAGGCAGCGCTTCTGGAAAGCGCGCAAGGGGGCCTTCGGTGCGATGGGAAGGCTCGCCCCGGACCTCTACGTGCACGACGCGGTCGTTCCCCGCTCGAAGCTTCCCGAAGTGCTCGCCGAGATCTGCGCGATCGGAGATCGTCACGGGCTGCGGCTCTCGAACGTGTTCCACGCCGGCGATGGGAATCTGCATCCCAACATCTCGTTCGATCGCCGCGATGCGGACGAGATGGCGCGGGTGCTCGCCGCAGGCACCGAGATCCTCGAGCTCTGCGTCCGCGCGGGGGGTGTGATCAGCGGCGAGCACGGGATCGGAACGGAGAAGCAGGACTTCATGCCGCTTCTCTTCTCTCCGGACGATCTCGGCGCGATGCGGAGGCTCCGCGACGCGTTCGATCCCGACCATCGCTCGAACCCGGGAAAGATCTTTCCGACGACGCGTGCTTGCGTCGAATCGAACCCCAAGGCCCGGGGCTACGAGCGCGTGAGCTTCGACGCGTGAGCGCTCCGGTCGTGGCATCCGGGGCGCCGCCCGCGAGGGTTCTCGAGCCTCGCGACGCGCAGTCGCTCTCCGAAGCCGTGCGCGAGCTCGGCTCGCGCGGCGAAGCCGCGCTCGTCCGTGGGGCGGGGACCGAGCTTCCGGAGGGGAACCTCCCCGCGCGTGCGGACGTCGTGCTCTCGACGCTCGCGCTCCGGGGAATCGAGACCCTCGATGCCGACGAGGGCGTGGCGCGGGTGGCAGCCGGAACTCCCGTCGAGGCGCTCCGTGACGCGGCTCGAGAGGTCGGTCTCGACGTCCCGCTCGATCCGCCCTCGGCCCGCTCGACGATCGGCGGCGCGCTCGCCGCAGCGGCGCAGGGACCTCGATCGCTCGGTTTCGGGCGCGCGCGAGACGCGGTGCTCGGACTCGACGTCGTGCTCGGAAGCGGCGAGCGGACGCGCTGCGGTGGCCGGGTCGTGAAGAACGTGACGGGCTACGACCTCGCGAAGCTCTACGTGGGCTCGCTCGGCACGCTCGCGGTGCTGACGCATGCCTGGCTGCGGCTCCGTCCGGTCCCCGAGATGACGCAGGTGCTCATTGCCGTGGTCTCGGACGGGAGCGCGAGTTTCGAAGCGGCCCTCACCGCGGCGAGGCTCCCGGGCGCAAGCGCCGTCGCACTCGTCGACGCTCCGCTCGCGGCCGAGGCGGGACCATTTCTCCCTGAAGCCGGCGAGGGAAGGCTGGTGTTGATCGCCGAACTCGCCGCGGACGAGCCCGTGGTTGCTGCCGGGGCGACGCAGCTCGCCGCAAGCGTCGGCGCCGAGCGCGCGAGCGAGGACGCCGTGGCGCTCCTGCGGTCGATCGAGGGCTCGCGCGGGGAGCCTCGCTTCGCCGATACGCTCCGCTTTCGGGTGACGTCGCGAGCCGCGCGGCTCGAGGCGGCGTACGGTGTGCTCCGCCGCGCCGGCGCGCACGTCGTCGTCCATCCCGGGCTCGGGCTTCTCGCGGCTCGCTTCCACGTCGACCCGGACGCCGGGACCGAACGGATCGACGCGTGCTTCGCTGCCGCGAACGCCTCCGCGAAGGCCGGAGAAGGGAGCGCGCGACTCGTCGCGGGACCCGCGGCCGCACGCGCGGGGCGCGACGTCTTCGGCCCCGAGCCCGAGCCACGCGCGATCCTCTCGAGGCTTCGAGCGAGCTTCGATCCGAAGCGGGTCTTGAACCCCGGAATCATGGCGGGCCGGATCGCATGAGCATCGGGCCCAAAGAAACGACCGAGGCGATCGCACTCTACACCCGGAGCCTCGATTGCGTCCATTGCGGGCTCTGCCTCCCGACCTGCCCGACGTATCGCGAGACGGGCCGCGAGTCGTCATCGCCGCGCGGGCGTATCTACCTCGCGCGCGGCGTGGCAGAAGGGAAGCTCGCGCTCTCCGACGCCGTCGCCGAGGAGATGTATCTCTGCCTCGGCTGTCGCGCGTGCGAGACGGCATGCCCTTCCGGGGTCCGCTTCGGATCCCTCCTCGAGCAGATGCGCGCCGAGGTCGAGCGCGTGGGCCTGCGGCGCGGCCCCGCGAAGCGGATCGAATCGTTCCTGCTCCGCCATGTCGTTCCGCATCCGAGGCGGCTTCGGGCCGCGATCAGCGTCGTGCGCGCGATCCAGGCGGTTCGGCTCGACGCGCTCGCGCTCCGCCTCGCGCCGGCGGGGCTTCGCGAGCGGATCGCGCTCGCGCCGAGGGTCCCCCACGCGCGGGATCGTGCGCCGCTTCCGCGCCTCGTACGCGCGCACGGCGAGCGCCGCGGACGCGTCGGCTTCTTCGTCGGCTGCATCATGCCGGAGCTCTTCGGCGACGTGAACCACGCGACCGTTCGCGTGCTCGCCCGCAACGGATTCGACGTCGTCGTTGCCGAGGGACAGGGCTGCTGCGGAGCGCTCCATGCGCACGCGGGAGATCGCGAGACCGCGAAGCGGCTCGCCGCAAGGAACGTCGCGGCGTTCGCCGCGGCGGGAGTCGACGTCGTCATCTCGAATGCCGCCGGCTGCGGTGCGGCGCTCCGCGAGGTCGGCGAGTGGCTTCCGGCCACCGGGGACGTCCTCGCACGCCGGGTTCGCGACGTGTCGGAGTTCCTCGACGCCGAAGGGCTTCGTCCGCCGCCGACTCCCTTCCCGCGGCGAGTCTGCTACGACGATCCGTGTCATCTCCTCCACGGCCAGCAGGTCGAAGCGGCGCCGCGGCGCCTTCTCCGACAGATCCCCGGGCTCGTGCTCGTGGCGCACGATGATGCGGCCGCCTGTTGCGGTGCGGCGGGAATCTACAACCTCACGCATCCCGAGATGTCGCGCGCCGTCCTCGCACGCAAGATGCGCTCGCTCGCGAGCGCCGACCCCGACGTGATCGCGACGGGGAATCCGGGCTGCATGATGCAGCTTCGGGCGGGTGTCGTGGAGCACGGCCTGCGCGCCGAGGTGCTCCATCCGGTCACGCTCATGGACCGCGCCTACGGCGGCGGCCGCAGCGTCGGCGAGCCGCCCTACTTGTAGAGGATCGCGTCGGGCGTCGGCTTCGGCGTCCGGATCCTCGGGAAGGCACCGAGGCCGAGGCTCGGGAGCGATCCCTGCAGGACGAGGTCGACGGGGAGGATCGATTCGCGCCCGCGGACGAGGCCGTAGCGGTCGCGAAGCCCCTCGAACACGTAGCTCGATTCCGCCGACGGCCGGAGGTCTGCGTTCTCCGCGACCCCGAGCTTGGCGGCTTCGAAGAAGAGATCGCGCTGCGCATCGAAAGCCTGATCGTTGTCGGAGTCGATGAGCTCGTTCCGGATCGCGGTCTCCTCGAGAAGGGCCACCACACGCGAGAGCCGCTCGGCAGAGATCTGCTTCCGCTGGAGCGCCGGAGGATCGTCCTCGCTCTTGCCCTTCGCGACGAAGCGGAGCTCGAGCAGGAGCCCGCCCGCCAGCACCACGCCTTCGGGATGGAGCTCGCCGTTTCGGAGATCTCCGTCCATCACGATCGGTTGCAGGCCGAGCCCGTCCGTTCCGGCGACTCGGGGGTTCTCGAGGAGGAAGTTCCGCGTGAGACGCACCTGCTGCGGCGTCGCTCGGCCGACCTCCTCGCGAACGAAGTTCCCGGCCTCGTGTCCGGCAGCGGTGTCCGGAAAGTCCTGCGCGGCCTGCCGTGCCAGCATGATCCGCATGTCGCGCCGCTTCTCCGCCCGAGCGATCTCGAGGAGCTGCGCCGCAGCCTTCTCGCGGAGCTCGGCGAGGGTCTCGGGATCGATCGCCTCGCTCGCTCGCGCGAGCTCGTAGGCACGCATGTGAGCGCCGTCGTCGATCTCCTCGCCGAGGAGGTACTCGCGCATCGCCGGGGCGTATTCACCGTCTGGGTTCCGCTTCAGGTAGGCGCGCGCGTGCTGCGAAGGCGTCCGCCCGAAGGTGTTCTTGTCCATCCACGGATAGCGAACGATCCGTGCCGGAAGCGAGGTGACGATGTCGACGAGCGTCGGCACCTCGATCAGCCACTCGACCGGGCGCGGAAGGTCGCGGTCCCGAGCGCCGCTCGCGAGGGGGCCGAAGAGGACCCAGCTCGCTTTCGCGCCGCGCTGCTTCGAGCGGGCCGCGAGGAAAGCGCCGTAGGGGTTGCTGTCGGGGCTCGTGACGAGGAGCCCCGCGTGCCGCGCCATGTTCGGCCCGTCCGGATCGTCCTCTCCGTCGGAGAGGTCGGCGAGGGCCTCCCACATCTCGGTCTCGTGTCCGGCCTCGCCGAGCGCGATGGCACGAGCGAAGAGCGCCTCGTCGGCGAGATCGCCGTCTGGCTCCCGGTCGAGGAGCCTGCGCGCCTCGCCGGCGACGTCCCCGTTCGGCGCGAGGAGTGCGACGGCGAGCGTTCGCGCGTCGGGAGGGGCCACCTCGCCCGGGGCTCCTGCCGCGACGTCGACCGCGCGCTCGCGTTCGCTTCTCTCGTGAGCGAGCTGCTCTGCCGCGCGGTCGCGGAGCTCCGTCGCTTCGGCATCCTCCGGAACGAAGCGGAGCGCGCGTTCGGTCGCGACGAGCGCGACGCGTGCGTTTCCCGAATCGAGTGCGCGTCGCGCGGTGCGGAGCGCCCGGTCGCGATGTGTTTGCGCGAGGCGGACCTCGTCGGCTTCGACCTGCTCCGCCACCTCCGTTGCGCCGGGGGCATCCGGACTCTGTGCGAGAAAACGCTTCTCCTGGACGAGCGCCTGTCGCTCGTGGACGCCGAGCTCGTCCTCGAGATGTTTCTCGATCGCGAAGCTCAGGAGCGCCCTCCCGAGGCCCGCGAGTGCCGTCACGCCCGAGAGCGCCGCACGGCCGATCGGCTCGGCCAGCCGGTTGACGACCCCGGCGAGCGCCGTCACCCGGGCATCGCGCCGTCGTGCGGCCGCGAGGCGAAGCGGCTCGTCGTTCACCGTCTGCTCGAGCCGCGTTCGAGTCGCTGGATCGAGATCGTCGCGGTCGAGGAGCGCCTCGGCGTTCGCGATGTAGGCCTCGTGATCGTCTCGTGCCGCGCTCGCGAGGTCGGTCGCAACGGGAACGAGACCCGTCGGGCTCCCGAGACTTCCGCGCTGCTCTTCGTCGAGAGCGTTCAGACGCGAGAGATGCCGCGCGACGCCGGGTTGGTCACCGACGAGCGCAGCGGCCGCCAGGTCGCGTGCCGCGAGGTCGGCGTCGTCGGGAACGATCGCCCGGGGTTGCGGAAGCGGCTCGACGGCGGGGGCGACCGGGACCCCGCGGGCGCTCGAGCACGCGACTTGACCCAGCGCGATCGCGATCGCGATCGCGATCGTGGCGCCGAGCCCCGTGGGCTCACTGCGTGAAGCGATCACGGTCCACCTTCATCGTGAAAGCGAGAAAGGCCTCGAGACGCTGCGTGGCTGCGATCTTCTCGGGCGTTCCGTCCTGGTTCGCGACCGACTGGTAGAGTCGCGACGCGGCGTCGACGAGTTCCTGGAACGTCGGCGGATCGAAGCGCAGCCCTTCCGGCGGATTCGCCTTCACGTAGTCGTCGGCGAGCGCGGCGTAGAGGTCGGCGAGCCCGAGGACGTGCATGTTGGCGAGCTTGCTCTCGCGATGCTGGATCACGAGCTGCTGCTGTTCGGCGAGCGCGCGGACGTTTCCGTCGGGCGAAAGGCGGCGCGAAGCGACGAAGAAGCCGGCGCGGGCCATGTCGGCGCGTTCGATCTCCTCCTGGATGAGGATCGCGTAGTGCGTTCCCTCGGCTTGAGGTCGGAGCGCTTCGAGGAGCGCTTTGCGCCGTTCGGACGCGTCGACGACGCCCTTCTCGTCGGTCGGAGGCGGATCCACTTCGTCATCCTCACCGGGCGGTCTCGCGGAATCGAAGCCGATCCGCGCCGCCTCGTCGAGCGCGTCGCAGAGCGCGGCGCTGCGCTGTGCCTCGCGCTCGAGCTCGGGGGTCCTCGCCGAGACACGCCGGTAGTTCTGTGCGGCGAGATCGAAGGCGCGAAGCCGCTCGAGCGCACGGCCCTTCGCAAAGGCGATCACGTCGTCGTAGTGCCCTGCGCGCAGGGCATCCGCATGGACCCGCTCGAGGTTCTCGAGCCGGAGCAGCGACCCCCGGAAGACGTTCCGGCCCGTCACGTCGCGCGCCGCCTCGAAGCGGTAGGTGTCGTCGGGCACGTGCTTCCGCAGCACGGCGACGATCTCGAGAACGTTCTCGCTCGGGCGGAAGCGCGGGTCGGGAGGGGGCGTCGATGCGCACGCTGCGGCGCCGAGCGCCGCGAAGGCGATCGCGAATGCCCGCTTCGCGATCCCCCTCGGCGCGCCGCTGCCGCGCGCGACCGGCCGGCTCACCGCGGGGGAGCCCTTCGGCGGCGCTTCGTGGCGACGGCGTTCAGCATCTTCTCGGTCGCGATCACCGCGGCCGCCATCTGGTCCGAGTCGACCCCGAGCGTCGAGAACGAGCTTTCCCCCGCGCCTCGCCCGCGCCACGTGATGAGCGTCTCGACGAGCGCCTCCGTCCGGCCTCCGGGCGGGATCCGGACCCGGAAGTCCTCGAGGCGCGGAATCTCGATCTCGAAGCGGCGGGCCGCCTTCACGATCGCCTTCATGAACGCGTCGTAGCCCCCGTCTCCGGAGGCCCTCGCGCTCATGCGTTCGCCATCGACCGCGAGCTCGACCTCGGCCTCGGGCGGCTGGCTCGATCCCACGCTCACGCGGTAGCTCGAGACGCGAACCGGCCGGTCGTCGGGGCGACCGAGCACGTCCGCGATGATGTAGGGGAGATCGGCGGGCGAGACCTCGTGCTTCTTGTCGCCGAGTTGGACGATCCGCTCGAGAACGCGGGTCCGCTCGTCCTCCGAGAGCTCGATGCCGAGCTCCTTCAGGTTGTGGACGAGAGAGGCCTTTCCCGAGAGCTTCCCGAGCGCGTAGCGCCGCGCACGTCCGAAGCGCGCCGGAGCCAGTGCGCTCGCGTAGAGATCGCCCTTGGCGTCGCCGTCGGCGTGGATCCCACCCGTTTGCGTGAAGACGTCACGTCCGACGATCGGCGCGTTCCCGGGAACCGCCTTTCCGCTGAAGGTCTCGACGAGGCGCGTCACGTTGGCGAGCTGCGTCTCGTCGACGCCGGTGCGGAAGTCGGTGAAATCGTGGATCGCGGCGACCACCTCTGCGAGGCGCGTGTTTCCCGCGCGCTCGCCCATCCCGTTCACGCTGGTATGGACGCCTGCGACCCCGGCCCGGACGGCCGCCAGGCAGTTGCCGTTGGCGAGCCCGTAGTCGTTGTGGCCGTGGAACTCGAAGGCCACCCGCGGCCAGGTGTCCGTCATGAGACCGACATAGCGCTTCGTGGTCTCGGGGGAGAGAATGCCGAGGGTGTCGGGGAGGTAGATCCTCGCGACCTCGAGCTCGCGCAGGAGCTCGACCATCGCGAAGACGTAGTCGAACGACTCGCGTACGCCGTTCGACCAATCCTCGAGGTAGACGTTCACGCGCACCTTTGCGGCGTGCGCGCGCTGAACCGTCTCCGCGACGCGGCGGCGGTGCTGGTCCGGCGCCTGTCGGAGCTGCCCGCGGCAGTGCTTCTCGGAGCCCTTGGCGAGCAGGTTCATCACGCGGCCGCCGACGCTGCGGATCCACTTGACCGAGAGGTCGCCGTCCGTGTAGCCCATGATCTCGACGCGCTCGGCGAGGCCCTCGCGGCGGGCCCACGAGCAGATCCGCCGCGCGGCCTGCTCTTCGCCTTCGGAGACCCGGGTCTGCGCGATTTCGATCCGATCGACCCCCACTTCGGTCAGCAGGACGCGGGCGAGCTGGAGCTTCTCCGCGGGCGTGTACGAGACGTCGGGGGTCTGCTCGCCGTCGCGGAGCGTGGTGTCCATGACGGCGATCCGGGAGGCAGTGCGCTTCGATCGCTCGGAGGGGGGCATCGGCTGGCGAGGGTAGCCCTTCCGGGGCGGGACCGGCGGCCCACGGTACGGCGGGTCTCCCGGCTGCGGTCACCCGGCGGGCGGGGGTAGCGTTCCGGTCATGGACGAGCTCCGAGAGGCGGCACTCGTGGTCTCGCCGGACGAGGCCGGGACCCGGCTCGATGCCTGGCTCGCGGCGCGTCTCGGGGTGCCGCGCGCTCGCGCTCGCCGGCTCGTCGCCCAGGGCGCCGTGCGGGTCGACGGTCGCCTCGCGTCTTCGTCCGCCAAGGGCGCGGCGCTCGTCGCCGGGGCGCACATCGAGGTCTCGGCCCCGGCCGAGGCCCGCGCCGAGCGGCCCGTGCTCGAGCCCGGCGCGCCACTCGCGATCCTCGCGGAGGGCGCCGGTTTCGTCGTCCTCGACAAGCCTGCCGGGGTTCCCGTGCACCCGCTCGCGAGCGGCGAGCACGGCACGCTTCTCGGTGCGCTCGCTGCACGCAGGCCCGAGGTGATCGGCGTGGGCGAGGGAGGGCTCCGGAGTGGGGTCGTCCACCGCCTCGACGTCGAGACCTCGGGGGCGATCGTCTTCGCGACGGAGGCGGCGCGCTTCGAGGCGCTCCGAGCGGCCTTCCGCGAGCATCGTGTGGAGAAGATCTACCGTGCCATCGTCCTGGGTTCGCTCGAGGGCGAAGGCGTCGTCGAAGTGGGCCTCGTCGTCGCGCGGCATCGCCCGGCAAGAGTGCGTGTGGTCGATCCGCGCCGGGATGCCCGAGGCCGGGGAGCCCGCCGCGCGAGGCTCTCATGGCGGGCGCAGGAGCGGCTCGGTCCGGCAACGCTCGTCGAGGTCCGGCTCGAGACCGGACATCTGCACCAGATCCGCGCGAGCTTCGCGCACCTCGGGCATCCCGTGGCGGGAGACCGGCTCTACGGTCCGCCGGTCGAGGAGGATCCGACGGAGGCACCTCGCCAGATGCTCCACGCCGCGCGGCTTCGCGTCGACGACGTCGACGCGTGGAGTCCCGATCCTCCCGACCTCGCCGGTGTTCTCGCGAAGCTGCAAGCGACGCGGTAAGGAGATCGCATGGCCGATCTCGGAAAGCTCCTGCTCGGCGTGGGCGTGCTGATCGCGCTCATGGGAGTGCTGCTGCTCGCGGCGCCGCAGCTTCCGTGGCTCGGCCGGCTTCCACTCGACTTCCGGATCGAGCGCCCCGGAGTGACCTTCTACTTTCCGCTCGGGACGTCGATCGTTCTCTCGATCGTGCTCTCGCTCCTGCTTTGGATCTTCTCTCGGCTTCGTTAGACCGAAGTTCCCGGGTTGATTTTGGTGTTTCCTCTTTGCGCACGGCGAGTTGGGGCTTTTCTGTATGCAAAAATGTAGCCACTAAATATGGATCTTTAGGCTTGCAATCGATCAATCGACGTGGTCTCATGGGCCATGCCCT
>CAJPFO010000230.1 GCA_905339255.1 Myxococcaceae bacterium
CGCCGCCGGCGAGGTCTCGGTGAGGCCGTAGGCTTCCAGCAGCACCTTGCCGGTGACCGCTTTCCACTTCTCGGCCACCGCGCCCTGCACCGCCATGCCGCCGCCCAGGGTGAAGCGCAGGGCGGAGAAATCGACCTTGGCGAATTCCGGGTTGTTGACCAGGGCGTTGAACAGCGTGTTGACGCCGGTGAAGGCGGTGAACTTGACCTTCTTCAGCTCTTCGATGAAGCCGGGGATGTCCCGCGGGTTGGGGATGAGAATGTTCTCCGCACCCAGCGTCATGAATATCAGGCAATTCGCGGTGAGTGAAAAGATGTGATAAAGCGGCAGCGGGGTGATGATGATCTGCCGGTCCGGCCCCAGGAAAGGCATGAGCCAGCTTCTCGCCTGCAAGACGTTGGCGACGATGTTGCGATGCAGGAGCATCGCGCCTTTGGCCACGCCGGTGGTGCCGCCGGTGTATTGCAGGAAGGCGATGTCCTCGTGCCCGAAGGTCACCGGGCGCAGGCTGTGCCTGCGGCCTTCGGCCAGGGCATCCTGCATGCTGAGGTGGCCGGGCAGGTTCCAGGCCGGCACCATCTTTTTCACGTGCCGCACCACCAGGTTGACGATCAGGCCCTTGAGGCCCATCAATTCACCCATGCTGGTGACGATGACGCGCTTGACCTTGCTGCGGGCGATCACCTGTTCCAGCGTGTTGGCGAAGTTCTCCAGGACGATGATGGTTTCCGCGCCGCTGTCGTTCAACTGATGTTCGAGTTCGCGGGCGGTATACAGCGGGTTGACGTTGACGATGGTCGCGCCGCCGCGCATGGCGCCAAACAGCGCCACCGGGTATTGCAGGATATTGGGCATCATCAGCGCGACGCGGTCGCCCTTCTGCAGGCCTTTGCTTTGCAGGAAGGCGCCGAAGGCGCTGGTCATTTCGTCCAGTTCGGCGAAAGTGAGCGACTTGCCCATGCAGGTGAAGGCAGGACGCTCCTTGTACTTCTGCACGGCCTCGTCGAAAATTTGCAGCAGCGACTTGTAGGTGTTGATGTCGATTTCCGCCGGCACACCCTTGGGATAGTTCTTCAGCCAGATTTTCTCCATTGCTCCGCTCCTCGATAAGTGTTGTTGATACCCCTAGATTACTTCGCCCTTCCCAGCGGCCATGATAGCCCAAGCCACGTCGGCCATCATGTCGCGCGCTGGTCGAGGTGATTCATAGGACCGCCCCGGAAGGGGGCGAATCCGGTGCCAAAAATCGCGCCCGCGTCCAAGAGATCCGCGTCGTCGACAATGCCTTCGGCGAGGCACTTCTGCGCCTCGGCCAAGAGCGGTGCGACCAGCCTTTCCGCCAGCCCCGCGGGCACCGCAGCGGCGGCGGCTTTTTGCGGCTTGCCTGCCTGCCAGGTGTAGTAACCCTGCCCGGTTTTTTTGCCCAAATGTCCGCCAGTCAGCGCCTCGGTCAAGCGCGCTGGTGCGGCGCGGCCCTCGCCGCCCAAAAGCTTGCCCACGGCGAGACAGATGTCCAGGCCCACGGTGTCGGCCAACTCGATCGGACCCATGGGCATGCCGAACGCCAGGGCGGCCTCGTCCACCACTTCCGGGGCGATGCCGTCTTCCACGGCGCGCATGGCGGCGTCGAGATAGGGGGCCAGGATGCGATTGACCAGAAACCCGGGCGCGCTTTTCACCGGCAGCGGCAAGCGGTCGATGCGCCGCGCGAAGGATGCCGCGGGTGCAACCAGCTCGGGCCGCGTGGCGGCGCCGACGACGATTTCCACCAGCATCATGCGCGCCACCGGGTTGAAGAAATGCAGGCCCAAAAGCCGACCGGGATCGCGCATGGCCGGGGCGATCTGCTCCAGCGGTATGCTCGAGGTGTTGGTCGCCAGCAGCGCCTCGGGCCGGGCCTGGGCTTCGAGCTTGGCGAAGAGTTGCCGCTTGGCATCGAGGTTCTCGAAAATCGCCTCGATGATCACGTCGGCCCGGGCGACCCCCCTACCCTCGGGGTCGGGAATCAGCCGGTCCAGCGCATCGCGCACCCGGCGCGGGTCTTTGAGTCTTTCCTTGAAGAGTTTGGCCGCCCGGCCCATGGCCGGGGCCAGGCGCTCGGCGCTCTGGTCTTGCAGGCTCACGGTGAGGCCGCGTAGCGCGCACCAGGCGGCGATGTCGCCCCCCATCACGCCGGCGCCGACCACATGCACCCGCCGAAACTCCCGCCCGCCGTCCTTGCCCAGGGCTTTGAGGCGCTCCTGGAGCTTGAAGACGCGGATCAGATTTTTGGCCGTGGGGGTTTCGAAAATGTGGCCAATGGAAGACGGATCTCCCGCTGGCGCGGCCAGGGCATTGCCTTCGTAACGCGACCAGAGGTCGAGAATCGCATAAGGCGCCGGATAGAACTCGCGCCGGGCTTTCTTGGCGACCTTGGCGGCAGCCTGCTTGGCGATAAAGCCCTTGAGCGGGGCCTGCAACATCAGCCGCTGCAGGAACGGCAGGGCACGCGGCGGCGGATTGGCTTTGAGCACACCGCGTGCGGTGTTCATCATGATGCGCGGCGGCACACATTCGTCGGCGAGCCCGAGGCGCTTGGCCTTTTTGGCATCGATGGTCTTGCCGGTGAGCAGCAGGTCGAGTCCCGCCGCGGCGCCCACGAGTTGTGGCAGGCGCAGCATGCCGCCCCAGCCGGGAACGATGCCCAGCATCACCTCCGGCAAGCCCAGGCGCGTGCCCGGCTCCTCGACCACTACGCGGTAGCGGCAAGCCAGCGCCAATTCCAGGCCGCCGCCCAGGCAGAAACCCTTGATCAGCGCCAGGGTGGGGAAAGGCAGACTGGCGAGACGATTGAAGGTGTCCCAGCCGCGACGCACCAGGGCGAGGGCATCGTCGGCGCTTTCGATGAGGCCGAATTCGTCGATGTCGGCACCGGCGACGAAGCCGCTGTCCTTGCCCGAAAGGATGACCAAGCCCTTGGGCGGGGCGGCCAGAAGTCCATCGAGCATTTGCCCGAGTTCTTCCAGCACCTCGCGGGAGAGGCTGTTGGTGCCCGTTTCAGCGCGGTCCAAGGTCAGCCAGGCGAGGCCCTCGGCGTCGCGCTCGCAGCGCCAGTGTCGATAATTGCTCATGGGAAAGGGTGCGTTCTTGGTTGGGTGTTCAGGTGAATTCGTGCGGCTGGGCGATGATGCCCACGGTGAGGGTATGCGGCCCGACATTGACGCCGCCGGTCATGCTCATGTGGCTCACGCCCACTTCCACGCCGCGTGCTTCCGCGGCCGCCACCATTTCCGAGAATCCGGACATGCGCGTGAGATCCATGGCGTCGCCGCCGTAGCTGACGTTGACGTAGGGCGAAAGCAGGCCGCGCTCGATTTCGCGCTTGACGTTGGCGAAGAGTTTGGCCGTCGCGGCGTCGAAGTGGCGCACCTTGGCGACCGGGCCGGTTTCGCCGTTCCAGCAGCGCGCCACCGGCTTGACATCGAGGGCATTGCCTACGGTATAAGCCGCCCAGCCTACGCTCTTGTCGCCGCGCGCCCGCGCCCGGGTGAACATGTAATAAAGCTCGTTGGGCACGAGATAGGCATAGGTCGAGGCGATGATGC
The DNA here is from genome assembly GCA_905339255.1 of Myxococcaceae bacterium. Classification (GTDB taxonomy): domain Bacteria; phylum Myxococcota_A; class UBA9160; order UBA9160; family UBA9160; genus MYXO. Next base: position 3,585 of record CAJPFO010000230.1, read on the forward strand.
TCTCCAGCCGGGCGAGCAAGGCGGTCATGGGCACTTTCTGTTCGACCAGGCGCAAGAGCTCCCAGACCTGCACGCCCTGCCCGGCAAAGAGGTTCTTGCTGTCGAACACCCGCAGGCGGAAAGGCCCGGGAATGCCCGCCGCTTCGCGTATGGGGCGGTACTTGGTGAGAATCTGGAAAGACGCGCGATTGGCGAACTCGAACACCTTGGAACGCGCGCTCATCACACAAAGGCAGATCACGTAGTCGTATTCCAGCACCAGCCGGGTGAGGAACAGCTGTTCCAGTTCCTCGGCGGTATAAGGCACCGATTCAAAGTCGTGGTTGCTGCCCTTGCCCAGATAACGGGTGTAGAACTCCCGCGTCTTGGAAAGGTCGCGGTAGTCCTCGAGCAACTGATCGCCGACCCTTATGGAAATCGGCAAGATGGTGATCTTGTGCTGCTTGATGAACTCAGGCGGCAGATCACAGGTTGAATCAACCACTATCCCCAGACGCATCACAGCCTCCTACTGTTGGCGTCGCGAACTCAAACCGCTTCCACCAGCATGGCGCCACCCAGGCCGCCACCGATGCAGATCGAAGCGATCCCCCTCTTGCCGCCGGTGCGCTTCAACGCCTGCAACAAATGCAAGACGATGCGCGCACCGCTGGCACCCACCGGGTGCCCCAGGGCGATGGCGCCGCCGTCGATGTTGAACCGGGCGTCGTCGAGCTTGCCCAGCGCGCCATCGAGGCCGAGTTCCTGGCGACAATAGGTTTCGTCCTGCCAGGCGCGCTGGCAGGCGATGACCTGCGCGGCGAAGGCCTCGTTGAGTTCCCAGGCGTCGATGGCGTCGAGCGACAAACCCTGGCGCTGAAGTATGGGCGTGCTCGCATGCACCGGACCCAGCCCCATCTGCGCCGGGTCGAGGCCCGCCCATTCGGTATCGAGAATGCGCCCCAGGGGCTGAAGACGGTGTTTTTCAACGGCCGCTTCGGAGGCCAGCACTACCCAGGCGGCGCCATCGGTCACCTGCGAGCTGTTGCCGGCGGTGACGTTGCCGTATTTCTTGTCGAAGAAGGGCTTGAGCTTGGCCAGATTCTCCACCGTGGAATCTTCGCGCACGCCGTCGTCGGCCGGGTAGAGCTTGCCCTGGGCGTCGAAGAGCGGCGCGAGTTCGGCCGCGAACGCCCCGGCCTTTTGCGCCGCGAGCACGCGCGCGTGGCTGCGGGCGCTGTATTCATCCATGTCGCGGCGGGTGATGCCGAAGCGATAGGCGAGGTTCTCAGCGGTCTGGCCCATCAAGAGACCGACCATGGGATCGGTGAGGCCCTTCATCAAGCCGATCACCGGCGCGAGGTAGGAGAGCTTGAACTGCGCCAGGGCGGCCGCGCGCTGACCGGCGCTCTTGGCCGCGTACCAATGGGCGAGCCAGTGCACCATGGCGTCGGAAAACAGCAAGGGCGCTCGCGAGAGCGCATCCACGCCGCCGGCGAGCACCAGATGCACGCGCCCGGAGTTGATGTTCGCGATACCCGAGTCGATGGCCTGCATGCCCGAGGCGCAATTGCGCATCACCGTCCAGGCCGGCACCTTGAGACCGCAGCCCAGGCGCAGCGCCGCCACCCGTCCGATGTTCACTTCGTCGGCGCTGGGTCCGGCGCAACCGAGGATGACCTCGTCGAGATCTTCGGGCGAAAACGGCTGGCGCAGCAATAGCGTGCGCCCGGCCGCCACGGCGAGGTCCGAAGCGGCAAAGGGGCCGGGCTTGTTGCGTGCTTTCAGGAAAGGCGTGCGGGCGCCGTCGACGACGTAGACCGGGGCCTTGAGGGCGTTGGACATGGCGGGCTCCGTCTCAGGCCGCGGCCTTGTGTTGATGAAGCTCCCGCAGCGCGGAGACCCCGAGATCCTGCGGAAAATCGTCGACGTGAATGACGATGTCCGTGAGGCGCTTGGCGCGCTTGACCAGCATGGCCTCCTGCTCGGTGATCACACCCGCGGCCAGCGCAGCGGTCAACTGCTCTTCCGGCCGGGTGATGGCGAGCCGGCCTTCCTTGATGGCGGCCTTGAGTTTGGCTTCGACTGGCTCGGCGGCGATGCTTGCTTCGACGGCGAGTTCGATCGCCCCGACCGGCTCCGCTTCGACCAGCGGCAGATGCATGCCCGCGGTAAGGCGGTCGCGCGTCGCCGAAGGTTCGATCAGGAGCTTGGCCACCTCGTGCCCCAGGGCATCCGAGGGCACCACATAAGGCCGCCCCAGCGGGAAAATCAGGCGGCGCAGGAACCAGGCGACGAAACGGTTGGAATAATTGGAGATCACGCCCTCGAACGCGTTCTGCGCCTTGAACATGGCATCCCACATCGCCCAGTGCATCAGCGGTGCGTCGGCGCTCTGACGGCCCTCCGCCTCATAGCGCTTCAAGGTGGCCGAGCACAGGTACATCAGCGAAAGGATGTCGCCCAGGCGCGCCGAGAGTTTCTCGCGGCGCTTCAGGGCGCCGCCCATGACGAACATGGACATGTCGGCGAGGAAAGCGAAAGCCGAGGAAAAACGCGTCAACTGCTGGTAATAGCGCCGCGTCTCGGGCGCGATGTGCGGTGGCACGCGCACGAAGTGCGAGCCGGTGAGTCCCATCACCAGGGCCCGCGCGGCGTTACTGGTGGTGAAGCCGATGTGGCCGAACAAGGCGCGATCGAAATCTTGCACCGCTTTCTTCGCGTCGGTCTCGCGTGTGGCGGCCATTTCCTTGAGCACGAAGGGATGGCAGCGAATCGCGCCCTGGCCGAAGATGATCAGGCTGCGGGTGAGAATGTTGGCGCCCTCGACGGTGATGGCCACCGGGATTTGCTGATAGGCGCGACCCAGAAAGTTGCTGGGCCCGAGGCAAATGCCTTTGCCGCCGATGATGTCCATACCGTCGTTGATCACGCTGCGCGCGCGCTCGGTGACATGGTATTTGACGATGGCCGAAATCACCGCGGGTTTTTCGCCCAGATCCACCGCCCCGGCGGTCATGGTGCGAGCGGCGTCCATGAGGTAGAGGTTGCCGCCCATACGGGCCAGGGGTTCTTCGATGCCTTCGAAGCGGCCGATAGGCATTTTGAATTGCTGGCGCACGCGGGCGTAACCGCCGACGGTGCGCACCGCCAGCTTGGCCATGCCGGTGTTCGAGGAGGGCAGCGAAATCGAGCGCCCGGCGGCGAGGCAGTTCATCAGCATCATCCAGCCTTGGCCCACGCGCTCGCCACCGCCAATCACCCAGTCGAGGGGGATGAAGACGTCCTTGCCGGTGGTCGGCCCGTTCTGGAATACCGCATTGAGCGGAAAGTGGCGCCGGCCGATATTGACGCCCGGATGCTGGGTTGGCACCAGCGCGCAGGTGATGCCCAGATCTTCGGTGTCACCCAGAAGTTTCTGCGGATCATAGGCGCGAAAAGCGAGGCCGAGAATCGTCGCGACCGGTCCCAGGGTGATGTAGCGCTTGTTCCAGGTGACCTTGAGGCCGATCACCTCTCGGCCCTGGTGTTGGCCCTTGCACACGATGCCGGCATCGGGAATGGAGGCGGCGTCGGAGCCCGCCCAGGGGCTGGTGAGCGCGAAGCAGGGAATCTCCAAGCCTTTGGCGAGGCGCGGCAGGTAGTGGTTCTTCTGCTCCTCGGTGCCGTAATGCAGCAGGAGTTCCGCCGGCCCCAGGGAGTTGGGCACCATCACCGTCACGGCCGCGGCGCTGGAGCGGGTCGAGAGCTTGGTCACCACTTGCGAATGGGCGTAGGCGGAAAATTCGAGTCCGCCGTATTTCTTGGGAATGATCATGCCCAGAAAGCCCTTGTCCTTGACGAACTGCCAGACCTCGGGCGGCAAGTCCTGATGCCGGCTGGTGGTTTCCCAGTCGCTCACGCGGTTGCATAACTCTTCGGTTTCGACATCCAGGAAGCGCTGCTCCTCGGGTGTGAGTTTGGGCTGCGCAAAAGCCAGAAGTTTTTGCCAGTCCGGCCGGCCGGAGAAGAGTTCGCCGTCCCACCAGACCGTGCCCGCGTCGAGCGCTTCTTGCTCGGTCTGCGACACTTGCGGCAGGATGCGCCGATAAACGCGCAGCAGGCCTTCGCTCACCAGGGCGCGGCGCAAGGCCGGCACCAGGAGGGGCAGAGCGAAGACCGCGAAGAGCGCGGTGAGCGCGAGCAAAAGCGGCGCGGGCAGGGTTTGGAAGTAGATGCCGCCAGCTAGCGCCAGAGCGAGCAAGGCGCCCCAGGCGAGACCGGAGGCATTGGCGTAGGCCAGGGCGAGCGTCGCGACCAGGAGAGCGAAAAGCCAGAGTGTCGTGATCATGATGTTTCCTAGAGGGTAGGACCCTGTATGGGTTTTCGGGTGCGACGCGCCTAGGCTCTGGCGCGCTCGCCCTCGGAGCGGCTTTCTTGCAGATCGGGCAGCGGCGCTTGCAAGCCGGCGACCAGGAAAGGGGCGAGCCTTCTGAGCAAGAGCTCGTCGTTGCCGGTCTCGGTGGGATTGAGTTCGGCGATGAGCTTCAGGGCATCGGTGCCCGCCAGGGTGTAGGACATCGCGCCCATCAGGAAATGGAGCCGCCAAACCAGCTCCTTTTTGGGGAGGTGCGGCAGGGCGCGCGAAAAAGCGCTCTTGAAGCGCGCGATCATCGGGGCATATTGCTCGGAGAGGAAATGCCGGATGAAGGGCGCCGGATCGGCATAAGCACGGCCCAGGAGGCGCAGGAAATTCTTGCCGCCGCGCTGGTTGTCGCGCGCGAGCCGCAAGGCAGGAATGAACATGGCGTTGAGGATGCGCTCGCAGGACAACATCTGCCCGGCGGTTTCGCGCTCGTAGTGTTCCAGGAGGAGCACGCGTTCGGCATTCATGGGGTCGAGCCGGCGGGTGAGCACGGCCTGGAAAAGCTCTTCCTTGCTGCCGAAGTGGTAGTTCACCGCGGCGAGGTTCACTCCCGCGGCCGCAGTGATCTGCCGAAGCGAGGTGGCCTCGAAACCGTGTTCCATGAACAGCGCCTCGCCGGCGTCGAGAATGCGCTCCTTGGTGTCGCGCTGGTCGCGCGTTTCGGCGAGGGGCAGGGACTTGGTGGCCGGACGGGTCATGTCGGTGGGTACTTTGCAGCGTTGGCGGTGAGTGAAATTTGGGGAGCCGGAGGCCGAAGCCTGTTTTAAACGTATGTTTGAATCATATGTTTATTTTTGCGCTACTGTCAACACTTCTTTGCTCCCCGGTCGTCTTGCCATCGCGCCCATGAATTCCACCGCCTCACCCGAGTCCCCCGCCCGTCTGGCCGAGCTCTTCGAGCGGCAGCGCCAGGCCTTTCGCGCGCAGCCTTACCGCAGCGCCCAAGCTCGCAAATCCGACCTCGGCGCCCTGGAAAAGGCCTTGAGGCGCTACGCCGACGCTCTGGTCGACGCGGTCTACGACGACTTCGGGGGGCGTTCGCCCACCGAAACGCGGGTGCTGGAGTTCTTTCCCAGCCTCGAAGGCCTGCGCCACAACCGGCACAAGCTGGCCGGCTGGATGCGGCCGGAGTGGCGGCCGGTTTCGTTGTGGTTTCAACCGGGTTCGGCGCGGCTCTACAAGCAACCCCTGGGCGTGGTGGGCATCATCGTGCCCTGGAACTACCCCATCTACCTCGCTCTCGGGCCGCTGATCTGCGCGCTGGCGGCGGGCAACCGGGTCATCCTCAAAATGTCGGAGTTCACCCCGCGCACCGGGCTCGTCATGCAACACCTGCTGGCCGAGGCGTTTTCGGAAGATCAGGTGGCGGTGCTCAACGGCGGGCCGGAAATGGCGCAGGCGCTCACCGCCCTGCCCCTGGATCATCTGCTGTTCACGGGCAGCACGGCGGTAGGCCACAAGGTCATGGCCGCGGCTGCGGCCAACCTCACCCCCGTGACCCTGGAGCTGGGGGGCAACTCACCGGCCCTCATCGGCCCGGACTTCGACCCCGCGCTCGCCGCCGAGCGCATCATGCTGGGCAAATGCCTCAACGCCGGCCAGACCTGCATTGCGCCAGATTACGTGCTCCTGCCGGAGGGCCGCGAAGCCGCCTTCATCGAGGCGGCGCGGCGCGCCGTATTCGCGATGTATCCGCGGCTCACGGGCAACGCGGATTATTCGGCGATCATCAGCCCGCGCCATTTTCAGCGCTTGCAGGGGCTCCTCGACGACGCGCGCGCCAAGGGCGCGGAAAGCCTGCCGCTCAACCCCGATGCCCTGCCGCCGGCAGACGAGACCAAGCGTTTCCCGCCCACCCTGGTGCGGCAGGTGAATGACGGCATGAAGATCATGCAGGAAGAGATTTTCGGCCCGCTGCTGCCGATACTGAGTTATCGAAATTTCGACGAGGCCCTGGCCTACATCAACGACCACCCGCGCCCCCTGGCGCTTTATGCTTTCGAGGACGATCCGGCGCGTCGTGACCGGGTGTTGCGGGAAACGATTTCCGGCGGCGTGACCCTGAACGACGTCATTCTGCACATCGCTCAGGATGACCTGCCTTTTGGCGGTGTCGGCCCCTCGGGCATGGGCCACTATCACGGACGCGCCGGCTTCGACACCTTCTCGAAAGCCAAGGGGGTGTTCCGGCAGACGCGCTGGAACACCCTGCCGCTGTTACGCCCGCCTTACGGGAAAATGGTGGAAAGGCTCTTGCGGCTGATGCTGCGGTAAGGATTCAAGTCCTCGGGCAGGCCGTGAAAATGCTCCGGCTGGCGCCTCAGCCACTGGCCAAGCGCACTCCTGAGGCTCGCCCAACGCAGGCGCAGCGCCACACCCGCCGCCTCGAACATGCGGCCGATGGCTTCGTCCCGCAGCGCCTTGGCTTCCCTGATCTTGAGTTCGATGTCGGTGTAGTCTTGCATGGCCTTTCTCCTGGTTCGCTGACGCCCGGCACACCCATGCCGAGCTGCGTCACGGAATGGAATATAGGGACGTTGCTGCATCGCAACAAACGATTTATATTGCCGCCATGCATCAGAAAATCTTTTGTATAGGACGATGAGCGCGCCCGCCGGGCCGCCCCAAGGGCGCGCAGACCAAACACCGGAGCGGGCAAAGCCCGCGAACCGCACTCATCCCCTTCCGCCGGAAGGGGGCGGGGGGAAGGTGCACTTGTGAGTTATCGCCTTCCCCCCCTCAATGCCCTGCGCGCTTTCGAGGCGGCGGCGAGGCATTTGAGTTTCAAGAACGCGGCCGAGGAATTGCACGTCACGCCCAGTGCCGTGAGCCAGCAGGTGAAAAGCCTCGAGGATGATCTCGGCATGCCACTGTTCCAGCGCCTGCCGCGGGCGCTGGAACTCACCCCCGAAGGCGCGGCGATGCTGCCCAAGCTCCAGGCCGGCTTCGAGGCCCTCGCCGCCGCGGTGGCGCGCACGCGCCGCTTGGCCCAGGGTGGCGTGCTCACCGTGGCGGCTCCGCCCACTTTTGCCCAGCGTTGGCTGATGCCGCGCCTGGCGGGCTTCACCAAGGCGCACCCGGAGATCGAAATGCGCCTGTCCACGAGCCTCGGCACGATCGACAGCCTGGACCACCCCGAACCCGAACCCGAGACCGATCCGCGCCACGCCGCCAATGAAGTGGCCATTCGCTTCGGTTCCGGGCGCTACGCGCGCTTGCGCGCCGACCGGGTCTTCGGCGTGAGTTACACCCCGATTTGCGCGCCGGCCCTGGGCGAAACCTTGCGCCGCCCCGAAGATTTGCGCCCTTGCACCCTCATCCATGACGACACCATTCCCGACGCCGAGGTGCGCCCGACCTGGGAAATGTGGCTCAAACTCGCGGGTGTCGCCGGTATCGACGCCCAGGCCGGCCCACATTTCAGCAACTCCGGTCTGGCCATGGAAGCCGCCATCGACGGCCTGGGCGTGGCACTGGCGCCGCGCGCGCTGGCCACCGCGGAAGTGGCCGCCGGGCGGCTGGTGACGCCCTTCGCGCTCGATCTGCCTACCGGCCAAGCCTATTGGCTGGTCTGCGCCGAAGCCTTCGCCGACCGGCCGGTGGTGAAGAGCTTCCGCGACTGGCTACTCGCCGAAGTGCCGGGCGGCCAGCTTTGAGCGGCGCCATTGCGCGGCCAGCGCGGGTAGCCGACAATCGCGCGGTTTTCCGTCTCGCAAGGGTCTAGCTCGATCCTCCAGCCATGCAGTTTCAATCCCCACGCTACACCCTTAGCGCCACACCTCCAGCGGAGCGCCTCGCCCAATGCTACGGCGTGGGCATCGCCAAGTCGGGCACGCACTCCATCGCGGAGCTTTTTCGGCCACCCCTACGCTCGATGCACGAGCCCGAACCGGCGCGCACCATCACCTTCATCCTTGCGCGCGCGAACGGCGAGATCGGTGACGAGGAGGCCAAACGCTACGTCCTGGCCCGCGACCGGCGTCTGCGGCTCGATGTCGAGGCCTCGCACTTCAACGTCTTCTTGCTGCGGGAACTGGTGGCGCTTTTTCCCGCGGCGCGCTTCGTGCTGACCCTGCGCGAACCACGCAGTTGGCTCGATTCCATCATCAACCAGCAACTTGCGCACTACAGCGAAGCGCACTGGGTGAAGCTGCGCGACCTGCGCTTCCAGCCGCAGCGTTTCCCGCACCGCAGCGGGGAAGAGGCCCTGCGCCAGCGCGGGCTCTACAGCCTCGACGGCTACCTGCGTTATTGGACCTGGCATCAACAGACCGTGCTCGACACCGTGCCTTCGGATCGTCTGCTGCTGGTGCCGACCCATGAGATCGGTGCGCGCGCCGAAGCCATCGCGGCCTTCGGCGCCATCCCGGAGCGCTTTGTGCGCGCCAATCGCGCGCCGTCCTACGCCGCCATGAAAAAGTTCGGCGTGCTCGACGAACTCGACCCCCAGCGCTTGCAGGACGCGATCGAGACGCACTGCCGGGCCATGGTCGACAAGCTCTTCCCGCGCCAGGCGGAGAGTGAAGTCGGCTAGGGAAACCAGCGCAGCGCGCCCATTCCCTAGCCGCCACTTATCCGGGGTTTCCCGGCAGCACGATGCGATAGTAGAACTCTTCGCCCTCGGCATAGCCCTGGGGCATGGGAAAGCGCCCCAAGAACTCGCCGCCGTTGGCGAGGATCACTTTTTGCGAGGCCAGGTTTTCGGGCTGGGTGGTGATGATGACGTGGGGCAGCCCCTCGGCGCGGGCCTCTCGCAGGGTGAGGCGCAAAGCCGCGGTGGCATAACCGCGGCGGCGTTTCCAGGGCACCACGGCATAACCGATGTGGCCCAGGCAATGTGGCGGCAGCTCCGCCGTGCCGGTTTGCCAGCGCAGGCTGATGACCCCGCAGAACTCGCCGTCCCACAGCCAGCGGCGATACCCCGGGATACGGCGCACCGTCGATCCGTCGGGCAGGCTGATGGGCGAACCTTTCGCTTCGCGGTCGACCTGCGCCGCCACAAAAGCATCTGGGTCGGCGGCGATGCGCTGAAGCTCTTCGGCCGCCGCCTTGGCGCCGCGAACGTTGTCGGGCGACCAGCCGCGCTCCAGCGCCGCCTGATATTGCGGCAGACCCGCGCGGTTGGGCCAGACGAGTTGCAAGGTCGAGGCAGTCATTGGCCTAGTGTCTCAACCCATAAGTTTCGCTATGTTCGACGCGTCCCGCATCGCCGATGGCTTTGTCGCTCATCCTCGCCATAGCTACGGCTATGGCTGCGGTTCGCTCCGCGCCCTCGGCGCGCGGATACGCGTCTGGGCATGTACGCAAACTTATGGGTTGAGACACTAGGCGGGTGGTCTTTTGAAAGAGCTTGGAGCATAGCGCCATGATGCGGGCGCTGCCAAGCGTGGTTATACTGCCCGGACCCATCACCAGCTCGCCTTTTTGCCCATGGCCTCGATCCACATCCATCGCTCGCACAAGCTCTCCCTCAAGAAGGCGCGCCTCGCCGCGGAAGAAGTCGCGGCGCAACTCGAAGCGAAATTTGGCTTGCAGTCGGAGTGGGAAGGTAGTCACCTGCATTTCCAGCGCCCCGGCGTGCAGGGCGTGATGCAAGTGGGCAAGGACGAACTGCGCCTCGAAGTCAGCCTGGGGTTTTTGCTTTCCGCCTTGAAACCCACCATCGAAGCCGAGATCAACCGTTACCTCGATCAGTTGTTCGAAAAAGCCTGAAGCGAAAAAGGTGCCTCGTCACCGGCGAACAACCGCTCCATGACCTGCGTTTCGCGCGCGACGAGGGTGGCAAGAAACTCCTCGGCGCCATGCATGGTGCGAAACGAAGCGAAGCCCCGCTCCAGGAAATGCTGCATTTCGTCCAGCCCCGCGAGTTTGGCCGGCGTCCGCAAGAGCTTCAAGGTCGCGTAGATGAAGGGTTTCTTGACGATGCGGTCGAGGTCGCGGCCGACGCGTTCGATCAGCGCGATCTGGCGCTCTCGTTCCGCGCGATTGGCACAGGCGCGATAAGCCGCGGCATAACTCGCTTCGGCGATGGGGCGGGCCGCCGGAAGCCGCGCGGCAAGTGCGCGGTCGAGTTCCTGGGACAGGATGTTCACCTCCATCGCCCGCGCCACCGTATCGAGCACCGTTTCCGGCAATACCTTGACCATCACCGGATAGATCCGCTCGATGTCGGCATCGCGGCGCGAGAAGTCCTGTGCCCCGTAGAGATCGGAGAGAAAAAAATCGAGGGCTTCGGCATAACGCGCTTGCACGTGCAAATCCGCATAACTTTGTCGTAGCCTGACCGCCTGCCAGTGGGCCAGCGCCAACTCCCGCTCCGGCCGGGGCGTGGGCCGCGCGGCATAAAAGGCGCGCATGCGTTCCAGCTGGTGATGGAGATCGAGGGCGGGGATAGTGCTCATCGGGAGGATTCTAGCGGGTCGATTTAGGGTGACTAGCCTAATCTCATCGGCTACAGTTGCGGCCATGATTTCCCGCCGCCAATTCCTGCGTGTCGGCCTGTTTTCGGCCCTGGCTCTGAGTACCGTCGGTGCCTGGCGTGCGGCCGCCGCCAGCCCGCGCCCAGCCACGGACCCGCGCCGGCAGATTCTCGCCGCAGTCATCCCGGTGATGTTGGCCGAAGCCTTGCCCAGCGAGCCGCAAGCCCGTGCCGAGGCGCTCGACGCCACCCTCGATGGCGTCGAGGCAGCCATCGCCGGCTTGCCCCCCGCGGCCCAGCAGGAGCTGGGAGAACTCTTCGGCCTGCTCGCCTTCGGCCCGACGCGCTGGCTGCTCACCGGCATCGGCCCGACGTGGAGTGACGCCACCGAGGCCGAACTTCGCCGTTTTCTCGCACGCTGGCGGCACAGCTTCTGGTCCTTGCCCCAGGCGGGCTACCAGGCCTTGCACCAGATCATCATAGCCACCTGGTACAGCCAGCCGCGTGCCTGGCCGGCCATAGGTTATGGCGGCCCGCCCGCGCTCGCCTGATCATGACTCAAACCGCCTTTCCCGACCCCTATGAATCCGGCCGCGCCGCGGGCTGGAAAATCGTCGATGCCAGTGCTTTGACCCAGGACCTGACGCTCGAAGCCGACGTGGTCATCGTCGGCAGCGGCGCGGGCGGCGGCACCGCGGCGGAAATCCTGGCCGAGAGCGGCTGGCGCGTGGTGCTCGTCGAGGAAGGCCCGCTGCAGACCTCGCGCGACTTTCGCATGCGCGAAAGCGAAGCCTATCCCGCGCTTTATCAGGAAAGCGCGGCGCGCAAGACCCGCGACAAAGCCATCAACATTCTGCAAGGCCGCTGCGTGGGCGGCGGCACCACGGTCAACTGGACCAGCAGTTTTCGCACTCCGGCCGCCACGCTCGCGCACTGGGCCAAGGCGCACGGTCTCAAGGGCTACGGCGAAGCCGAACTCGCGCCCTGGTTCGAGCGCATGGAAAAGCGCCTCAACGTCTCGCCCTGGCCCATCGCGCCCAATGAGAACAACGATCTCTTGCGCCGCGGGGCCGAAGCGCTGGGCATTCCCACGGCGATGATTCGCCGCAACGTGCGCGGCTGCTGGAACTTGGGCTACTGCGGCATGGGTTGCCCCACCAATGCCAAGCAGTCGATGCTGCTCACCACCGTACCCGCGGCGCTGGCGGCGGGCGCGACCTTGCTCACCCGAACCCGCGCGGAAAAACTGGTGCTCGACCGCGATCGCGTCACCGGCCTGGAGTGCCGTGCCCTCGACGGCGCCGGCATCTTTCCGGGCAAGGCGCGCATCACCGTGCGCGCCCAACATTACGTGCTCGCGGCCGGCGCCATCGGCAGTCCGGCGCTGCTTTTGAGAAGCGGCGCCCCGGACCCCCATGGCCTCTTGGGCCGGCGCACCTTCTTGCATCCCACCGTGGTCTCCGCTGCGCTGTTGCGCGACCCGGTCGAAGGCTTCAGCGGCGCACCGCAGACCGTGTACAGCGACCACTTTCTCGACACCCTGCCGGTGGATGGCCCGATCGGCTTCAAGCTCGAAGCGCCGCCCATCCACCCGGTGCTGGCCGCCATCACCCTGCCCGGGGAAGGCGCCGAGCACGCGCGCTGGATGCGCGAGTTGCCGCGCCTGCATGTGCTCATCGCCCTCTTGCGCGACGGCTTCCACCCGGGCAGCGAAGGCGGGCGCGTTTTGCTGCGCGGCGATGGCTCGCCGGTGCTCGACTACCCCTTCACGCCTTATCTGGGCGAAGGCTTCCGGCGAGCGCTGAAAGTCATGGCGGAAATCCAGTTCGCCGCCGGGGCGCGGGTGGTCATGCCCATGCATCAGGACGCCGGGGTCTATCGCAACTTCGAAACCGCCAAGCGCATGATCGCCAAGCTCTCGCCCGATGCGCTGCGCATGCGTGTGGTCAGCGCGCACGTCATGGGCGGCTGCCCCTTGGGCGACGACCCGCGCCGCTCGGTGGTGAACCTCTCCGGTCGCCACCACCAGATCGAGAACGTCCATGTCTTCGACGGCTCGCTTTTCCCCACCAGCATCGGCGCCAATCCCCAGCTCTCCATCTACGCCCTCGCCGCCCGGCTGGCCGAGGGGCTGGTGCGGGGGGCGCGGCGAGGCTGACGCAGGTTGGGCGGAGCGAGCCCGACGATCTCTCGCCTGGACGTCCTAGAAACAGACCGAGACATTGCGGGGCGGGAACTTGGTAAACACCCAACCCGATCACTCCACCCGTAGAACGCTAAACTCCTGAAATAGCCTGGGAGGTAATGGCGTCGCCAGCTTCCAGTAAAGGCTCATGGGTTTCGCGCCTTCGGCCCGATCTAAGGTCACTGGCCCGCAACAGCGATAGGGCGCGCCCTTGGCCGTGCGCACAAACAGCTGGAAACGCCAACCGTTGTCCGGGCTTTCCAGATAACGCCGCCCGGCTGGGGTTTCAGGACCGGCGGCGTTTTGAGATTGCCAGTGAAAACGGCCGGGGCTGATGGCGTAGTCGCGATAAGCGATGCGCTCGTGATAGCCCTCGCGCTTGTCCAGGGTCACGAACAGCAGCTCGGTCTTGCGTTCGTGGAGCGCCAGCACACCGGCCTGAAAGGGCGTGCGCCGGTGCGCCGTCATCCAGCCTGCCGCGGTCAAAATTTCACGAATGCCGTAGCTGGCATGCATGCATAGAGGCGTGTCTTCTAGTCCGGGAACGGGTTTGTCGGGCAAGACTCGTCCTGCCTGCAGCACCTGTGCGACTTCGCCCAACTCGCTGCGCAAAGAAGAACATTTGCGCAATCGCTCCAGGAATTCGCCGCCGCTGCCCGTTTGCCTGATTTGGGCGTCAACCTGGTAGGCGAGCATTTGCAGCCGGCGTTGCTCCACACCAGACCAGGATAGATAGTCCACTTCTGGCTCAGCGATCCGGCCGAGTAGCTCGATGCGGGCTGAATCGTCGAAGTGCAGCACGTCAGCGAAGCGACGACCCAGGTATTCTTCCTCACAGCCCTCCGGGTCACTGAGCAGGCCCGCATCGCGCTTGAGCCTACTCCATCCTGAGCGGCCGCTGCTGCGGTAAATCTCCCCCAACTCGACGGACTGATCACGCAAAAAATCGATGAGCCGAATCTGGCCTCTGCCGCGCAGGGCAGCGTAGGCCTGAAGCTCGGCGCGCAGACGTCGCCAGTTGTGTTGGAGTAGCTGACGCAGGCTCGCCAGCACCTGCTCGCACGCCTGGCGCTGCAGATGAACATGGCAACCAGGCGGCAGGCTGGCAAAGCCCTGTTCCACAGCTTCAATCAGTTGCCCGCGGGCAAGTCCCGTAATCGTTGACAACAAGCGATCAAAACGGAACTCCTGACGATGTCGGCCAACGAAGTCCAGGACCAAGCAACTCTGCTTGTTTGGCGCCAGCCGCAGGCCGCGTCCGATCTGCTGCTGAAATAGCACCGGGCTCTGCGTGGGGCGCAAGAGCAGTAAGGTATCGACCTGGGGCAGGTCCACACCCTCGTTGTAGAGATCGCAGGTAACGATGGCGGCAATCTCTCCGCTGTCCAATTGCTGAGGTGCCTTGCGTCGTGCCTCAGCGGGCGTGTTGCCTACGACACAGGCGGCGCCGATGCCCGCGGCATTGAGTTGGGCGGTCATGAATTCAGCGTGTGCGACCGAGACGCAAAACAGCAGGGCTTTGCCTTGCTTTGGCTCCCCCGCCAGACGGCGCCACTCATTCAATATCAGCCGGGCACGGATGTGATTGCCGGTGACTAGTTGATCAATCGCTGCGACCTCACCCGCCTGCGCCCAGGGAACTTGCGAGAAATCGGTGTCGTCATCGCAGGCGTAGTACTCGAAAGGACTCAGCAGCTGCAAGTCCAGGGCGTGCCAGAGGCGAAGTTCGACTGCCGGAGAACCGTCGACGCGGTTGGAAAAATATTGCAGAATAGGTCTGCCGTCATTGCGCTCTGGAGTGGCCGTGAGGCCCAGCAGAATGCGCGGTCTGATTGAGGTGACAAAGGCGTCAAAACGATCGGCCGCAAGGCGGTGGCATTCATCAATCACTACGGTGTGCCAATGATCAGCGCCAAATCGCTTCACCAGCTGCCGGGCACTAACACTGTCAATGGTGGCAAAGACATGGTCCCACGTCTCCGGAACATTGTTGCCAGTGAGCAGCTCGCCAAAGCTGTGATCACGCAGGACTTCGCGGTAGGTGCGCAGGGCCTGTTTGAGGATCTCTTCGCGATGGGCGACAAACAGTAGGCGCGGGCGCCCGCCAGCCTGGCCACAGCTGTTGCGGTAGTCAAAGGCTGCCACCACGGTCTTGCCTGTGCCTGTGGCCGCCACCACCAGATTGCGCCAGCGCCCTCGCTCGCGTTCCAGTTGCAGTTGGTCGAGCATGTCCTGCTGGTAGCTCTTGGGCTGAAGATCGAAATAGCTGGGTCGGGCGATTGGGGTCTCCCCAGACTCGCGCTGCAGCGCCTGCCCCAGCGCACTGCGGTGATGTGGATTCTGCGGATCGTAGGTCTGAAACTCGGCGTCTTCCCAAAGGGTTTCAAAATGGGCCTTGGCCCGCTCGAACAGATCGCTTTGCCCACGCTCAGTGAATTTGAGTGTCCACTCCAACCCGCCCATCAAGGCGGCACCAGAGAGGTTGGCACTGCCAACATAGGCTGAACCAAAACCTGTGCGGCGTTGAAATAGCCAGGCCTTGGCATGCAGCCGCGTGCGCCGGCCGTCAAGAGAGATGCGGATTTCACAGCCAGGAAGAGCCGCTAGGGCGTCCAGCGCCAGAATTTCCGTGGCTCCGGTGTAGGTGGTAGTAAGCACGCGTAACCGTGTGCGCGGCTTGCCATCGGCACCGACCGATGTGGCCGCTTGGAGAATGTCCAACAACTTGCGCACGCCTGAGTAGGTGATGAAGCTGACCAGGATGTCCACCTGGTCGCAAGCGGCCAGCTCGGTGCGCAGTTCGGTGAGCAGGGAAGGCGAGCCTTTGTCCGCCGTAAACAGCCAGGGTCGTGCCAGACCCGTCTCAGGCAGGGTGGGTGCAGCTGCATGACGGTGGACACTATGCAGCAATCGGGCTGGTTCAGACAGCGGATCGACGGCATCGCCGCGGGTCACTTGCGCCCGCGCATGGGTCAGCAGCGCATTGGTCAGCGCCAGTTGTTGCCGAAGCTTTTCCTCGCCTTCGCCGCCCAGATCACCCAGGATGCGCACCAACTGCTCGCTGAGCGCCTCCGTCAGACGCTGCGGGGCATCCAGCACATCCAGAGGTGACAAGGTTCGGTTGGCTGTCATGGCCACGAGATCAATCTCGTGGCGCAGCGCCTCGGTCAGCA
>CAJPFO010000231.1 GCA_905339255.1 Myxococcaceae bacterium
AGAAGTCCTCGTGTCCGCCGATCCCCGAGAACTGACGACCGTCGATCGTATCGGCCGAGATCTGGCCGACGAGATCGACTGCGAGCGCCCCGTTGATCGAGACCATCCGGCGGTTGCGCGAGATGATCGCGGGATCGTTCACGAGCTCGACGGGCAAGAAGCGAACGTCCTCGTTCCCGTCGAGGTAGTCGTAGACCTCGCGGGTGCCGGCCGCGAAGGTCACGATCGAGTGCCCGTCGAAGACCCCCTTTCGATTCGTGACCTTTCCGGCGCGATGGAGCGCCAGGCACCCGTTCGTGAACATCTCGGTGTGGATGCCGTAATCACCTCCGGGCCCGGAGGCGAGGATCCCGGCGACGGCGCTCGGAATGCCTCCGATCCCGGTCTGGATCGTCGCGCCGTCGGGGACGTACCCTGCGACGATCTCTGCGATCGCGCGTTCGACCGCGGTCGGCTCGGGGTCGCCGATCGTGAAAACCGGAGCGTCGCTCTCGATGATCACGTCGATCGCATCGAGCGCGATGGCGTGCGGATGTTCCGGAGGAAGACCGACCGTTCGCGGGATACCGGGATTCACCTCGACCACGAGCAAGCGGTCTGGATCGCGCGTCACCGCGAAGAGTTCCTCGATCCCGGCCCCCGCATGAAGTCCGAAGGAGACCATCCCTTTTTCGTCGGGCATCGCAGCCTGCACCGCGAGGATCCGGGGGTGGAAATCCCGGACGATCCTCGAGAAGCGTCGGAAGTCGGCGGGAACGAACTCGACATCGTGCCCCGACGAGCGCAGGCCGCGTTCAACGGGACCGAAGAACCCCGACCTGAGCGAGACACCGCGGCGTGTGAAGACCTCGTACAGCCCCGTGAGCAGCGCACCGAAGACCCGCAGGTCTTCGAAGTCGTCGCGTTCGCCGAGCGCATGGAGGAAGGCCGGGGGCTGCCCGGGGCCGAGCGGGACCGCGAGGCGATCGCGGGGGCGCACGAGCGCGGCGGCTTCTGCGGGGGTCATGCGCCGGGGCGACATCGAAACAAAGCTAACGCTCCCCGAACCGCCGGACTAGAATGACAGAACGCGACAGCTCCGGAGGTCCCCCGCCGATGCCTCTGCGCCCCCACGTCGAGGAGCCCGGCTGGCCTCGGCTGGAGGGCGCGCCGCCCCGGACGATCTTCTTGCTCGACGCCTCGAGCCCCCTCGAGCGCCGCCTGCTCGAGGGCTGGATCGAGCGCCAGCGGCCGGCCGGCGCGACCGACGTCGAGACGGCCGAGATCCCGCCCTCACGCCGCTCGCGGCGTCGACCCGACCCGCGGCTCGAGGCTGCGCTCGCGAGCCCGGACGACGCCCTCCTCGCGCCGCTGCGCGTGATCTGGAGGCCCGCCCTCCGCAATGGAGTCCGAGCCGTCCGTCTGCGCGACCTCCTCACCTTCGGAGACCCCCGGGACCCGGGCCTCCTGCGCCAGCACTGGCTCGTGCGGCGCCACGCCGACCGCTGCTGGATCGTCGCCGGCGAGCCCGCGCTCGCCTCCGAGCTCCGCTCGCGCTGGCGGGCCGCCACCGACACCGACCGCACCGCGACCCAGGGCCTCGCCGACTTCGTCGCCCACCAGGCGGGCCTTTCGCTCGAGCGCGCCGAAAGGCGCCTGCGCGGCCAGCAGTACAAGGTTCCCCGCCTCGTCCACCGCGACATCCTCGGCCGCGCATCGTTCCGCAGCGGCGTCGCACGGCTCGCGCGGGAGCTCGGACGGAGCGAGGAATCGGTCCGTCGCGAGGCGGCGAGAAACCTCCGCGAGATCGCCGCCACGCACTCGCCGTACGTGATCGATCTCGCCGCGCGTCTCATCCGGCTTCTCTACACCCGCGGCTACAGCGAAACCCTCCATTACGACCGCGACCAGCTCCGCCAGCTCTATGCGCTCGCGCAGCGCTACCCCGTCGTCTTCCTTCCCTCGCACAAGTCGAACCTCGACCACCTCGTCCTGCAGTACGCGCTGTTCGAGAACGGGCTTCCGCCGAACCACACGGCCGGCGGGATCAACATGAACTTCTTTCCGGTCGGACCGCTCGTGCGTCGAAGCGGGGTCTTCTTCATCCGGCGCACCTTCAAGGACCAGCCGATCTACAAGTTCGTGCTGCGGAGCTACGTCGACTACCTGATCGAGAAGCGGTTTTCGCTCGAGTGGTACGTCGAGGGTGGGCGATCGCGTTCGGGAAAGCTCCTGCCGCCTCGTCTCGGCCTCATGACCTACGTCGTCGACGCCTTCCTCCGCGGCAAGAGCGACGACGTCTTCTTGCTGCCCGTCTCGATCGCGTACGACCAGATCACCGACGTCGGCGATTACGCTGCCGAGCAGCGCGGTGCCGGCAAGGAGCGCGAGAGCTTCCGCTGGTTCGTCCGGATCGTCCGCCGCCTCTCGGGTCGCTACGGAGCGATCCATCTGCGCTTCGGCGAGCCGCTCTCGCTCGTGAAGGCGCTCGGCCACGGAGCGAGGCCAGACGAGACCCGTGAAGAGGAGAACCTCGAGGTGCAGAAGCTCGCCTTCGAGGCGTGCGTCCGCATCAACCGGGCGACCCCGATCACGCCGACCTCGCTCGTCACGCTCGCGCTCCTCGGCCGGGGAGACCGCGCGCTCGACATCGAGACCGTCGTCGATTCGCTCCGGAACCTCCTCCACTACGTCGATCAGCGAAAGCTCCCGACGACGAGCGACCTCCAGCTCGACACGACCGAATGTGTGAGGCGAGTGCTCGACGAGCTCGTCACGAGCGGGGTCGTCACGTGCTACGCGGAAGGTCCCGAAGCCGTGTACGCGATCGGAGCGGACCAGCACCTCGCCGCAGCGTATTACCGCAACACGATCATCCACTTCTTCGTGAACGGAGCGATCGCCGAGCTCGCCCTGCTGCGCGCCTCCGAAGAAGACGACGACCGCGCGGCGAGCTTCTGGGAGGCGGCGTTCCGGCTTCGGGATCTCCTCAAGTTCGAGTTTTTCTTCGCGGACAAGGAGGCCTTCCGGGACGAGGTGCGGCAGGAGATCGCCGTCCACGACGGCGAGTGGGAGTGGCGGCCATCCGACGGCGGAGGCGAGGTCCTGGCGCTGCTGCGGAAGTTCAGACCCTTCCTCGCGCACCGCGTGCTCCGGCCCTTCATCGAGGCGTACCGCGTGGTCGCCGACACGCTCGAGCGCGTTCCTGCCGGGCAGTCGATCGACCCGGGAGAGTTTCTCGCCGCGTGCCAGGCGCGCGGCCGGCAGTACCTCCTCCAGCGCCGCAGCCGGAGCGCGGAATCGGTCTCGAAGGTCCTCTACGAGGCGGGGCTCCGTCTCGCGCGCAACCGGCGCCTCGTCGAATCCGATTCGCCGGACCTCGCCGAGCGGCGTGCGGCGTTCGCCGCCGAGGTTCGCGAGTGGCTGCGCCGGATCGACGCCATCGACGCGATGGCGGCCGCCCGCATCGCGGGCCTCCAGCAGTAGTCGCAGCCGCCGTGCGAGTCTCCGCGACGCCGCATCCCTCGGTCCCGATCGTCCGCTTCCTCGGCGGCGCACGAACCGTGACCGGGAGCCGGTTCCTCGTCGAGACGCCGAGCGCACGCGTGCTCGTCGACTGCGGCCTCTTCCAGGGCGAAAAGGAACTTCGGCTCCGCAACTGGCGCGATTTCCCCGTCCCTCCGTCCTCGATCGACGCGGTGGCGCTCACGCATGCGCACGTCGACCATTCGGGTTACCTGCCGGCGCTCGTGAAGCAGGGGTTCGAAGGTCCGATCTTCGCGACTCGATCGACGCTCGAGCTCTGCCGGATCGTGCTTCCCGACAGCGGACACCTCCAGGAGGAGGACGCGGCCTACGCAAACCGCAAGGGCTACTCGAAGCACGCCCCCGCGCTCCCGCTCTATTCCGAGGCCGACGCCCTCCGAGCCCTCGAGCGGTTCTGCGCCGTCGCGTTCGACGAGGAGGTCGAGATCGCCGCGGGGGTGAGCGCGCGTTTCCGCCGCGCCGGTCACATCCTCGGTTCGGCGGCGATCGCGCTCTCGATCGACGGCAATCCACCTCGCCGGCTCGTCGTGAGCGGGGACCTCGGCCGCGGCAACCATCCCGTGCTGCGACCCGCGGATCCGCCTCCCGAAGCCGACGCGATCCTGATCGAGAGCACCTACGGCGACCGCCTGCATCCGCATCCGACCGCCGTCGTGGCGTTCGAGGAAGCGATCCTCCGAACCGTCGCTCGCGGCGGATCGGTCGTGATCCCTGCGTTCGCGGTCGACCGCACCGAGGTGATCCTGCTCGAGCTCAAGCGGCTCCGGCGTGAGGGACGGATTCCCGATCTCCCCATCTACGTCGACAGCCCGATGGCGCTCGCTGCGCTCGGGGTCTACCGCAACGCGGTGGCGAGTCGAACGGACGAGGTGCTCGCGGAGTTCGCCTCCGCCGATGGCGACCCCTTCGACCCGGGGCGTCTCATCGAAGCGCACGGTACGGCGGAGTCGCGGGCGATCAACCAGCAGCACTTTCCGTGCATCATCATCTCGGCTTCGGGGATGGCCACGGGGGGGCGCGTGCTCCATCACCTCGCGAACCGCCTGCCCGATCCACGCAACACGATCGTGCTCCCCGGCTTCCAGGCTTCGGGGACGCGAGGGCGGAGCCTCCAGGAGGGCGCGCACTCGATCAAGCTCCTCGGCCGCTACGTGCCGGTGAGAGCCGAGATCCTCGACCTTCCGGCCTTCTCGGTCCACGCCGACCGCGACGAGCTGCTCGCCTGGCTCGCGAGCGCCGAGAAGCCGCCCGAGATCGTCTACGTCGTGCACGGCGAGCCCGAAGCGGCCGAGTCGCTCTCGAATGCGATCGAGCGCGAGCTCGGCGTGCCGTCCGTCGTGCCTCGCGACGGCGAGTGCGTGCGGTTGCGATAGCCTCCAACGCGAACGAGGAGACGTCCCATGCGAATTCCGGGCCCGCTCGACGTACCCGCGCGCGACGCGAGCCGGGGTATCGATCGGAACGGGGCCTAGCGTGGCGCTGCGGAGCTTCCCGCCGGGATTCGTCTTCGGCGCCGCGACGGCGGCCTACCAGATCGAAGGCGCCGCGTTCGAGGACGGCAAGGGGCTCTCGATCTGGGACGTCTTCTGCCGGCAGCCGGGCCGGATCGAAAACGGCGAGCGCGGGGACGTCGCCTGCGATCATTACCACCGCTGGCGCGAGGACGTTTCGCTCATGCAGCGGATCGGCCTCGGGAGCTACCGCTTCTCGATCTCCTGGCCGCGCGTGCTCCCATTCGGTTCCGGCCGAGCCAACGAGGCGGGGCTCGCCTTCTACGACCGGCTCGTCGATGGCCTTCTCGAGGCGGGAATCGCGCCTTGCGTGACGCTCTACCATTGGGACCTCCCCCAGGCGCTCCAGGATCTCGGTGGCTGGATGAACCGAGACACGGCGCTCCGCTTCGCCGACTATGCCGACCTCCTCTTCGGCCGGCTCGGAGACCGCGTGGCACGCTGGATCACGCACAACGAGCCGCTCGTGACGGCGGAGTACGGACACCGTGCCGGTGTTCTCGCTCCGGGAATCCGAGACCTCCGAGCGACGGCGCGGGTGATCCATCACCTGCTCCTCTCGCACGGCCTCGCCGTACGCCGCTTCCGCGAGCAGGGGCGCCGCGGCGAGATCGGCATCACGAACGCCAACACGAGCTTCGAGCCCGCCGACGCGAGCGACGAAAGCCGCATCGCGTGCGAGCGCGCTCGCGATTTCTCGACGCGCACCTGGCACGGCCCGGTCTACGGCCGCGGCTATCCGCCCACCGTGGTCGAGCATTACGAGTCTCATGGAGCACCATTTCCGATCGAGCCCGGAGACCTCGAGTGCATCGCCGCGAAAACCGACTTCCTCGGCGTGAACCTCTACTCGCGATCGCGGATCGAAGCCGACCCGGAGCGTTCGATCGGGTTCCGGGCCGCGAAGCCCGAGCTCCCGACGACTCCGATGGGTTACGAGAAGGCTCCCTTCGCGCTCGGCGATTTCGTCCGCTTCGTCTCGGCCGAGTACGGAAGGCCGCCGATCATCGTGACCGAGAATGGCGTCTGCGACGACACGGCGCCTGCGAACGGCCGTGTCGACGACGTCGGTCGCGTCGAGCTCTTGCGGGGCTTTCTCGCGGGGCTCGCCGACGCGATTGCGGACGGCTCTGCAGACGTCCGCGGCTACTACGTCTGGTCGCTACTCGACAACTTCGAGTGGGCGTACGGGACCGGGAAGCGTTTCGGCATCGTCTGGGTCGACTTCGAGACACAGAAGCGCATCCCGAAGCGGAGCGCAGAGTTCTATTCGGACGTGATCCGGAGAAACGGGGTGGAGGCGTGATGAGTCCGTCGATCTTCGAACGCGTGAACACGGACATGACGGCGGCGATGAAGGCGCGCGATTCGGCGAGGCTCCAGGCCCTGCGTGGCATTCGCGCCGCATTCCTCCTCGAGCTCAAGAAGGACAACTCGACGAGCCTCTCCGACGAGGCGTCGATCCCGATCCTGCGCCGCCTCGAGAAGCAGCGCGAGGAGAGCATCGAGGCCTTCGAGGGCGCCGGACGCTCCGATCGGGCTGCGATCGAGCGGGCCGAGCTCGCCGTGATCCACGAGTACCTGCCGCGTCTCGCCGACGAGGCCACGACGCGACGCTGGGTCGAGGCCGCGATCGCCGACGCCGGAGCGAAGGCGCCGACCGATCTCGGCCGCGTGATGGGAGCCCTCATGAAGGCGCACAAGGGCGACGTCGACGGGAATCTCGCGCGACGGATCGCGACCGAGCTCCTCGGCGGCTGATCGCGACCCCGTCCCCGGCGGCGGCCCCGGGGACTCGAGCAATGATTCGCTCTCCGGAGGTGAAGGCATGGACTGCGATTGGAAGTTGAGCGGTGGGCTCGTGATCGATGGCTCGGGATCGAAGGCCTTCCGCGCAGATGTCGCCTTGAGCGGAGGACGCATCACCGACGTCGGCGATCTCTCCGCGCTCGACTCGGAGCGGGTCCTCGATTGCAGCGGAAGGATCGTCGCGCCGGGCTTCATCGACATCCATTCGCACGCCGATTGGATCCTTCCCTCGCCGAGGCACGGCGCGCTCGTCGAACCTTTCGTCCGCCAGGGGGTGACGACGGTCGTGACGGGCAACTGCGGCTTCAGCCCGGCACCCGTCTCGGACGTGAACCGCGAGAGCGCGCGCGAGGCGAGCCGCCTCCTCCACGACGGCTCGCTCGCGCCGGAGTGGGAGACCATGGGGGCCTTCCTCGACGACCTCGAGAAGGCGGGCGTCGCTCTCAACGTCGCGCAGCTCGTCGGCCACGGAAGCGTGCGGAGCGCCGTCACCGGGACGCTCGAGCCCCGAGCGCCGAGCCCCGACGAGCTCCGTTCGATGGGGCGGCTCGTCGACGAGGCGCTCGACGCCGGCTGCGTCGGGCTCTCGACCGGTCTCGGCTACGCGCCCGGGATCTTCTCGGGAGAAGAAGAGCTCACGGCCTTCGCCCGGATGGTGAGTCGTCGCGAGCGGCTCTTCACCTCGCATCTCAAGGCCTACAGCTGGGCGAGCGGCGTCTACGCGCACGATCCGAAAGAAGATCCGCACAACCTCGCGGCAATCCGCGAGATCCTCCGCGTCTCGCAGGCCGCCGGAGCGAGGCTCCAGATCAGCCATCTGATCTTCGTGGGGAGGAACACCTGGCCGAACCACGGCGATGCGCTTCGCATGATCGAGGAGGCCCATCGCGCCGGCCTCGACGTCGGCTTCGATGCCTTCCCGTACACGGCGGGAAACACCACCTGCGCCGTGATCTTTCCGGCCGCGCTCCTGCCGAAGCTCGAGGACGTCCTCCGCGACCCGGACCAACTCGCCGGCCTCGAGCGCTTCGCCGAGATGGCCTTTGCCGCGGTCGGCTTCGGGCTCGAGGACATCCAGCTCATGCACTGCGACGTTCCCGAGTGGAACCACCTCGACGGGCTTCGCGTCCCCGAAGCCGCCGCGCGGCTCGGCATGCGGCCCTTCGAGTTCTACGCGCGCCTCACGGTGGCGAGCCATCGCAACGCCCGCGTCCTCAACCACAAGTACAGCGGCGACCGCGGCGAAGAAGAGGCCTTGCGGGCGGTTCTCTCGCATCCGCTCTGCACCATGGAGACCGACACGCTTCTCACCGAGGTCGGTCATCAGAACCCGGCGAGCTACGGGACCTTCCCTCGCGTGCTCTCGACCTGCGTTCGCGAGGGGCTCTTCCCGCTCGAAGAGGCCGTCCGACGGATGACGGGGGCCGCGGCCGACCGGCTCGGCTGGAGGGATCGCGGACAGGTGCGACCCGGGCAGGCCGCGGATCTCGTCGTCTTCGACCCGCAGCAGCTTCGCGACCGGGCGACCTTCGACGAGCCGAGCCTCTTTCCCGAGGGCATCGACGACGTGTTCCTGAACGGCAGACCGATTCTCGCGAAGGGCCGCTACGACGCGGCCGCCCTCGCCGGAACGGTGATCCGATCCTGAGAGGTCCGCGAGGCTCCGTCGCGCGAATCGACGCGGCGGCTTCGCGGCGAGTCGAGCTGCGTCCTAGCGTCGGCGGCGCGCGGCGAGGCCCGTGAGGCCGAGCGCCACGAGCGCGGCCGTCGACGGCTCGGGGATCGTTCCGTAGATCAGGTCGTCGCTGTAGCCGACCTGTCTCGATCCGCCCAGGACCACACCGTCGATCTCGATCCGCTTCACGTGGGTCGTCGCGTCGTTCGGATCGCCGAGCCAGCCGACGTACGTCGATCCCTGGTACTCGCCGAGAAGAAGACCGCTCGAATTGAAGAAGCGGGTGACCGTCGACGAGTTCCACAGACGCTGGATTCCCGCCGCACTCTGCGCGTCGGAGAAGACGATTTCATACGCGTAGCGGCCGTCGTCGCTGCATCCGGAGCACGGTGTTCCGACGATCGTTCCGATCCGGCCCGTGAAGGGCGACATGTTCACGCCGACCGTTCCGCCGAGCGGGTTCCCGTTCGGGTCGCGGATCGTCCGGAACGAGAGCCCAGCGATCTGCGTGGTGATCTTCGTGTTCGGCGAGAAGCCGTCGAAGGTGATCTTCGTGAATCCCGACGAGAGCACGTTGGCCTCGAAGGCGTCTCGCGCCGGCTGCCCCGTCACCACGGTGGCCCGAGCCGAGCCCGATCCGAGAAGAAGAGTCGCCGCCAGCGCTGCCATCACCGTCCGCCGCCAGATCCGCATGATTCTCCTCCCGGTCGGAGTCAAGGCCCCTGGGAGGAGTGGGATCTCGACCGCGGAAATCGCAGGCGGCGCGCGAAAAACACTGCCGGATCCGGAATCTTCTCGGCGGGGCCTCGTCGACACGAGCGGCTCGGCCGCACGGGGGCGTCGCATCTTCCCGAGCCGGGGCGCAGGGTTCGGTGGCGTGACTGCCTCTCCGCTCCGGCTTCGACGTCCCGCCTGCGGAGCGATCAGAACGTCGCGGTGCGGTCGGCGGACTGCGCGCTCGCACGCGCCTCGGCGTCGCGCATCACCCGGGGGACGAGCGTCCGGCCGCGCTCGCCGAGCCCGACGGCGCGACGGAGCCGACTCACGAAGTCGGTCTGGTTCAGGTTGTCCCAGACCAGCCGGTTCACGACGATCGACGCCATTGCGGGCAGGTAGCGCTTGTTCGGATGGTCTCTCAGCAGCCGCCAGATCCGCGCCGGGTCCGCGATGATGCGAAGGTAGGCGACCTTGATCAGGCGCTGGATCTCCTCGGTCGAAACCTCTCCCGAGACGTTGATCCCGCCCTCGTTGTAGCTCAGCCCCTCGAGCTCGCTCGCGACGCTCGGATCGGGAAGCTCGGCGTTCATCGTCGTGCCCTTGTAGGGGACGACGACGAAGAACATCGAGGTGTGCGACGGCTGGCGGATCGCGAACTCGACGGTCGCCTTCATCTCGTCGAGCGTCTCCGACGGGAAGCCCAGCATGTAGAAGCAATTGGTGTAGACGCGCCGCTCGACGAACCAACGGATCGTGTCTTCGATCTTCGGGATCCGGAGGTTCTTCCGGATCTGCTTCTGCAGTCGAGGCGAAGCCGTCTCGACCGCGATCGAAACGTAGCGTGTCCCTGCGCGCGCGAAGAGGTCGACCATCTCCTCGTCCATCAAATCGCCGCGAAGGCCGTTCGGGAACGCGAGGCCGATTCCGAGCTTGCGGTCGATGATCCCCTGGAGGATCGCCGTCGCACGCGGACGGTCGAGGTTGAAGATGTCGTCGACGATCTCGAACTCCCGCACGTCGTATTGACGGACGATCATCTCGATCTCGTCGAGGACGTTTTCGACGCTCCGCTTCTGGAACTTCTTCCCGAACATGTCGTGGCAGTAGCTGCAGCGGTACGGACACGCCCGCGAGGTCGTGAGCGGAGCGCAGCGGCGCGGGCCGATCAGCGACATCGACTTGACCGTCTCGTAGAGGTCGAAGTCGACCATCGACCAGAGCGGATGCGGCAGGGAGTCGAGATCCGAGACGAAGGGACGGGCGTCGGTCTCGACGAAGCCCTTCGGCGAGGACGGGCTTCGATACACGATCCCCTTCACGGAATCGAATCCGCTCCGGGATTCGATCGCATCGAGGAGCTCCGTGAAGGTGATCTCCCCTTCGTGCACGACCGCGAAGTCGACGTGCGGATCGGCGAAGACCTCTTCGACGTAGTTGGTGGGATGCGGCCCGCCGAAGACGATCGTCGACTCGGGAAGCATGCGTCGCGCCGTCGCTGCGCAGCGGTGTGCGTGCGGAGCCTCGATCGTCATCAGGCTGATCCCGACCACGTCGGGCCGGTATTCCGCGAGCACGCGCTCGTATTCGCTCTGCGGCATGAGCCGCAGATCGATCATCCGGAGCTCGTGGTGCGGGCGGTGGCGATCGAGGTAGCCCGCGAGAGAGAGGATCCCGAGCGGAGGAATGATCGAGGGCTGGACCGGCGTGACGTGCGAGGCCTTGACGAACAA
>CAJPFO010000232.1 GCA_905339255.1 Myxococcaceae bacterium
CCGCGTCGACGGCGCAGTGGACGCCCGGCCGGTGCTCGGCCCTCTCGCCGAGGTCGCGACGCGCTGGCGAAACCTCGGCCTCGCGGTCGTTCTCGTCGCCTGGGGGCTTTCGATCGCGAGCCTCGCCGGCTTCATGATCGAGGTCCTCGCTCCCGTCGCAGAGGGGGGCGAGCGACCGAGCGCGCGAGCCTTCATGGCATCGAGAGGCCCCTGGATCGTCGCGGGGACCGTGATCCTTCCTTCGCTCGTGGCGGCGCTGCTCGATCGGCTGCGCCGGCTCGCACCTCGGGTCCCGTCCGCGGCGACCTCGACGAGGCTCCAGCGGATCCTCGATCCCCTCGCGGGGGCGATCCTCGGCCCCCTCGCCGAACTCGTCGGAAGACTCGGCTTCGCGTCGGTGCTCGTGCTGCTGCTCATCTTGAGCTACCGGCTCACCGACTCGATCTGGGGTCCCTTCGCATTTCCCTTCTACCTCGGAGAGCTCCACTACTCGAACGACGAGGTCGCGTTCGCTTCCAAGATCTTCGGAGTCGGGATGACCATCGCGGGAGTCGCGCTCGCCGGCGGCTGCTTGCTCCGCTTCGGTCGGATGGCGACGCTCACGCTCGGTGCCGTCGTCGCGGCGGCGAGCAATCTTCTCTACTTCGATCTCGCGGTCGGCGCGCCCCGAATCGACGAGTTCCTCTCGCTCTCGGGGCTGGGGAGCCTGCTCGCCGCATTCGGGATCGACGCCAGGATGGCGAGGCTCCTCGTCGCGATCAGCGGCGAGAACATCGCCGGAGGGTTCGCGGGGGCCGCCTTCGTCGCTTATCTCTCGTCGATCGCGAGCCGCGAGTACAGCGCCGTCCAGTACGCGCTGCTCTCGTCGCTCACGCTGCTGGTCGGCTCCCTCGGGCGCGGGCCGCTCGGCGAGGCGATCGATACCGGAGGCTACGCTCCCGTTTTCCTGTTCACCGCGGCGCTCGGCGGGGTGGGGGTGGTCGCGTGCCTGCTCGAGTGGGCGCGCCAGCGGCTTTCCGGCGACGGCGCGCCGGTCGCCTCGCGCTACGCTCCGGGGCCGTGAGCGAGCCCTCCGTCGGCCGCGAGCCGCTGATCCGGCTGGAGCACGTCTCGCGCCGCTACGTGCGCGGTGTGGACGAGGTGCACGCGCTCGAGGACTGCTCGCTCGAGGTATCGCAGGGCCGGTTCGCGGCGTTCATGGGACCGTCGGGATCGGGAAAGTCGACATTACTCAATCTGGTGTCGGGTATCGATCGTCCGAGTGACGGTCGCGTCTTCGTGTCGGGGCAGTTGCTGAACGAACTCGACGAGGACGAACTCGCAGCCTGGCGCGCGCGACACGTAGGGCTCATCTTCCAGTTCTTCAACCTGATTCCGGTCCTCTCCGCGCGCGACAACGTCGCTCTCCCTCTGCTTCTGAGCGACCTCTCGCGGGCCGAGAGGACTCGACGGGCCGAGATCGCGCTCCGCGTCGTGGGCCTCGAGCATCGCGTCGATCATTCGCCGCGGACGCTCTCGGGCGGAGAGCAGCAACGGGTCGCGATCGCTAGGGCGCTGGTGAGCGACCCCGATCTGATCGTCGCCGACGAGCCGACCGGCGACCTCGACGCGAAGAACGCCGAAGCGACCCTCGATCTGCTCCGCCAACTCAAGGAGGAGTTCGGCAAGACGGTCGTCATGGTGACGCACGACCCGCGCGCGCTCCGTTTCGTCGACCAGGTTTTCCACCTCGACAAGGGTCTGCTCCTCGAAGGCGAGGAGGCGCGGCGGGCGCACGACGCGCTGGCGCTCGCTGCGGGCGGGCCCGTCCGCGCTCGCGAGGTCTAGATGGGCTTCGTGGGGCTCGTATGGGCCAATCTCCTTCGCAATCCGCTCCGGTCGCTGCTCACGGCGGGGGCCGTGGCGCTCGCCGTCCTGCTCGTCTGCATCCTGCTCACGATGCCGGCCGGGCTCGATGCGCTCATCTCCCGCATCGCGAGCAACACCCGGATCTCGGTCGTGAACGAGGCCGGGCTCGTGTATACGATGCCTTACGCCTACGCGAGGAAGATCCGCGCGCTTCCCGGGGTCGAGGATGCGATGGCGCAGATGTGGTTCGGTGGAGCGTTCGAGGAAGAGGGCCGGGTCACCTTCCCGAACTTCGCCGTCGAGGCCGATCGCGTCGAGACGGTCTTTCCGGACTGGAACATCGCTCCCGAAGGGATGGCCGACTTCCGACGCTATCGCGACGGCGCGATCGTCGGCCGCGAGACGATGAAGAAGTACGGATGGAAGATCGGTGATCGCATCACCCTCCGGAGTACGATCTGGCCGGTCGCGCTCGATCTGCGGATCGTGGCCGAGATCCCGAGCGACCGCGCTCCGGTGCTCTGGCTCAACCGCGACTACCTCGAGCAGACGCTCGAGGCGATGGGGCGAAAGCTCGGCATCGCCGGGATCATCTGGGTGAAGGTCCGCGACCCGAAGGACGTGAACTCCGTGATGCTCCGGATCGAGGAGCTCACGAAGAACAGCGACGCCGAGACGTCGACGCAGACGGAGAAGAGCTTCTTTTCATCGTTCTTCGGATCGCTCGAAGGGTTCGTCACGATCCTCATGACGGTGACCGTGTTGGTCTCGCTTTGCATCGTCTTCATTGCCGGGAACACGGCATCGATGGCGGTTCGCGAGCGCGCGGGCGAGATCGCCGTGCTGAAGGCGATCGGCTTCCCGCGTCGCGTGATCTTTTCGATGCTGGTCGCCGAGACCTTGCTGCTCGCCTCGCTCGCCGGAGCCGCAGGCGTCGGACTCGCATACGCGCTCACGACGGCGCTCCGCGAGGTGGCCGCGGGCTCGGCGCAGCTCGGTCCGCTCGGTGGGTTCATCGTGACCCGCGGAGTGGTGATCGAGGGCCTCGTCCTCTCGCTCGCGATCGGTGCGCTCGCAGGCTTCGTCCCGGCCTTCGGAGCGGCGCGTCGCCCGGTGGCCGAGACGCTCCGGGAGATCTTCTAGTGCTGCCGATCTCCTACTCCCTCGGAAACGTCGTGGCGCGGCCGGGGCGGAGTCTCGTCCTCGTGACGGTCGTCGCGCTCGTCGTGATCGCGTGCAGTCTCTTTCTCGGCCTTCTCACGAGCCTGCGACGGACCGTCGGTCTCACCGGAAACGAACTCAACCTCGTCGTGCTCCGGAAGGGCTCGGACAACGACGGAGCGAGCCAGATCACCACGGCGGCCTACGACTCGATCCGTTACCTGGAGGGGATCGCGATCGGACCGGCCGGCGAGCGGCTGGTGTCTCCGGAGCTCGTCGTCCAGCCGTTCTTCCGCACACGGACCGGAGGGCGCGAGAACGTGCTCGTGCGTGGAATCGAGCCGACCGCGTACCTCGTCCACGACGACGTGAAGATCGTCGAGGGCCGCATGGCTCGACCGCGGCTCGGCGAGGTCGTGATCGGCCGCGCGGTGCGGGGCCGCTACGAAGGCGCCGAGCTCGGCGAGACGCTCGAGTTCGGAAGGGGGCGGTGGCGGGTGGTCGGCGTCTTCGAGTCCGACGGCTCCTCGTTCGAGAGCGAGGTCTGGGCCGACGCGCAGGATCTCGCTTCCGACGCGCGCCGGATGAACCCGTACTCGGGCGTGCGGCTCCGGGCTGCGGGCGAGGACGATCTCTCGGCGCTGAAGGAGCGGATCGACTCCGACCCCCGTTTCGCGCTCGAAGCGTCGCGGGAGACCGACTACTACGCGAAGCAGGCCGAGACTTCGGCGTCGCTCACCTTCCTGGTCGTGGCGATCGCGGTGCTGGCCGGCACCGGCGCGGGATTCGGCGCGGCGAACACCATGTACGCGGCCGTCCAGGCGCGGACCGCCGAGATCGGCACGCTGCGGGCGCTCGGATTTCCGCGGGCTGCGATCCTGATCTCGTTCGAGGTCGAGTCCCTCGTGCTCTCGGTGGCGGGGTTCGCCCTCGGCGCATTGCTCACGCTCGCGTTGGCCGAGGTCTTGCGCTTCGCGCTCGGCGGAATCGCGTTCGGCGCCCGCACCTTCACGACGCAGGTGGTGACGCTTTCGATCGCGCCCGAAGATCTCGCGATCTCATTCGGTCTTTCGGTCGCGATCGGGGTCGTCGGGGGGTTCGGGCCGGCGTGGCGGGCCGCGAAGCTCCGGCCGATCGAAGCGCTCCGCAAGGCGTAGGGAGGAGAGATGACGGCGGGCGACGAGAAGCGGGAACGGCTGCGCGCCGACCTCGAAGCGCTACGGATGGAGCGCGACACGGCGCCGCCGCTGCGGCGAAGGAAGCGGCGTCCGCGCTGGCCCTGGCTCGCCGCGCTGGTGCTGGTGATGGTGGCCACGCTGGCCTGGCGGATCACGCGCCCGCTTGCGGTCCGGGTTGCGAGCGCCGTGGTTTCCGAGGAAGCCGCGAGCCGACCGGTCGCGGTCCTGTCGGGCGCTGGCTACCTGGTTCCCGGCGAGAAGGTCGTCGCCGTCGGCACTCGAGTTCCAGGTCGGGTCCGGCGTTTCCTCGTCGATGAGGGCGATGCGGTCCGCAAGAGCGATCCGCTCGTCGAGCTCGACGACCGGGAGTACCTCGCCGCCGTCGACCGGGCGCGGGCCCGGCTCGACTCGGCCCGGGCCCGGACCGAGCTCGCGAGGCTCCAGCTCGCGAGGGGTCGCGAGCTTCGCGCCCGCGACTCGCTCTCGAAGCAGGAGCTCGACATCCGCGAGAACGAGCTCGCCCTCGCGCGCGCGTCCGTCCTCGAGGCCGAGGCGGCACTGCGCGAGGCGGAGCTCGAGCTCGAATACACGGTCCTGCGCGCGCCGAGCGATGGTGTCGTGCTCGCAAAGCTCAAGGAGGCCGGAGAGATCGCCGTGCCCGGAGGCTTCTCGGGTTCGGGCGATCTGGTCCGGCTCGCCAACATGAACGAGGTGCGCGCCGAGGTGGACGTGAACGAGAGCGATTTGCCGCGAATCCGGCTCGGTCAGCTCGCAGAGGTGACGCCCGACGCGATCCCGGATTCGCGTTACCCGGCGACGGTGGTGAAGCTCTATCCGCAGGTCGACCGACAGAAAGGAACGCTCAAGGTCGAGGTCCGGCTCGATGCTCCGGACGTTCGCCTGCTCCCCGACATGAGCGCGCGCGTCGCGTTCCTAGGCGACGCCCCGGCTGCTGCGGACGCCGGAGCGCAGGTGCTGGTCCCGGCCGGAGCGCTGCATCGCGCGAGCG